>NZ_BSOY01000088.1 GCF_030160755.1 Brevundimonas denitrificans | reverse complement strand
GGCGGCGCGCCCCGGGCCGCCTCGCGCCCACCGGTCCCGCGGCGGCCCGGAGCCGGTTGAATGAGCCTGGTGGTTGCGATCCTCGCCGGCGGGGCGGGACGGCGGATCGGCGGAGACAAGCCGCGCCGGCTGCTCGGCGGAACCCGGCTTCTGGATCTCGCCCTGACGAACGCGCACGGTGCGGCGGCGCCCGTCATTCTGGTCGCGCGCACCCTCGAACAGGTCGAGGGCTTCAGCGGGACAGTCGTGCTGGATGCACCCGGGATCGAGGGCCCGCTCGCGGGCCTGCTCTCGGCATTGGCCTGGGCCGCGGACGCCTGCGCCGATCGGGTGCTAACCCTCCCCTGCGACATGCCCTTCCTGCCGCTCGATCTGCGCCATCGGCTTGAGCAGGCCCTGGCGCCTGACATCGGGGTCGCAGTCGCCGCCAGCGACGGACGGCTGCATCCGGTCTGCGCCCTGTGGCGCACCGCCGCCGTGCCGACCCTGGTGCGACGAGCGGGCGAGGGGCGATTGTCCCTCCGCGGACTGAGCGAAGCCGTCGGCTGCGCCGTCGTGGAATGGCCCGTCGAGGGAGGCGACCCCTTCATCAATATCAACACGGCCGAGGACCTGGCCGCGGCGGAGGCGGCGCTGACATGACTCCGGGCTCAGGGCGCCGGTTGGTCTAGCCGGTCGCCGCCATTTGGGGGCCTTCATCAGGTCCCGGTCTCGCATGAGCTCTGCGGCGAGTGCCCCGGCCGGCCGGGAAGGCCCTTATGACGCTCTGATCTCCCAGCGGCTCCACGCTGTCCCTGGCGTCACACACCCACTGCGTAAGCAGATAGTCCTGCCAGCTCTGGTGCAGATAGCGCGGCGGGAAGCGGCGGCCGAACTGCTGGAGCTGCCAGGCGCTGGGGCGATGGGGGGCGCGGCGGATGGGCATGCCGGCCTGCTGCGGCGTGCGGCCGCCCTTCCTGAGATTGCAGGGCGAACAGGCGGCGACGATGTTCTCCCAGGTGGTGCGGCCGCCCCGCGAGCGAGGGATGACATGGTCGAAGGTCAGCTCGCTGGTGGCGCTGCAATACTGGCAGGTGAAGCCGTCGCGGAGGAAGACGTTGAAACGGGTGAAGGCGGGCTGGCGGTCCTGATCGACATAGCTCTTGAGCGCGATGACGCTGGGCAGGACCATTTCCATCGAGGGGCTGCGGACCACCTTGTCGTAGGTCGACACGACATCGACGCGGTCCTGATAGACCGCCTTGACCACTTCCTCCCAAGGCCAGATCGACAGCGGATAGTAGGAGAGCGGACGAAAGTCGGCGTTCAGCACCAGCGCGGGCCAGCCGGACGGGGGGCGGCTCTGGACCTGCATCAGGCCCTCGCCGTTCGGGAGAGGATCATCGACGCGACCGGACTGAAGACACGTCTCCTTCCCTAGCTGTATCCGAAGCCTAGCCTTGATTCGACGGCTTGGCGATGACCGCGGAACGACGATTCCGTAACGCTCAGCCTCTCGAGGGGGTCCCCGGGAAGGCGGGCAGGCTCCAGCCCCAGACCAGGGCGCCGGCGCGCAGGGCGAAGCCGCAGGGGGCGGCGATCAGGGCGGCGGGCCAGGCGTCGAGGCCGAGGGCGCGCGCCGCGACGAAGACGGTGGCGGCCAGCAGGGCGGCGGAGACGGTGATCTCACGCCGCAGCAGGATCGACGGCTGGCCGGCCAGCAGATCGCGCACCACGCCGCCGAAACAGGCGGTCAGGGCTCCCATGACGATGCAGATCAGCGGCGCGACCTCAAAGGCCTCGGCCTTGGCCGCGCCCATGACGCCATAGGCGGCCAGCCCGATCGCATCGAGCCAGAGCAGGGCCCGGAACCGCCACGGACGGGAGCCGAGCATCCACACGGCGAGCGAGGCGAGCAGGCAGACGGCGATATAGCGCCAGTCCTGCACCCAGAAGACCGGCGCCCCGATCAGCAGGTCGCGCAGGGTCCCGCCGCCGACGCCGGTGATGGCGCCGAAGAAGGCGAAGGTGACCAGGTCATGCCGCTGCTGCGCCGCCGCAAGGGCGCCGGTGGCGGCGAACACGGCCACGCCGGCGAAGTCGAGCGCGCCCAGCACGGTCTCGGGGTCGGTCAGGGCGGGATCGACGATCGGGCTCACGCGGGATGCTCCTCCAGCACGACCTCGCCGCGCTTGACCGCTCCATACCATCCCCAAAGCAAATGCGCCGCCACGCTGCGATGGGGCCGCCAGATTTCAGCGCGGGCCCAGGCCTGTTTCTCGGTCGGCCGCAGGGCCGCGCCGTCGGCCCAGCGGATCGCCTCCTGCAGGGCGATGTCTCCGCCGGGGAAGACGTCCTGACGGCCCTCGCAGAACATCAGAAAGGTCTCGGCGGTCCATCTGCCGACCCCCTTGATGGCGACCAGTCGGGCGATCGCCTCCTCGTCCGACAACCGCTCCAGACGGTCGAAATCGATGCGGCCGTCGACATGGGCCTGCGCGATCTCATGGCCGTACTTTGCCTTCTGGCCCGACAAGCCGAAGGCGCGCAGTTGTTCGTGATCCCGCGCCAGAACGGACCGGGGCGTGATCTCGCCGCCGAGGCCGTCGACCACCCGCTTCCAGATCGCGGCGGCGGCCGCGACCGAGACCTGCTGGTCCACGATCATGCGGAACAGGCCTTCATAGCCGCCGGGTCGCCAACGCCACTCGAAAGCCGGCGTCCGGGCGTGTGCCTGGGCGAGCGCCGGGTCGAGCGCGACCAACGCCTCGCGCGCGGCGGCGATCTGGTCGGGATTCAGCGGCGCGGGCATGGGCTCTCATCGACAGGGGCGGGCGCCCGTTCTAGCCTTTCGGCATGACCACTCTGGACGAACTTCTGCATCCGATCACGCGCGACCGGTTCGATGCGGACTACAACGACCGAAAACCGCTGCACATTCCCGCGGACGAAGGGGCGCCCAAGCGGGCCCTCCTCAACTGGGACCGGTTCAACGCCCTGCTGGACCAGAGTTCGATCTGGACAGCGCAAAGCCTCAAGCTGGTTTTCAACGGCCAGCCCATTCCGGTAGAGCAGTATTGCGCCCCGGCCCAGTCGCAGTCAGGACCCTCGCTGCGGCCTGCCCCGGCAAAGGTGCAGACCCTGCTGGCGATGGGAGCCAGCCTGATCGCCGGCGATGTCCAGCAGCTGACACCCGGACTGCGCGACCTGTCGAACCATCTGGCCCGCGCGTTCGCGGGGGTGGTTGGGGCGAACGTCTATTGCTCGTTCAGCGGCGTGCAGGGCTTCGACACCCATTTCGATCTGCATCATGTCTTCGCCGTCCAGGTGGAGGGAGAGAAGACATGGCGGCTCTACGAGAACCGCGCGGACGATCCGGTCAGCTTCGATCTCGACGAGGCGGACCGACGTCGCTGGTTCGCGGAGACCCGCGGGCGCCTGATGACCGAGGTCCGGATGCGAGCGGGCGATGTGCTGTACCTGCCCCGCGGCTGGTATCACGACGCCATGACCACCGAGGGCGCATCGCTGCATGTGACCTTCTCCGTGGCCCCGATGCACGGACGAGTGCTGTTCGGCCTGCTGGAGTCCGCGGCGATGCAGGACCCGGCGTTTCGGGCGTGGTTTCCACCGGGGACCGACGGGGGCGCGCGACTGGGCGATCATCTGGCGCGGCTGGGCGCCCGCCTGGCCGAACTGTCCGCCCTTCCGGCCTTCCGGGACGAGGTCCTGATGGCCCAGGAACGCCTCATTCCCCGCTCGGCGCCCTATGGCCTGCCGGAACGTCGGACCCTGACCCTGTTCCGACCGACCGGGCTGACGCCGCCCCGTGTGTCGGGCCCCGCAAGGGTCGCGATCGAATGGGCGCTGGGCCAGCCCCAGTTCGCCATGGAGGACGTCATCGCCCAGTTCGACTTCATCTCCGAGCCGGCGCTGAACGAGGCTTTCGAGGCCTCGATCCGCCTCGGCGTCTTCAAGCCGATCTGAACGCGCGCCGCATCGACAGCGAGGGGCAGCCGTCATACTTGTTCGGCCATGCACAGCCTGGACGACCTTCTGCATCCCGTCTCGCCCGAGCAGTTCCTGGCCGAGTACGTCGGCCGCAAGCCACTGCACATCCCCGCTGCGGGCGACGACCGTAAGGCCGCGATCCTCACCTGGGCTGACTTCAACCGTCTGCTGGGTCAGGGCTCGCTCTGGAGCGCGGCCCATCTGCGGCTGATGCGGAACTATGTCGCCGTGCCCCCGGACCAGTATTGCCACCCGGTCGCGACTCCGCAGGGCGAGGTCATGCGACCCTGGCCGCAGAAGGTCGAGGTCTTCCTGTCCGCCGGCGCCAGCCTGATCGCCAATGACGTCCTGACCATCCACGAACCGCTGATGCAGATCGGCGAGACGTTGTCGCGGACCTTCGCGGCCAGCATCGGCGCCAACATCTATTGCTCTTTCCAGGGCGTTCAGGCCTTCGGCACCCATTTCGACAATCACGACGTGGTCGTCGTCCAGACCGGCGGAACCAAGGTCTGGAACCTGTACGAAAACCGCGCCGACAATCCGATCGAGAATTTCCCCGACGACGCCGCCACCCGACGCTGGTTCGAACAGAGCCGCGGGGCGCTGATGCAGCAGGTGACGATGCAGGCCGGCGACGTCCTGTATCTCCCGCGCGGCTGGTACCATGACGCCCTGGCGACCGACGGTCCCTCGCTGCATGTGACCTTCGCGATCACGCCCCTGCACGGTCGCTCCCTGCTGGCGTTGCTGAACATCGAGGCGATGAAGGATCCGGCCTATCGCGCCTTCGCGCCGCCGGCGCATGAAGACGGCGGCGCGGCCCTCGCCGCCCACCTGGCCGACTACGGTCGGATCCTCGCGCGGATCGCCGCCTCCCCGGTTTTCGCCGAGGAGGTCGCCAGGTCCCAGACGCGGATGACGCCGCGGCCCCCGTCCTTCACCCTGCCGGAGCGCAAGCCCGTGACCCTTTACCGGACCACGGGAAAAGCATTCCCGGCCTGCTCGAACAGCGTGCGCGAGACCTACGACTGGGCCATCGAGGAGCGGCAGTTCGCCCTCGAGGACATGGTCGCCCATTTCCAGTCGCTCACAGAGGGTGATGTTCGCGCGGGCGTCGCGGCGGCCGAAGAGGCCGGAGCGGTGCAGCGACTGTAGCCGGCGACGCATCGACAGGGTGCGGAGGCCGCCTTAAACCTCATCCCATGCGCACGCTCGAAGAGATCCTGCACCCTGTCACCCCGGCGCAGTTCCGCGCGGAGTTTGAGGGCCGCCAGCCGCTGCACATTCCGGCAGCGGAAGGGTCGAACAAGCGCGCGCTTCTGACCTGGGACGCGTTCAACGGACTGCTCAACCAGACCAATGTCTGGGACTCGGAACGCCTGCAACTGATGCGCCATGACGACGCCGTCCCTCCGGAGCAGTATTGTCGGCGGAAGCGGACGCCGGAGGGCCTGATCTGGCGCCCTTCGCCGGCCAAGGTGGAGGTCTTCCTGTCGGCCGGGGCCAGCATCCTGGCCAACGACGTGCTGACCCTGCATTCGCCCATCACCCATGCGGGCGTGGCCCTGGGCGAGGCGCTGGCGGCAGAGGTCGGAGCCAGCGTCTTCTGCTCCTTCAAGGGGGGGCGGGCCGTGGCGACCCACTATGACGTCCACGAGGTCTTCGCCGTCCAGACCGAGGGCGAGAAGATCTGGAACCTCTATGAAGGCCGCGTGATCGATCCGGTCGGCTATCCACCGGGCCTGACCCAGACCGACTTCAACAGGGACTGCGGCCGGCTGGTCTCGACTATCACCATGAGACCCGGCGACGTGCTGTACATGCCGCGCGGCTTCTATCACGACACGGTGACGCCGGATCAGCCCTCCCTGCACGTCTCCTTCACGGTCATGCCGCTGACCGGCCGGAGCATCCTGTCGCTGCTCGACGGTCCGGCCCTGCAGGACGCCGCCTTCCGCGCCTGGTTGCCCGCCGCCGATGCCGAGGGCGGGACCCTGCTTCAGGCCAGGCTGGCCGAGCTGGCCGCGCGGCTGGCCGGGATCGTCGCCTCGCCCGCCTTCCGTGACGAGGTCGCCCTGCTCCAGCGCCGTCTGATGCCGCGCGCGCCTGACTTCAGCCTGCCGGTCCGCAAGCCCGCCACCGTTTATCGCGTCACCGGCCGGGCCTTCCCCGATCTGGGACCGATGGCGCGGCGCGTTTACGACTGGATGATCGAGGAGCGGCAGTTCGCGGTGGAGGATCTTGTCGCGGACATGGAGTCCCTGTCGGAGGCTGATATCCGCAACGCCCTCGCCGGCGCCGAACAGGCCAGCGCCGTCCAGCGGGTCTGAGAGCCGCCGTGGCGTTCGTCACCCGTTTCGCCCCATCGCCGACGGGCCGACTGCATCGCGGCCACGCCTTTTCCGCCCTGACCGCCTGGCGCGCCGCGCGCGAGGCCGGCGGGCGCTTCCTGCTGCGTATCGAGGATATCGATCCGACCCGCTGCAAGCCGGAGTTCGAGGACTCCATTCTGGAGGACCTGGCATGGCTCGGGCTGGATTGGGACGGGCCGGTGCGTCGTCAATCCGAACACCTCGCCGACTATGCTGGGGTGATCGCCGACCTGAACGGGCGCGGCCTGCTCTATCGCTGCTTCCGGACGCGCAAGGACATCCTCGACGCCATCGGTGACGCGCCGCACGGGCCGGTGGAGGCGGCGCGGCCCGGGCCTCATCCGAAGGGCGAGGAGGCCGCGTTGCTGGCGGAAGGGCGGCCCTTTGCCTGGCGGCTGTCACTGGACCGCGCGCGGGAGGCGCTGGGCGAAGGCGTCTGGGAGGCGCTGGCCTTCGTCGAGGACGGCCGGGGCCCAAACGGCGAGCAAGGCGTGATCAGGGCCCGGCCGGAGACGGCGGGCGATGTCGTCCTGGCCCGCAAGGATGCGGGGGCGGCCTATCATGTAGCGGTCACCCACGACGACGCCCTGCAGGAGGTGACCCATGTCATCCGCGGCGAGGACCTGTTCGAGGCGAGCCATGTGCAGGTGTTGATCCAGACGCTGATGGGCTGGCCCGCCCCCGTCTACCGTCACCACCGGCTGCTGCTCGGGGCGGACGGTCGGCGCTACGCCAAGCGCGACCGGTCCGTGACGCTGGCGGAGCTCAGGGCCGGCGGTCTGGACGCCGGGGCCCTGCGGGCTGAACTGGGCTTCTGATCAGGGGGCCAGCCGGCCCTTGGACTTCGAGGCGGGAAAGACCACCTCGGGGTCGGGGGCCTCGGCCGCGGCGCCGGGACCGCCGACAGACCGCAGGATGTGGCGGATGATGTTGAGGCGGGCGATCTTCTTGTCGTCGGTGGCCACCACCGTCCAGGGGGCATGGTTGTGGTCGGTTTCCTCCAGCATCCGGTCGCGCGCCTTGCTGTAGTCTTCCCATCGGGCCTGGGCCTCGGCGTCCAGCGGGGAGACCTTGAAGCGTTTCAGCGGGTCCTCGATCCGCTCGGCCAGACGGCGGGCCTGTTCGGCCTTGGAGATGTCGAGCCAGAGCTTGATCAGCACGATCCCGTCGTCCGACAGGATGCGCTCGAACGAGGGCGCGTCCGCGAGAAACTGGGCATGCTGCTCGGGCTTGCAGAAACCCATGACCGGCTCGACCCCGGCGCGGTTGTACCAGGAGCGGTTGAACAGCACCGTCTCCCCGTCGGCCGGCAGGTGCGGGACATAGCGCTGGAAATACCACTGGCTGGTTTCGCGCTCGCTCGGCTTGGGCAGGGCGACGATGCGGGTCTGGCGCGGCGACATATATTCGGTGATGCGCTTGATCGCCCCGTCCTTGCCCGCCGAGTCGCGCCCCTCGAACACGATCACCGTCTTGCGGCCCTGGTCGATGGTCCAGTGCTGGGTCTCGACCAGCAGGATCTGGAGCCGCTCCAGCGCGGCGTCGTACTTTGATTTCTTGGCCATGGATCCACGATGCGCCGCGCCCGCGCCCGGGGCAATGTTGCAACCGAATTTCACCCCGGTCGCACTCGGGCCCAGCGCCCGCCGCGAACCTGTCGGCATTCTCATGTGCGGGCCGCGCCCCGGTCGACTAGAATGGACGGGACAGAGATGGAGCCTCCCATGTTCGCCACGCGCCGCGCCCTGCTGGGCGGTTTCGCCGCCCTGCCCTTCGCCGGCGCTCTTCCGGCCATGGCTCGCGCCGGTCAGGACGAGGCGGCGGCCGGGGCGGCGCTGGACGCCGTCTTCGCCGAGACCGCTCCGCCCGCGCTCGCCGCCGGGATTGTATCGCGCGAAGGCCTCGGCTGGTCCGGGGTGCGAGGCGTGCGCCGTGCGGGGAGCGAGGCGCCGGCGACGACGGAAGACCGCTGGCACCTCGGCTCCAACACCAAGGCCATGACCGCCGCCGTCTTCGGCCGGCTGGTCGACCAGGGCCGCGCCCGCTGGACCCTGCCGCTGGCCG
>NZ_BSOY01000087.1 GCF_030160755.1 Brevundimonas denitrificans | reverse complement strand
CGCGGCGCGGCGGCGACCGTCACCCGGTCGCCCTCGCCGAGGAAGCCGGCCCCGGCGACCACGACGCGCGAACCCGCCGTCAGCCCGTCGACCGCCGTCTGGTCCGCCGCGCGCGACAGGACCGTGACCGGCTGGAAATGGGCGCGGTTGTCGCCGCCGACGACGAAGACCCCGGCGCGGTTCTCACGATACAGCACCGAGGCGGTCGGCACGGTCACGGCCGGCTGGGCGCCGACCTGAATGCGGGCGCGGGCGAACATGCCGGGCCGGAAGCCGCCACCGGTGAGGGAGATTCGGGCCGTCCCCAACCGGTTCGCCGCATCGACCTCGGAGGTGACGATACGGACGCGGCCGGTGACTTCACCCACCTGGTCCGACGAAATCACGACCGTCTGGCCCGCGCGGACCAGACCCAGTTCGGTCTCCGGCACCTGGGCGTCCAGCTCAAGCCGGCCGTCGCGGACGATGCGGAACAGTTCGGTCCCGGCGCCCACGATCTGGCCGCGGGTGACGCTGCGGCGGATCACCTGGCCCGAGACGGGCGCCTTGATGGTGGCCTGCGCCAGACGCGTCCGCGTCTCGGACAGCGACGCCTGGGCGGCGGCGACATTGGCGGCCGAGGCGCGCTGGTTGGCCAGCGCCGTGTCCAGCGACGCCTGGCTGAGGAAGCCGCGTTCCTTGAGTTCCTGGGCCCGGTCCAGCGCCGCCTGGTCGCGGGCGGCGTTGGCCTCCGCGGTCTGCACCGCGGCCTGCTGCTGACGCAGCTGGGCGCGCAGCACGGCGTCATTCAGCTGCACCAGCGGCTGGCCCTGGCGTACCCAGGCGCCCTCATCGACGAAGACGCCCGTGGCCGTCAGTCCCCCGGTCTCGGCGCCCACCGGCACCTCTTCCCACGCCGACACCGTACCCGAGGCGGTGACGGTGCGCGGCAGGGTCTGCAAGACCGCCACGGCGATCGACACCGTCTGGCTGGAAGCGCCGCCGCCGCCCTTGGTCTCCGCCGTCTTGGCGGCCTCGTCGCCGCCGCAAGCGGCCAGGGTCAGACCCAGGGCCATCACGACCGCGCCGGCCAGGCTGTTCCGCACAATGTTCGCCACGTCTGATCCCCATGGACGCCGCGGAGGGGGGAGCCGCGCGTCTCGCGTTCGGGTCGCCCGTCCTGGGCGCCCCTGTCATCGGCCGTTGAATAGCGGTTTCGCGGTCGCTTCTCAAACGCCAAAGCGGGGCCTTACGCCGAAGTAATCCGCGCCGCAGGCGGTGGCGAAACGGCCGCGAGGCGCGCCTGTGACGGCGCGCGCGTTGGCGATCCGGTCCCGCCGTGCTACCGGCGCGGCCATGACGACCCCTCCCATCGAACGCATCCGCAATTTCAGTGTGGTGGCCCACATTGATCACGGCAAATCCACGCTTTCCGACCGGTTGATCCAATTCACCGGCGGGCTGACCGCGCGCGAGATGAGCGCGCAGGTGCTCGACTCCATGGACATCGAGAAGGAGCGGGGCATCACCATCAAGGCGCAGACCGTGCGCCTGAACTACAAGGCGAAGGACGGCCTCGACTACGTCCTCAACCTGATGGACACGCCCGGCCACGTCGACTTCGCCTATGAGGTCTCGCGTTCGCTGGCGGCGTGCGAGGGCTCGCTGCTGGTCGTGGACGCCTCGCAGGGCGTGGAGGCCCAGACGCTGGCGAACGTCTATCAGGCCATCGACAACAACCACGAGATCGTCCCGGTCCTGAACAAGATCGACCTGCCGGCGGCCGAGCCCGAGCGGGTGCGCCAGCAGATCGAGGACGTCATCGGCCTCGACGCCTCCGACGCCGTCCTGTGCAGCGCCAAGTCCGGCATCGGCATCGAGGAGGTGCTGGAGGCCATCGTCACCCGCCTGCCGGCGCCCAAGGGCGATCCGAACGCCCCGCTCAAGGCCCTGCTGGTCGACGCCTGGTACGACCCCTACCTCGGCGTCGTGGTGCTGGTGCGCATCTTCGACGGCGCCCTCAAGGCCGGCCAGCGCATCAAGATGATGCAGCACGGCTCGACCCATCTGGTCGACCGCGTCGGCGTCTTCCTGCCCAAGAACACCCCGGTCGACCAGCTCGGCCCCGGCGAGATCGGCTTCTTCACCGCCCAGATCAAGGAGGTGGCCGACGCCGCCGTGGGCGACACCATCACCGACGAGAAGAAGCCCACCGCCGAACCGCTCAAGGGGTTCAAGGACGTCCAGTCGGTGGTCTTCTGCGGCCTCTTCCCCGTCGACGCCGCCGATTTCGAGGACCTGCGCGCCGCCATCGGCCGCCTGCGCCTGAACGACGCCAGCTTCACCTATGAGATGGAATCCAGCGCCGCCCTCGGCTTCGGCTTCCGCTGCGGCTTCCTCGGCCTGCTGCACCTCGAGATCATCCAGGAGCGCCTCAGCCGCGAGTTCAACCTCGACCTGATCGCGACCGCCCCCAGCGTGGTCTACAAGATCGGCCTGCGCGACGGCTCCGAGATGGAGCTGCACAATCCCGCCGACCTGCCCGACGTCATGCAGATCCTGGAAATCCAGGAGCCGTGGATCAAGGCCACCATCCTGACCCCCGACGAATACCTCGGCGGCGTCATCAAACTGTGCCAGGACCGCCGCGGCTCGCAGATCGAACTCAGCTACGTCGGCTCCCGCGCCCTGGTGGTCTATGAGCTGCCGCTGAACGAGGTCGTGTTCGACTTCTACGACCGCCTCAAATCCATCTCCAAGGGCTATGCCTCCTTCGACTACGAGTTGTCCGGCTACAAGGTCGGCGACCTGGTCAAGATGAACATCCTCGTCAACGCCGAGCCCGTCGACGCCCTGTCCATGCTGGTCCACCGCGGCCGGGCCGAGATGCGCGGCCGCAGCATGGTCGAGAAGATGAAGGAGCTGATCCCGCCCCATCTGTTCGTCATCCCGATCCAGGCGGCCATCGGCGGCAAGATCATCGCCCGCGAAACCGTCCGCGCCCTGCGCAAGGACGTGACCTCGAAATGCTACGGCGGCGACGCCACCCGCAAGAAGAAGCTGCTCGAGAAGCAGAAGGCCGGCAAGAAGCGCATGCGCCAGTTCGGCAAGGTCGAGATCCCGCAGGAGGCCTTCATCGCGGCCCTGAAGATGGACGACGATTGATGGCGAGGCTGTTCGATGGTGTCCAAGCCAACATTTGCTGGATTTGCCGCGAACCGGGCGCGAACTCGAAGGAGCACAAGGTAAAGGCGTCCGATATCAAGCGCCAGTTTCGCGGCGCAGGAATGTTTGTCGCCGCGGAAGGGGAGCGTGGCCGTCCAGCCCAGGGGCCGGGGTCCAAGCATCTAAAGTTCCAAGTTCCGATCTGCCACACATGTAATACGACGCGCACTCAAAGCGCTGACAGGGCATATGACCGCGTGGTCCGCGCGGTTGAGCAGACGACTATCAACCAAAGTGAGATCGACGCGGCGGTTCAGGCCTGCCTTCGCCAAGGCGATGGCGGCGCATTTCGATATTTTGGCAAATTGCTCGGCTGCCAGATTGCGGATGCCGGTCATCCAATTCCCAGAAGGCTGGGTCGTTTCGTGGCGGGAGAAGTTCGCAATGCGCCGCTTCACCTATGGGCGCGGCCGGACGCGACCTACGCAGAGATGACGAGCGAGCGGGGCGGAGACATCCAATATGCCGCCCACGGCGGGCTTGTAATAATCACCAAGAAGCCGAAGTTTTTGCCCGTCGGATATGCATCAACGACCACAATTGGTCCCATCCAATTCCACTACCGCTATTCCTTTGGGATATTCGAGAAAGTGGCGATAAGGTCCTGTCGGGATTTCACCGCCGAGTGCGCGCGGGCGGTTGTGGAAACCCCAATGACGGCGTTGGACCATCGCAAGTATGGCTACACATTAAGCCCTGAGTGACACCTTCTCGAAGCCCAACGCTTGACCGCCTGTACGGCATTCACACCAAGGCAAGTTTCCTCGGCGATGGGCTGATCGATGCGCGGTCCTGACTGCTCGGCAACGTCCCCCCCGATTGACGGCACGCCGCCGCTCCCCTCTTGTGTCCGACCCTTCGACTTCGAGCCCGCCCCATGACCGACGCCGCCCAGACCCCCATCACCTTCACCGACAATCCGATGAACCCGCTGGAGGAGCTGCTCTACGCCGGTCTGGCGGACCCGGCGCAGATGGGGGCGTTCGAGCGGATCATGCTCGAGGCCGACCTCTACGCCGTGCCCGAGCCCGACGGCCCCGGCGGCGCCCCCGGCGACGAGGGCGCCAAGGTGCTGCGTCCCGGCGAGCAACTGATCCTGCGCGGCGTCGTCCTCAACGACGGCCGCAACACCGTGACCCTGTTCACCGACCCGCGCCGCGCCACCGAGATGTTCGGCCCCGACACCCGCATCCTGGCCATGAAGGGCCGCAACCTGCTGGACATGCTCAAGGACACGGTGATCCTGATGAACCCGGCCGGCGGCAAGGGGCTGATGATGGAGCCCGACCAGATCAAGGCCGTGCTGGAGCACGCCCCGCTGCCCTATTCGGTCCGCCCCTCGGGCCCGGTCGAGCTGGCCGACATCCCCGAGCCCAACCACCCGATCGCCCTGATCGGCCGCCTGACCGCGGCGTTCCAGGACATGAAGGTCGACGAGGCCTGGCTGGCCCGCGCCCGCTGGAGCGAAGCCCGGATGATGGGCTGGTTCCTCGACGTCCGCACCGACGCCCCCGCCGACGAGATCGCCGCCCTGTGCGAACGCGCCGTGCGCGGACTGGCGTTCGGGGGCGAGGTGTTTGATGTGAGCGTGAGCAAGCCGGGCGGCGAGAAGGGCGTGGGGGTGAAGGTCAGGTAGGGGGCGGGCCCTTCCGACCGGCCCACGCAGTTCAACCGAAGCGGCGAACCTGCCCTTGATTTCGCCTGCGGAAATCGAAATCGACTCCGCAATGAGCGATCAGAAGGCCAGCCCATGGGAAGGACTCAACTTGCCTCGCGCTTGTCTCGCGTGGGTGAAAGAGGTTGATCGGATCATGCTGGACGAGCTCTGCATCAGCCTTTCGGATGCGGGCGCGGATCGAGCGGATGTGCTCCGGTATTGGAAGTTTGATGAGAGCCCGGCTGATTTCGTTGATTGGTTCGGCGAGAAGTACGATTTGATCACAAGAGAGCAGTGGGATCCGTTCGGTATCGTTAGCCGTGCCATCCGACCCTAGCGCGCCGCGTCTCCGTTTCCTGCCCTACAGCCTACGCTCCGGCAAACTCACGCCGCCTCGACCAACTCTTCGTCGAGAGAGAGCTCATCGTCGTCAGGCGCGCTTGCGTCCTGATGGGCAATGCCGAAATGATCGGTGATCCACTTCCTAATTTCGGCTTGGCGGAGTTCGAGAAACTCATAGAACTCCTCTGTCGTTTTTTCTGGTCGGGTCAAAAGTTCAAATCCCGCCGGAGGGATGAACTGAAGGCGGTAGTTTTCCACCAGCGCTTGCTCGGCGAGGTTCTTCTTCGCCTCATTGATATGATTGCGCGGATCGGCGTTCAGCCAGCTTTTGTTGGTGCCGCGCTCAACAAACATCATGTTTAAGAGGGTATCGGCTTTGTCGACCTTTTTATCCCATCCGTTGAGGTGCTGAACGAATTTCGAGGGATAGATGTGGTGCTTCTCAGTCGTCATCGCGTCGGTTCGGAAGCCAACCTTGTGAGCCAGGACGACAGGGTCCCTTGGATCTCTTTGATTGATGCAGCACTGAATGAATTTGCCCACTGCTCCATCAAAGGATTTGTTGCGCAGCGATGGCGTTTGAGCTTGAGCGATCCAGTCTGGCCTGCTTCCGTTGCCGTCGATCCAAGCCACCATCTCTTTGAAATCTCGGGTCTGCTTGTTGTGAACGCCTTCTTGGTAACGCTGGGTTAGGGCGCTTGCGGCGAACCACAGCCTCAGCTTCCGGTGTGCTTCCGCAAGGTCCGGGCCAGTCAATCCTTTGTCTTTGACGTGTTGAAGTGCCCGAGCCATGGGCGCGTAAATGGCATCGTAGGGAACCAGTGACCCGGTGATGTTCAGCCCACACCCGAGGTTCGCCGTAAGAAACTCTCCCAAGTCCTCCAGTGCCAGAAAAGCCACCTTCTTGTGCTGAACATAAATGGGTGCAGTAATTTCCTTCGGCAGGTTTGACTTTTTTTGATCAACACCGGCAGACATGGCGATTGTCTGAAGCAGTATCTCTCCAGTGGAATCCATTTGAGGATAGTATTTCCCCTCTGATCGGAAATCATTCACCTCCTTCTGGAGGTCAATTTTCGACGGGAAGAGTGACGCGACAACCAATTCAAACGGCGTCAACATCTGGCCCGTTGTGTTGAGCGTAGTGAAGATTCGGCTGATCGCGCTGATCGACGTTTTCTCATCGATGTCGATGTGGGGAACACCGTCATTTTCATGCAAAGAAAAGTGAGGTTGCACCAAGCGGAGCATGAGGTTTTTTCGGCCGGGCTTGGCTTCTACATAATCACTGGAAGCAACATTGAAACTAATCGCATTAGTAACTATTGATGTGCAAAGTAGATCGTTGTTGATCAATAGAGAGCGAGGGTCCGTTACTGCATTTTTCGAAATTAGATATCCATCTTCAAAATCAATTGACGCACAAAAATCAGCAACAGAAGTTTCGCTTTCCAAATCAACAGACTGTTCCGTTACGAGTGCGTCAAGCTTGTTCAAATCAATGAAATATTGCCGTTTCCCAGATGGGTAAAAGAGATGTACACCGGACGTTAGCCGTTGTTGACCGTCCAGAACCAAGAAAGAAGTTTGCTTATCGACTGCTTCGACAGCGCTTCCGTTGAAAACCCGTGGGGCGAGTAGTTCTCCATTTCCTTGAAGGAATAGAAAACTGCCAATCGGGTATTTCAGGCGCAACGAGTCGTAGAGCTTGACGACTTTGTCGGGCCGCCACCGAAACGTGCGTTGGAACCCAGGAAGCTTCAGCTCCCCCTCATAGGCTTTTCGAACTAGGTCGCGGAAATTGCCAATAGTAGCGCCCATGTCGTAGCCCCCAGCCGTGCAAAAGGGGTAGCTCCTACTCCCCTGGGGTGGCAACCGTAGAACGACTCCTACCTTGAGTTAGTATGAGCAAAGCCGGCCGGGGAGTGTCAGTTTCGATCCCGATTCCGACACTCCGATTCCAGCCGCAGCGGGCGTTTGCGGCTCCTACCTCAGCAAGCTTCCCGGGCGCCCTAGACTCCCGGTCATGACCCGAGCCTATGTCGAAGCCCCCGCCAGCCACTATCGCCTGAGCCCCGAGACATGGGCTATCATCGGCGAGGAATACCGCAACGGCGCCATGGCCAAGGATGTGGCGGCCAAGTGGAAGACGTCGCCGTCGTCGGTGTATCGCCACGCCTGCCGGGACGGCTGGACCAAGAAGTCGATGGGCGATGCGCGGGCGCGGGCGCATGCGCGGATGGTGGAGGCCGAGGAGGAGGGGGCGCGGGCGCTGAATCCCGTCGGGACAAGGGCGCTGAAGAACCTGTTCGCCCCCGCCCCCGTCGACGACCCCGAGGCCGCCGATCCCGTCGCCCTGGCGCGGGCGGCGACGCTGGCGTCGGGGCGGGCGATGAAGGGGCGGCTGTGGAACGAGGCGAAGGCGCTGGCCGGGCTGGCCGAGAGCTATGCGCGGCTGGGCGAGCGGGCGCGGGGCGGGGGGCAGACGATCGAGACCATGGACCTGGGCCTGATCTTCGAGGTGCTGGCCGACGATGACGGCGTGGCGGCGCGGCGGCTGGCGTTCAACCCGGACCGGGTCGACGACCCCGACCGGGCCATCAAGGCAGAGTATCAGCGGCGGCTGGCCGAGGTGCGGCAGAACCAGACCCATCACCACATGGCCATGGTCCGCCGTATCCACGCGGCGGAGCGTCAGATCCGGGATCTGGGCGGTGAGGTCGTGGTCTCCCAATCCAGCTTCGACGCCATGGCCGAGGCGCGGGACTGGCTTCTGGAAGCGACGGAAGAACTGGAGGACGTCACCGTCACGCCCAGCCCGCCGCCGGGCGATCCGTGGAAGGTCGGGATGTGATCCCTCTAACGCTTCCTGAACCGCGTCGCCTCGGCCTTCAGGTTCGAGCCCCAGTCGGTGACGGGCTGGTCGGGCTCGGCGTGGAACGGAAGCGCGCCGGCGACGCCGCGCATGGCCAGCGCCAGCGGCAGGGCCCAGTGCGCCAGCATGCGCAGCGGCTTGCGCCGCGCGTCCGTGACGTCCCAGCCTTCAGCGGCGAAGGCCTCGGCCATGTCGGCGGGGTCGAGGCGCTCGATGGGGTCCCAATCGGCGGGTCGCTGGACGGCGGCGGCCTCGTCGGGGGTCAGGCCGAAGGCGGCGCGGGCGACGGCGTCGGCGGCCTCGGCGATCTCGGGGAATTCAGGCAGCTCGTCCGGGTCGGCGGCGCGCGGCTTCATCAGCGCCTTCAGCTCAAGGTCGTCGATGCCCGGCAGGTCGAGCAGGCGGCGGAGGGGCGGCTGGGTCATGCCGCCGTCTCTAGC
>NZ_BSOY01000086.1 GCF_030160755.1 Brevundimonas denitrificans | reverse complement strand
TCCCAGCGCTCGCGGCGGGTCTCGCGGCGGCTGCCGTCGGCGTTGAAGCCGCCCTCGCCCTCGGCGCGCGGTTCACGGGGCTCGCGCGGTTCGCGGTCCTGCCGCGGCTGGTCGTCGCGGTCGCGCCATTCGCGGCGGGGCTGTTCGCCCTGACGATCGTTGGGGCGGTCGTTCTGGCGTTCCTCGGCCTCGCGCTGGCGGGCCTCGATCTGGGCGAGGCGGTCGGCCTCGACCTTTTCGGCGGCCATGATGGCGGCGGCCTGGGCGCCGGTCTCGTCCTCGAAATCGATGTCGAAGCCCTGGCCGGCCAGTTCGCGCTGGGCGATCTCGGACACGGGACGCGAGGGCTGGAGGGCGCGCAGGACGCGGAAATAGTGTTCGGCGTGCTGGGTGTAGTTCTCGGCCAGGACGCGGTCGCCGGCGGCCGAGGCGTCGCGCGCCAGCTGCATATAGCGTTCATAAACGGTCTGGGCGTTGCCGCGGACCTTGATGTTCTCGGGCCCTTGCGAGTCCCAGGAACGGTTCGGATTGGTGGCGTTGGCGTTGCTGTTGCCCTGGCCGCCGCCGGGCTTCCTGTTGCGTCCGCGCTGACGCTTCATGCCCTTGAAATCTCTCATCGGACGCTACCGTGCTTTGTATGAGGGACCGCCCGACGCGCCATGCGCCTGGGTCTGTCCGTGTCGTCGTTCCGTCTCGCGCGAGGCCAATCCCCGCTGACGATGTGATCGGAAATCCGTTGTCGGCCCCGTGGTCCGCCGGGCGACTGGCCCGACCGTCACTGTCCCGGGCGCGCGAGGATGGGCCTGAAGCGGTCCAAGGCGTGCGTTTTGGGTGGGAGACAGCGAAGACTTAGCGCGGCATGGGGCCGTTTCCAAGGGGTTTGTTTTGGGGCCGCCTACATCTTCGGAATGGGATTGGTGCGCGGGTCCGGGCCGTTGGTGATGACGCGGTCGCGGTCGGACAGGTCCTTGACGATGATGACGTGCTCGAAGCCCGCGGCCTCGAACAGGGCCTTGACCTGCGGGCCCTGGTCCCAGCCGATCTCGACAGCGAAGACCCCTTCGGGGCGGAGGATGCGGCGGATCTCGGGGGCCAGTTCGCGATAGGCGGTCAGGCCGTCCGGACCGCCGTCGAGCGCCAGAAGCGGATCGTGGTCGCGGACCTCAGGGTCGAGGCCGGGGATGTCGCCGGACGGGATATAGGGCGGGTTGGAGACGACGAGGTCGAAGCTGGCGTCGCCGAAGCCCGCGGCCCATTCGGTGCGCAGGAAGGTGGCGCGATTGTCGAGTTCGAGGTTGGCGGCGTTCTCCTTCGCCACGGCCAGGGCCTCGGACGAAATGTCGGTGCCGACGCCGCGGGCGCCGAATCGCTCGGCGAGTGTGGCCAGCAGGATGGCGCCGGAGCCGGTGCCGAGATCGATCATTTCGAAGGCCTTGTGCGGCGGGAAGGCCAGCATGACGACGTCGAGGATGGCCTCGGTGTCCGGGCGGGGGCTGAGGACGTCGGGGGTGACGTTCAGCATGATCTTCCAGAAGCCCTTCTTGCCGAGGATGCGCGAGACGGGTTCGCGGCGCAGGCGGCGTTCGACGAAGACGTCCAGCGCGGCCTGCTGGTCGTCGGTCACCACGCGATAGGGGTCGGTCAGGATGTCGGTGCGGGTCGCGCCCGTGGCGACCTCGAGCAGCAGGCGGGCGTCGATCGAGGGGCTGTCGATGCGGCCGGCCTTGAGCGTGGCGGTCGCGGCCTTCCAGGCGGAGACGAGGGTCGGACTGGGGGTCTGGGTCATGTCATCTCCACGCGGTCGCCGACACGCACCGTTCCGCCCGCGGCGAGGGTCGCATACAGGCCGCACCAGCGGTGGCCATACTGTTCGAACAGCGCCGGGACCAGATCGAAATCGCGCTCGGCCGTGTCGGGGTCCACATGGGTGGCGGCGCAGCGGACGATGGGTTTGACCCCGCGCAGGCGCGCCTCGCCGAGGGTCAGGTCCCGGTCGGCGCCGTCGTTCTCGATCCAGGCGGGCCAGCCCTCGACCCAGACATTGGCCCTGAAGCGGCGCGGATCGACCGGGCGGCCGACGCGGGCCTCGAAGTCCCGGACGCTGGCGAGGTTGAGCAGGGAGATGCGGCCCAGCGGATGATCCATGAAGCGGTGATCGAGGCCCTCGGCCGAGACCAGCCGCAGCGGGCCGGTGACGGCGTCGCCGAGGACGACGGCGAGCCAGCGCTCGAAGGCGACGCGGCTGTCGGCGTCGTCGACGGCCACGGCGAGGTCCTCATGCCCCGCGGCCGCGACATGGAGGGTGCGGGCCGCCTCATCCCAGCGGGTGTGGACGCCGGCGACCTCGGCGGTTCGCATCAGCACCGTGAATTTCTGCTTGGGCAGATGTTCGGGCGCGGCGCGGTCGAAACCCGAGGGGCCGTCCTCGACCGCGAACATCCGGTCGCCGGGGAACCAGCCGCCCGTCGGCAACAGGGCGGAGGCAAGGGGCTCGGGCGTGAATCCCTTGACCGGATGGCGCCACAGGGCGGTCACCACACCGGCGGCTGAAGGAATTGCTGTCTCGGCCATGGCGTTTCGTGCCGGAGCGTGGCCCCCTGTGCAAGCGGCGGAACACAGCCGCCTGAGGAGCCGTTGTGGCGGGAATGCAGGGACAGTCGAAAAAGGCCGGAGGGATCGGTCCCTGGGGAGTGATCGGCGCCATCGCGGGCGGTCTGGCCGCCGGCGCCGGCGCGGCGCATCTGGTCTACACCCGCGGACACAAATTCGGCCTTGAGCTGCGGCCACACCGGCCCCTGCCCGTCCCGCCGGCGCCGCCGACGCCCGAGGATTTCGAGGCCCGCGAGCCGGGACGCGGCCGACTGGCGCAGCGGCCGGAACATATTCCGCACAAGGGCTGGGTCGACATCTTCTGGCGGCTGGGCATGTCCTATTTCGGGGATCGGGTGGGCTTCCTCGCGGGGGGCGTGACCTTCTTCGTCATGCTTTCGCTGTTCCCGACCCTGGCGGCCTTCGTGACCGTCTACGGCCTGTTCGCCGATCCGACCGACGCCGCCGCCCGCGTGTCCTTCCTGTATTCGGTGATGCCGCCGGGGGTGGCGCAGTTCCTGTCGGGCGAGATGCAGCGGCTGGCCGAGAACTCCAACACCCAGCTGACCTTCACCCTGATCTGGACCCTGGCCCTGTCCCTGTGGACCGCGAACGGCGCGATCAAGGTCCTCTTTTACGGCCTGAACGTCGCCTATCACGAGGTCGAGAAGCGCCACATCGTGAAATACAACCTGATGTGCATGGCCTTCACCGTCGGGGGACTGGCTTCGATCCTGATAACGGCGGGCCTGATCGTGGGCGTGCCGCTGGCGCTGGGGGTGTTCGGCTGGGCGGCCGAATGGAGCTATCTGGCCCCCTTCCGCTGGCCCGCGCTTCTGCTGGTCTATGGCGCGGCCTTGACGCTGATCTATCGCCTCGGGCCCTGCCGGCAGAAGGCGCGCTGGCGCTGGCTGACGCCCGGCGCGATCTTCGCCGCCCTGTTGAGCCTGGTCCTGTCGCTGGTGTTCAGCTGGTATCTGCAGACCTTCGTGCGCACGGCCTACTATGGGCCGCTGGCGGCGATGATGGGCTTCCTGCTGTGGACGTGGCTGAGCGTGCAGATCATCATCATGGGCGCCGAACTGAACGCCGAGATCGAGCACCAGACGGCGATCGACACCACCACGGGCGAACCGCTGGCGATCGGCGAGCGGGGCGCGGTGGTGGCGGATACCGTCGGACCGAAGCGCGGTTCGCCGGCGGCGCTGGCGTTCACACTGAAGCACGCGGAGGCGTTGTCGGACCGGCTGCTGCGGCGGCGGGCCCGCAAGGACCCGGAAAACCTTTAGCCGAACTCCGCCTCAAGATCCGCCAGCCGCGCGGCCTGGTCCTCGGCGATCAGGGCGTTCAGCAGGGGGTCGATGTCGCCCTCGAGAATCTGCGGCAGGCTGTGCAGGGTCAGGCCGATGCGGTGGTCGGTCACACGGCCCTGCGGGAAGTTGTAGGTGCGGATGCGTTCCGAGCGGTCGCCCGAACCGACCTGGGACTTGCGGGCGTCGGAGCGGGCGTTGTCCTTCATCTGGCGCTGCATGTCGTAGAGGCGGACGCGCAGGTTCTTCATCGCCTTGTCGCGGTTGACGTGCTGCGACTTCTCCGAGGAGGTCACCACGATCCCCGAGGGGAAGTGGGTGATGCGCACGGCGGAATCGGTCTTGTTGACGTGCTGGCCGCCCGAACCGGAGGCGCGGAAGGTGTCGATGCGGATGTCCTTGTCCTGGATGTCGATCTCGACGTCTTCGACCTCGGGCAGGACGGCGACGGTGGCGGCCGAGGTGTGGATGCGGCCGCCGGCCTCGGTGGTCGGGACGCGCTGGACGCGGTGGACGCCGCTTTCGAACTTCAGCCGGCCGAAGACGCCGTCGCCGGTGACGGTGGCGATGATCTCCTTGTAGCCGCCGGCCTCGCCCTCGGTGGCCGAGTCGACCTCGACCTTCCAGCCCCGGTTGGCGGCGTAGCGGGAATACATGCGGAACAGGTCGCCGGCGAACAGGGCGGCCTCGTCGCCGCCGGTGCCGGCGCGGACTTCCAGCACGGCCGAGGCGTTCTCGTCCGCGTCGCGCGGGGCCAGCAGCAGGGCGACGTCCCGCTCCATATCGGGCAGGGTTTCCTTGAGCGTCTGCAGTTCGTCGGCGGCCATCTCGGCCATTTCGGGATCCGCCGCCATGGCCTCGAGGTCGGCCATCTCAGCCCGCGTCTTCGCCAGCGCCATGACGGCGTCGGCGATGGGCTTCATCTCCGCATGCTCTTTCGAAAGACGCACGATCTCCTGACCGTCGCTGGCCGCGCCCATGCGCGCCTCCACCTGGTGGAAGCGATCGAGCACCTGATCGAGCCGGGCCTGGGGCAGTCGCAAGGGGGAAGCGCCTCTTCAAAACGGGAGGCGGTGTTTACTCCGCCGGACGCCGCCCTGTCGATGCGGCGCGGCGATGGCGTGATCGTGACCGGGCCTCACAAGGCCGTCAGTCGGGTTTCGCCCCAGGAAGACGGACCCCAGCTGACCGGGAGACTGGAGGGCCCATGTTTGACGGAACGCTGACGACGAAGCGCGATGAAGGGGCCGAGCTGGCCCGGTTGAGAGCCCTGTACGACGGACTGCTGGATCATCCTCCCACGGGCGTGTCGGTCGAAGCCCGGACCGATCTGGACGCCATGGCGCGGATCTTCGACCTCGACGCCGACCGGCCGCCGGCCGAGGTGTGGCGCGACCTGCGCGCGGTGCTGACGCGGCAGGCGGACCCGGCTCGTGAGACGGACGACGGCCGGATCCCGATCACGCCGCCCCTGGCGATCATGGTGGTCGAGGATGATCCGGTCATGGCGGCGGACCTGATGGAGGTGCTGGTCGAGGCCGGGCACGGCGTGGTGGGCCCCTTTCAGGACCCGGCGGCGGCCGCTGCGGCGGCGGGCCTTCACGCGGTCGACCTCGCCCTCGTCGACATCAACCTGGCCGGACATGGAGACGGCGTCGCCCTGGCGCGGACGCTGAAGGACACATGGGGGATTCCGGTGATGTTCCTGTCGGGCGATGTCGCCGCAGCGGCGCGCCATGCGCGGCTGGCGACCGCCCTGGTGCTCAAGCCCTATGGCCGTCGGGACGTGCTGGCGGCGATCGCGCGGGCGGTCGACAGCGGCGGGGTGGCGGCCTGACCGCGCAACCAATGTTCGGACAGGGCTTTGCTTTCGGCGAGCCTTGCTGTTTCAGATCGGACTGAATGGAAACCTTCCTGCTGTTCTTCGTGGTCGGAGCCCTGGCCCAGGCGGTCGATGGGGCCTTGGGCATGGCCTACGGCGTGATATCGTCCTCGGTCCTGCTGGCCCTTGGCGTGCCCCCGGCGATGGCGTCGGCCAGCGTGCACGGCGCGGAGGTGTTCACCACCGCAGCTTCGGCCAGCAGCCACATCTGGCACCGGAACGTGGACTGGCGACTGTTGCTGCCATTGGCCATCGCCGGGGTGATCGGCGGTTGCCTCGGCGCCTATGTCCTGACCGGGATCGAGGGCGACGTCATCAAGCCGTTCATCGTCGCCTATCTCGGCGTGATGGGCGTCTACATCGTCTGGCGCGCCGGCCATGACATCAAACCCCGCCGCCTGAAATCCTGGGTGATGGGGCCGACGGGCGCCGTCGGCGGGTTTCTGGACGCCGTCGGCGGCGGGGGGTGGGGGGCCACGGTGTCATCGACCCTGGTGGCGGCGGGACAGGAACCGCGCCGCGCCATCGGGACGGTCAACACGGCCGAATTCTTCCTGACCGTGGCCATCAGCGCGACGTTCGTCTGGGCCCTGGTGACCGGCCACTGGGCCGAGGCGGGCGCGCTGGAGAACCATGCGGCGGCGGTGGGCGGTCTGGTGGCCGGCGGGCTGCTGGCGGCGCCGTTCGCGGGAATCATCATCAAGCGCGTGCCGAAGAAGATCCTGACCTATGCGGTCGGCCTGCTGCTGCTCGCCCTGGCGGGGTTCCAAGGCCTGCAGCTGGCGGGCGTGCTGGGCTGAACGACGAAGGCCGGGCACGACCTGCCGGAACGACTCATCCGGGCCGGGTTTCCGCAAAGCTCGGCCGGGCCTCCAGAGCGGTCTGAAGCGCGATCAGGCCGGGTCGACCGGCGGCCAGATCAAACCCGGGATGCCGGAAGCCGATCCAGGTCACGGCGACGCCGGCGGTGATCACGCCCATGTCGAGCCGGGCCGGGTCCGGGCGGGCGGCCTCCAGCGCATCGAGGGCCCGGGCCATGTTTTCGGTCCAGCGGGCGATCCACGACGGCGACCGCTCGTCCTCGGGACGACGCAGTTCCAGCAGGAGCTTGACGCCCATCTCCAACGCCTGATTGCCCAGGGTTTCGAGCCGGCGCACGCGCAGGCGCTCCGGGCCGTCGGCGGGCAGCAGCCGCGGGCCGTCGCCCAGAGCGTCGAGGTATTCGCAGATCACCGGGCTGTCGTTGAGCGGCAGGCCGTCCTCCGCGATCAGGGTCGGCACCTGGACGACCGGATTGGAGGCCAGCAGCTCCGGCGCATTGGCGTAGGGATCGACCGCAATCTCCTCGATCCGGCCGATCAGCCCCTTCTCACGGGCGACGATCCGGCATTTGCGGGCGAAGGGGGACGGGACGGTGATGTAGAGTTTCATGCTCACTCGGCGGCTTGGAGCGCGGCCATTCGCGCAGCGTCCAGTTCGGCGGCCTTGGCTTCGACCAGTTCGACGATGTGGTCGATCATGCCGTCGTTGTGCTGTTTGTGGGCCATCTTGCCGTTGACATAGACCATGCCCGAGCCGGCCCCGCCGCCGGTGAAGCCGACGTCCGTATACAGAGCTTCGCCCGGTCCGTTGACGACGCAGCCGATGATCGAGAGCGACATGGGCGTGGTCACATGGGCCAGCCGCTCCTCGAGGATGCCGACGGTCTCGATCACGTTGAAGCCCTGACGCGCGCAGGAGGGGCAGGCGATGATGTTGACCCCGCGATGGCGCAGGCCCAGCGACTTGAGGATGTCGAAGCCGACCTTGATCTCCTCCACGGGGTCGGCGGCGAGGCTGACGCGGATGGTGTCGCCGATCCCGGCCCAGAGCATGTTGCCCATGCCGATGGCCGACTTGATCGTGCCGGAGCGCAGGGGCCCGGCCTCGGTGACGCCGAGGTGCAGGGGGCAGTCGATGGCTTCGGCCAGCTGCTGATAGGCGGCGACGGTCAGGAAGGGGTCGGAGGCCTTCACCGAGATCTTGAACTCGTGGAAGTCGTGGTCCTGCAGGATGCGGGCGTGGTTGAGGGCGGACTCGACCATGGCCTCAGGACAGGGCTCGCCGTATTTTTCCAGCAGCTCCTTTTCCAGCGAGCCGGCGTTGACGCCGATGCGCATGGAGCAACCGTGGTCGCGGGCGGCCTGGATGACGTCACGGACGCGGTCGGCCGAGCCGATGTTGCCGGGATTGATGCGCAGACAGGCGGCGCCGGCCTCGGCGGCCTCGATGCCGCGCTTGTAGTGAAAATGGATGTCGGCGACGAGCGGCACCCGCGACTCGCGGGCGATGGTCCGGAAGGCGGTCGTCGAGGCCTCGTCGGGGCAGGAGACGCGCACGATGTCGGCGCCGGCCTCCTCCAGCTGGCGGATCTGCTCCAGCGTGGCCGCGGCGTCGGACGTCGGCGTATTGGTCATCGACTGGACCGTGATCGGCGCGTCGCCGCCCACGGGCACCGACCCGACCATGATCTGACGGCTCTTGCGGCGCTCGATATGGCGCCACGGACGGACGTGGGAAAGGTCAGAACTCATGCGGGCGCAACATAGGCGTTCGATTGCGGCATGGCCACGACGCGAAGCGCCGCAATCAGCCGCCGGTCGTGGCGACCATCGCCGTCTGGACGGTGGCGGCGCGGGCCTGGGCCTCCGCCTGCGCCGCGTTGATGCGGGCCGCGACCTCGGCGGCGGACTGACGGGCCAGGGTCTGGGCGCGGGCGTTCAGCTGGCTGAGCGGGGTCT
>NZ_BSOY01000085.1 GCF_030160755.1 Brevundimonas denitrificans | reverse complement strand
GCCAGCGCCGCCAGGACCAGGCCCCTCGCCCGCCCGGTCATCGGGCGCGCCTCACGGCGGCCGCGACCCCGCCCAAGGCGCGGCGGAATTCCTGCGGCCGATAGCGGTTGGGATCGCGCACGGCGGCGTAGGCGCGGTCGATGTCGGGCCGCATGGCGCGGACGGCGCCCGCCTCGATCTGGCCCTGGGCGACCAGGGCGTTCAGCAGGGTGTCGACCGCCATGACCGCCTGCGCCCCGCCGGAATAGTCGGTGTAGCGCGGCGCCAGCGCCTCCCCCAGCACATCCTCGAGGATGGCGAAGGTGTCGGCGCGGCTGAACGGGCTGGAGGCGAAGCTGGCGGACAACTGACCCGCGGTCCCGGCCAGTCGGCGGGCGGCCTCGACCGCTCCGGCGCGGTCGGAGGCCAGCGCCTGATGGAAGGCGCGCGAGTCAGTCTGGAACCGCTGGGCCAGCGACGCGGGCGCCGTGCGCGCCGCCGCGGCCAGCATGATCATGTTCTCATCGTTGAACGGCGGCATGCCCGCCGGGATGGGCCGCCCCGGATTGGCCTCGACCAGCAGCGGCGCGTTCGGCTCGTCCGAGATCGGCCGGTGGCAGCTGTGGCAATCAAAGAAGTAGAACTCGGGGAAGACCCCGTTCCCGGCCCGCCCCGCATCGCCATAGACGGTCAGGATTCGCTGCAGGGCCACGGCCTGTCCGATGGCCCACAGCCGGGCGGAATCCATCGTCGCCTTGCGCTGCACATAGTCGGCGTCGACGTCGTGGTGCTGCTGGAAGGCGGTGAACAGTTCCAGTTCGAACGACAGGCGCGGATGGCCCGCGCTCATCATCTCGTGGGTGACGAACTGGTTCGGCCTGTCGCTGCCCCAATGGCAGTCGAGGCAGACATTCGCCCGGACGACCGGATCCTCGAGCGGCGTCATGCCCCGCGCCACATTGTCGGCATGGCCGACTCCAACCGTGTAGTGGCTGGCGATCCAGCCGCCCGACGCCCCATGGCAGCTCTCGCAGCCGACGCCGTCCGACACCTGGAAACGGGCGCCGCGCGCGGCCGCGGGCTCGGCATGGCAGCCCAGACAGGCCGGCGCGTTCTGGGCCGGCCCCAGACCCAGCCGGCGCGTGATCGCCTGGGCCCGGGCATAGGTCAGGGTGCGCCACGCCCGGCTGTGCGATCCGCCGGGACCCGTCGGGTCCTGCCAGCTGACCAGTTCATTCTGGCGCACGACCGCCCCGTCGGGCGCCTGACGGCCATGGCAGGTCGATCCGGCGCAGGAGGCCACGCCCTCGTGGACGCCGGGCGAGGACAGCTGGCCGGCCGAGGCGCTCGAGGGCAGGACGGCGCCGATCCCGACGCAGAGCGCCAGGAACAGGGCCGCGCTCGCCCAGACCGCAACCGGGCGGATACGACCCACGCTGATCGTCGTCGTGTTCAACAGGTCCCCGCTTCCCCCGTCGGCCTGCTTTCGAAGGCTCGACCGAACAACGTTAGCACCAATCCCGACGGGCTGTCAGCCGACTCCCCCACAGCCGGAAGCCGCGGCCTCCGACTAGTCCTCCAGCGTCCAGCGCCGGATCACCGTCCGGGCCTCGCCGCCCGGACGCGATTCAATCAGGGCGGTGCGTACGGCGCGGACTCCGCCGTGATCGACGTCGATGCGGACGGCGAAATAGTCCGTCCGGACCGTGACCTGGTCGCGCGCGGCCAGATCGAGCTGCAGGCTGGTCAGCGCCGGCTGGCTCCAGAAGCCGGCCGGATCCGGCCACCCCCCGGCCGGACGCGCGGCGATCACAGTCCGGGCGGCGGGCAGGCTGAGCGATCCGCCCGTCAGCATGACCAGAAGCGGCGCATCCGCCTGCGCCAGGGTGTTGACGTTGATCGGCGACCGGTCGGTCGGCAGGGCGCACAGATGGGGCCGCAGCCGGTCATAGGCGTCCTTATCCACCCCCCGCACGGTCCGCATTTCCGAGACCTCCGCCAGCAGCACGCCGCCGGTCCGGTAAGGCTCGGCCAGGGCGGCGTAGACGCTGTCCTCGGCGCCGAGGGGGCGAGCCGTCGTATCGGTATCGATCCAGTCGATCAGACTGTCGGTGATCGTCCTCATCCTCAGCGGATCGACGCCGACGGCTCGACCCAGCGCCATCAGCTGCGCCTCGCCGACCGGCCGGGCCGCCAGCCGGTCCCCGGTCCAGGTGACGACGCTGTTGAGGTTGAAACAGGCCTGGCCGTCACGCACCGTCGCGGTCAGCGTGCCCCCGTCAATCGGCAGGGTGACGGCTCGTCCGTTCCACGCGGGCGTCGTCGAAGTCCGGTTCGGGTCCAGCGCCGTCAAACGCGCGATCCTCTGCCGCGCCAGGGTCTCGGCGCCGTCGGCGTACCACTGGGCCTGGGCGCCGGTTTCCGCATTGGTGGTGCGCCGCACCGAAAAGCGCACATCGTCGAGCACCGCCACCGCCACCACAGCCATGACCGCCACGAGCAGCAACACGGCCAGCAGGGCCATGCCTTCCCGGTCTCGCCGGGGCCCGGCCTTCATCGCCCGCCCCCGATCAGGAACAGCTGGGTCAGCCGGCCGTATCCCTCCACCGTCAGGTCCAGGCGCACGGCGTCAGGCGGCCTGCCGGTCGGCCCGGGGGTCGGAGCCGGGGTCTCGCGGCCGTCCTGCACGAAGGTCACGGTCAGCTCCGTCACACCGGCCAGCAAATGCTGCGGCGGGCCCGGACGCGATCCGTCCAGGAAGGGCGACACACGGCGTTCCAGCCGGTCCCCGACCAGTCTGTATTCGACCCGCTGCAGCGACGACCTGCCCGCGCCGGCGTTGCTCCAGCCGGCGCGGGTGACGACCAGAAGAGGATCGCCCGGCGCCGCTGCGCCCGCCAGCGCCAGCGGATGCGGCTCCCCGCTGTAATCGCGCGTCCGGCGGCCGGTCGCCTGACCGAGATCGGCCCTCAGCAGGCTGCGCAGCCGCTGCAATCCGGCGGTGCGATCCGTGGCCGAACGGACCGCGAAACGGTTGTCGATCGAGACGGACAGCACGGCCGCGCCCGCCGCGGCGATCAGGCCGAACAGCATCAGCGCGACCAGCGCCTCGACAAGGGTGAAACCCGACCGGACCGTCGTCGGGGTGAACATGATCCTCGCCGCCCCCCCTCCGCGCACAGAGGATTACACCCCGGCGCGGATCAGCGTGCAATCCCGGACACCGGGAGCATGACGGACGGGGCGGACCGCTCGCGTTCATCCGCTTTCATCTTGCGCTGCAGCAAAATATGTAACATTGTTCTCGCTATGCAGGGCTTTTTCGCGCTGCACGGGTCAAACAATGCTCAAGTCTGTGAAATGCCTTTTGAAAGGGCACCTGTACGTCGATAGCCGCAGTCAGCCGGGGACCCGGGTTTGCGTCCGCTGTAAAGACCGTCAGCCTTTCGAAGGCCTCATCCCGCCGTCCGGCGGCGACAGCTCATCGAACAGCCGTCAGGCCCCAAACGATTGAGTTGATCGTGGGCTGACGTCCGGGCCTTGCCTGCCAAGGCTCAGACCAGCCGGCTCTGCACCACCGCCGCCTCGATAAAGCCGGCGAACAATGGGTGCGGCGCGAAGGGGCGGCTCTTCAGTTCCGGGTGATATTGCACGCCGACGAACCATGGGTGGTCCTCCCGCTCGACCGTTTCGGGCAGGACACCGTCCGGCGACAGGCCCGCAAAGACCAGCCCGCCCTTCTGCTCGATCGCCTCGCGATAGTTGATGTTGACCTCATAGCGGTGGCGGTGCCGCTCGCTGATCGTGGTCGAGCCATACATCTGCGCGATCTTCGATCCCGGCTTCAGCGTCGAGTCATAGGCGCCCAGCCGCATGGTGCCGCCCATGTCGCCGCCCTGCTGGCGCAGGACCCGCTGGTTGCCCTGGGTCCATTCGGTCATCAGGCCGACCACGGGTTCGGTCGTCGGGCCGAACTCGGTCGAGGACGCCTTGGGATAGCCGGCGAGGTTCCGGGCCGCCTCGATCACCGCCATCTGCATGCCGAAACAGATGCCGAAATAGGGAATCTTGCGTTCGCGGGCGAAGCGCGCCGCCTCGATCTTGCCCTCGGAGCCGCGCTCGCCGAAGCCGCCGGGCACCAGGATGGCGTGGGCCGCCTGCAGTCGGGCGTCGCAGGCCTCGCGGTCGCCCTCGAAGGTCTCGGCCTCGACCCAGTCGATGTTGACCTTGACGTTGTTGGCCACCCCGCCGTGATGCAGGGCCTCGATCAGGGATTTGTAGGCGTCCTTCAGGACCGTGTATTTGCCGACCACGGCCACGGTGACCTCGCCGTCCGGGTGCAGACGGCGGCGGGCGATCTCCTCCCACATCGTCAGGTCGGGCGCCGGCGCGTCTGTGATGCCGAAATGGGCCAGCACCTCGGCGTCCAGCCCCTCGCGGTGATAGTCCAGAGGCACGGCGTAGATGTCGTTGGAATCCATCGCCTGGATCACGCCGGTCGCGCGCACATTGCAGAACAGGCCGATCTTGCGCTTTTCCTCGGGCGGGATCGGGAATTCGCAACGGCACAGCAGGATGTCGGGCTGGATGCCGATGGACCGCAGTTCCTTGACCGAGTGCTGCGTCGGCTTGGTCTTCATCTCCCCGGCGGTCTTGATGAAGGGCAGGAGCGTCAGGTGGACGAAGCAGGACTGGCCGCGCGGCAAATCCTGGCCCAGCTGGCGGATGGCCTCAAAGAAGGGCAGGCCCTCGATGTCGCCGACCGTGCCGCCGATCTCGACCAGCACGAAGTCCACATCATCGCCGTCGTCGGTCAGGGCGGGCGTCAGGCAGAAGGATTTGATCTGGTCGGTGACGTGCGGAATGACCTGCACGGTCGCGCCCAGATAGTCCCCCCGCCGCTCCTTCTCGAGGATGGTCGAATAGATGCGGCCGGTGGTGATGTTGTCGGACTTCGCCGCGGAGACGCCGGTGAAGCGCTCGTAGTGGCCCAGGTCCAGGTCGGTCTCGGCCCCGTCATCCGTGACGAAGACCTCGCCATGCTGATACGGGCTCATCGTGCCCGGATCGACGTTCAGATAGGGGTCGAGCTTCCGCAGCCGGACCTTGTAGCCGCGCGCTTGCAGAAGCGCGCCGAGAGCGGCGGATGCGAGGCCTTTTCCCAATGAGGAAACCACGCCGCCGGTGATGAACACGTAACGGGCCATGGGAGATCACTCTACCGCTGATTCGAGCGGCGAACTGCGGAGACTTTGAGGGCGGGAGAGGAAGGCGGGGATAAGGTCCCCGCCCATCCTTAGTTCGCGGGGGCCGGCTGGGCCGGTGCGGCCGGAGCGGCGGACACGCCCGACAGGCTGGATTCCAGATTCTGCAGCGACGGCGCGGCCGGTTGCGCCGGAGCCGCCGGATCGACGGCCGGCGCCGCGTCCGTCGTCGTCGGGGCGATCAGTTCGCCCACGGCGTCGGCGTCGACGATCGAGCGGTTGGACCGCTCGACGTTGCCGAGGATCGTCAGGCCGATGGCGCAAAGGAAGAACAGCGTGGCCAGAACCCAGGTCGTCTTGGTCAGCAGGTTGCCCGCGCCGCGCGCGGTCATGAAGCCCGACGGCCCGCCGCCCATCCCGAGGGCGCCGCCCTCCGAACGCTGAATCAGGATCACGCCGGCGAGCGCGACCGAGATGAGGATCATGGCGACGAGGAGAATGGTCTGGAGCATGGCAGCCGATATGTGTGGCGCGAGGCGGCGCCGATCAAGCGGCGGCGTCTAACATTAGCGGAGGGGTTAGGGAATAGGCCGTAGGCAGTAGGCCCCTTCAGGCAAGAAGCGGGATCAGCGGCGGCCCCTGCCCTACTCCCTGCGGCCTGATCCCTGGGCGCCCCGGATGATCCCCAGGAAGTCCGCCGCCTTCAGCGAGGCGCCGCCGACCAGGGCGCCGCCGACCTCGGGCACGGCCAGGATTTCGCGGGCGTTGTCCGGCTTGACCGAGCCGCCGTACAGGATCGGCGTGGCGGCGACGCCCAGCCCCAGACGCTCGATCATCGCCGCGCGGACGGCCCGGTGCACTTCCTCGATCTGCTCCAGCGTCGGCGTCAGGCCCGTGCCGATGGCCCAGACCGGCTCATAGGCCACGGCGAAGTCCCGTCCCGCCAGCGCCAGCGGCAGCGAAGCCATGATCTGCGACCGCACCACCTCGACCGCCCGGCCGGCCTCGCGCTGCTCCAGGGTCTCGCCGACACAGATGATCGGGGCCAGACCCGCGGCCAGGGCCGCCTCGGCCTTGGACGCCACCAGGGCGTCGGTCTCGCCATGGCCCTGACGGCGTTCGGAATGTCCCAGGATCACCAGGGTCGCGCCCGCATCCTTCAGCATGGCCGCGGAGATGTCGCCGGTGAAGGCGCCGTGGGTCTCGGCCCGACAGTCCTGCCCGCCGATCTCGACGCCGTCCCCGGCCGCGCGCGCCATCCGCTCGACCAGGGTCGCGGGCGGGCACAGGGCCACGCGGCAGGTCGGAGCGGCCTCCGCCAGCGCCGCGCGCAGCGCCGCCACCTCGGCCAGGCTCGCGCCCAGGCCGTTCATCTTCCAGTTTCCGGCGATCAGTTTTGAGGTCTGTATCATCCGGGCTTTCTATGCGGCGCCTTTCGACAAGCCAAGCGTCTCCCTCCCCCGAAGTGGGGAAGGAGACGCCCACCGCAGCCCAACAATCGCGCCATCGTCTTGCCGTGCGGGGCGCTGACACCCTATAGGCCAAGCAGCACCCTTGCCGCTGATCCGCCAGGACCAACCATGCTCACCGCCTTCCGCACCTTCGCCAAATCGAAATGGGCCATAGGCCTGCTGGTCCTGCTCGCCATCGGCCTGCTGGTCACCGGCGGATCGCAGATGGATGTCCTGGCGAACCTGGGTCCGAAGCATGTGGTTTCGGCCGGCGATCGCAGCATGAGCCCGACCGAGTTCCGCGGCGAACTGGACCGCATCCGCGAGCAGGCCCAGGAACAGGCCGGACGGGCCCTGACCTTCGAGGAACTGATCGGTGAAGGCGGCCTGCGCCAGTATCTGGAGCAGAAGTCGCAACAGCTGGGCTTCGTGAACTGGGCCTGGAAGGCCGGCATCCGCCCCGGCAAGGAGCTGGTCCTGCGCCAGATTCGCCAGGCCCCCGCCTTCTTCGACAGCGTCACCGGCCAGTTCAGCGAGGAGCAGTATCGCACCGCCCTGGCCGAGGGCAACGCCACGCCCGAGATGTTCGAGGCGCAGCTGCGCGACCAGTATTCGACCCAGCACTACGGCGCCGCCCTCGGCGCCGGCATGCGTCTTCCCCGCGTCTATGGCGCCATCCTGGCCAGCCAGGCGCTTGAGACCCGCGACGCCCGCTGGTTCACCGTCACCCAGGCCATGGCGGGCACGGCCGGCGCTCCGACCGACGCCCAGCTGACCGCCCTGATGAACCAGAACGCCGACCAGTTGCGCCAGCCCGAGTCCCGCACCGCCTCGGTGGTGCTGTTCGATGACGGCGCCGCCCCCGCGGCCGCGCCGACCGAGGCCCGCATCCAGGAGCGGTTCAACTTCCGCCGCGACGCCCTGTCGCTGCCCGAGAAGCGCACCTTCGTCACCCTGACCGCGCCGAACCGCGCCGCGGCCGACCGTATCGCCGCCGCCCTGCGCGCCGGCCAGTCCCCGGCCGATGTGGCCCGGGCCAACAGCATCCAGCCGGCCGAATACGTCGACACGCCGCGCAGCGCCCTGGGCGACCCGGCCGTCGCCGCCGCCGTCTTCGGCCTGGCCGTCAACCAGGTGTCCGCCCCGGTCCAGGCCGGCGTGGGCTTTGTCGTCGCCCGCGTGACCAGCATCCAGCCGGGCCGCGCCGCGACCCTGGCCGACGTCCGCGAACAGGTGATCGCCGAGCTGCGGGCGGAGGACGCCCGCGCCTCCGTCTATCGTCGGGTCGAGGCCTATGAGAAGGCCCGTCAGGACGGCAAGACCCTGGACGTCGCCGTGCGCGACGTCGCCGCCCGCCTCATCCAGATTCCGCCGATCCGTCAGGACGGCAAGCTGCGCAACGGTCAGGACATCAACCCGCCCCTGCCGCCGCAACTGATCCAGACCATGTGGAGCCTCGGCAAGGGCGCCGAGAGCGAAGTGGTCGACATGGGCCAGGGCCAGTATTTCGTGGTCCGCCTCGACGACATCCTGCCGGCGGCCCTGCCGCCGTTGGCCGCCATCCGTGAGCCTCTGGCCCAGCAATGGGTGCTGCGCGAGAACGCCCGGCTGCTCACCGCGCGCGCCAGCGCCCTGGCCGCCCGCGTGCGCGGCGGTGAAGACCTGGCCGCGGTGGCCGCCTCGGTCGGCGCGACCCTGCAGACGGGAACCGGCCTGAACCGCCAGTCCGCCGAACAGAATGGTCAGGGCGTCATCGCCGGGGTGTTCAGCAGCGGCCGCGGCGAGCCCTTCTCGCAGCAGAACACGGCCGACACCTTCGTCATCGGCCGCACGGACCGCATCACCGCGGCGGTCCCCGCCCTGGCCGCGCCGGTCGCCGAACAGTTCCGCCAGCGGATGGCCGGCGACCACGTCAACGCCGTCGGCGAGGCGGCCATCGCCGCCG
>NZ_BSOY01000084.1 GCF_030160755.1 Brevundimonas denitrificans | reverse complement strand
CGGCGCTGACCCGGGGCTTCCTCGCGGACGGGCGGTCGGAGCCGTTGATGGAGGGCGCGATGGGGTGGGGCGAGGTCAACGCCCTCATGCCGACGCAGGGCTGAGCATGAACCTCACCCTCTCCTGGCTGCCGAGTCCGATCGGGCCGCTGGCGCTGGCGTGTGATGACGCGGGGGCGGTGCGGGGGCTGTCGTTCGGGGACGGGCTGATCGGGGCGATGCGGCGGGAGTATCCGGGGGCGGGTCTGAGCGAGGGCGTGGCGCCGGGGGGGGCGGCGCGCGAGATCGCGGCCTATTTCGACGGCGACCGCGAGGCGCTGACGCGGGTCGACTGGTCGCTGGACGGCGCGGCGGCGGGCGACGGCTTCCAGGCGCGGGTGTGGCGGGCGCTGGCGGCGGTGCCGGCGGGCGTCACCATCAGCTATGGCGAGATGGCGAAACGGGCGGGCGAGCCCGGTGCGGCCCAGGCGGCGGGGACGGCGCTGAACCGCAACCCCATCCCCCTGATCCTCGCCTGCCACCGGGTCATCGGCGCCGACGGCTCGCTGACCGGCTTCGGCGGCGGGCTGGAACGCAAGGGCTGGCTGCTCAGGCACGAGGGGGCGCTGCTCATCTGAGCAGCGCCCCTCCGGTCGTTTAGCGGCGGACCGAGACCCGGGCCTCGAGGTCGGCCCAGCGGCGGCTCAGGTCGCGGAGCTCCTCGCGGTAGCGGGCGGCGTCGGCGCGGGTGATCGAGCCGTCGCGAAGACCGGCGGCGATGCGGGCCTCGATCTGCATCGCATGCGGATCGCCATAGACCCCGCCGCCGTTGCCCGGGACATAGTCGTCGCCGACGCGGCGGTTCAGATCCGCGTAGCGCGTCTCCAGATCCTGGCGTTCGCGGTCGCTGAGGCCGTCGCGCTCATACTGTGCCTCCAGCCGCACCAGGGCCTGGAAGTCGCTGCGCAGCCGGGTCGCTTCCGTGCGGGTGATGTCGCGGGCGCGCAGGGCGGCGGCGACGCGGGCGTCAAACGCGACGGCCTGGTCCGCCAGACGGTCCCAGCGGCCGTAGTCGCCGTCATCGTCGTCATAGTCCTCGGAGTCGAGGCGGCGGGTCAGGTCGCGGTAGCGGTCGGTCAGTTCGGTCCGTTCCGCCGTGGTGAAGCGGCCGTCGGCGGCGTAGCGGGTCTCCAGGGCGACCAGGTCGGCGTAGTCGGCGCGCAGACGCGTCGCCTGGCTGTAGGACAGGGAGCCGTCGCGGACCCCCGCGTCCAGCCGCGTCTCGAAGGCCGTGCGCTGGTTGTACAGCGGCCGGCGCCCGCGGCTCCATTCCGTGTCCAGCGAGGTCTGCCCCTGACCGAACAGGGTCCCGAGAATGGCCTCCAGCACCCGCCCGCCCTGCGAGGGCTCCTGGGGCGTCTGGCTGTAGGGGGCGGCGCTGTAGGGCGTCTGGGCCGAGGCGACGCCCGCGGCGGCGAGGGTCAGGGCGGCGGCGGCGGCGGCCGTGAGGGTCTTGATGGCGGTCATGGGGGGTTCTTTCCGGGCGGGGGTTTCCCTGTACGGAGAGAACGGGGTTGGGCGGGGAAGGTCGGCTATGGGTAGCAAACACACCTGCCCTGGAATAAGCAGTCCCGCTCCTGGATCGAGTGGTTTTTATGGTCGGACTTGGGAAGAAGAACAGCGGGAAGCAGCTCACCAGCCATCTTAGGCAGCTTTACGCTCGGCTGGGCGGCGAACTGCGCTGGATCGAGAACCCACCGAAGCTGAGGCAGAAGAAGTGGCGGGGCGGCGAGGCGTTCGCAGCCGAGGCCGGGGGGCGCGAAACAAGGGCTGAAGAGATCAGAGAGGCGCTTCCGCACATCGTTTACGTCATCCAGATGTTCGATCCGGAATGGGACCCCGCCCGAGAAAAACTGATCAGGCCGCTCCGCCGGGGACCGAACCGTCCGCCCCACGGATGGGCGGACGCGGCCTACGACGTGCTGCGAGAGACCGGCGACTGGCTGACGGTGCGCGAGATGCTGGATCGCGTCGTCGAGCGCCATGACCTTAGCGTCGATGACGGTCCCGCCTACGTTCAGGCATACGGAGCGATCAATGCGGCGTTGCAGCGCGCCCAGGGGGGATTGGTGAATGACGGGGGACAGCCGCCGCGTTGGACGTTGAAGTCGCAACTGCGCGGGAATGAGCCGGCTAGCGCCGTTGGCGAGGGCGATTGGTAGGCGGCGGCGGCTCCCACGCGGCGACCACGGCCTCGCGGAAGCGTTGGCGCAGGCTCGAAAGCAGGCGACTGAACGGCGACGGGTCGCGATCGCGGATGTTCAGAGGGGCGGCGGTGCGCTTCAGCATCTCCTTCTCCACCGTCTTGTGATAGCCGCAGACCTTGTATCCGATCACGACCTCGCCGCGCAGCCACTCGCTCAGGGCCGCTTCGCTGGCCTCGCGGCTCTTCAGGTCGCCCAGTTCGCCGGTCCCCGCCACCCAATGGATGGCGAAGACCGATTGACGGAACGGCGAGTCACCAATGCTTCCGAGAAGGTGCCCGGTCACCCTCTCGCGCAGAGAGTAACCTTCACCGACATATCCGTTGCGCCACACTCCATAGTCCCAGGCCGGAAGCTGCGGATCAGGGAAGTAGCCAGCGAGGTTGAAGAGCCGTTCGCCGCTCCGAAGGAACAAGCCGTAGACGCCGGGGCTCAGGGGCATCCGCTTTGGATCGTCCATGAACTCGCTGGCCGACATGAACTCGAAGCCGTCACGCCAGCGCTTCGCGGATCGGGCGTCAGCGACGCGCGGGGTCTCCGCTTCTCCGCTGGCGCGCTTGGCCTCCTTTCGAGCCCGCCGCCGCTCCTCGGCGTTCGGCGGACTCCACTCGATCGGCTCGCCGTCTTGGTTGATGATTTCGCAACGGCGCTTGGAACCGCCTGCTTTCTTCTTGAGGAAGTAGCCAGCCATCGGCGAGCGGCCTGGGGTCATCATCGTTCCCAGGAGCGCCGCGAAGCTGTCGTCGGGACCACCGCCGGTGTGGCTCAACCGCCACGTAAGCTGAGCCGTGTAGAGGTCGAGGTAGTTGCCGAGGATGCGACGATAGATCATCCGCATGCCCTCAAGGACGCGGAAGCCGCTTTCGGCCCAGTTGGTGCAGGCCTCCGGCGTATAGAAGTGGTGGTCGTGGATGACCCGCTTCAGCGCGCAATGCTCGCGAATCTGACCCCAGTGACCGCCGTCGGCAAACACAACGGCGTTCGGATCGACTACGTCGATGAACGGCGGGATCGGGTGATGCTCCTGTTTCGCGACCCACGCGCGGGCGGGGCCGCCCCGCTGGCGAGCCAGCGTCACCCGCAACGTGCGGTCGGGCGCACCATACGGAAAACGGTAGTGATCCTTTTCATCGCGCACGTTCTTGGGGCGGATATAGCCTTTCAACTCCTTTCCATCGATCTCGATCTCTTCGCGCAGGATCGTGCGTCGCTCGAAGGCCTGCATGGCGCATCTGATTTTGTGGAGCCAGACGAAGATCGTCTTATAGTTCTTCACCTTGGCGCGAAGGTCGCGTCTGATCTCCAGGGCGCTGCGCCCCTGATAGGCGACGTTGAATTGCGCGAGGATCAGCAGGATCGTCTTGAACGGCAGCTTGCGGTAGGCGAACGGGGTGTTGGTGGTTAGGGTGAACTGTCTCAAGCACTGTTTGCACTTGTAGAGATTGCCGTCCCGGTAGGTCCACGCCGCCGGCGAGCCGCAGTGGTTGCAGCATGGATCGCCGCCATTTTCTGCGAATCGGTAACGGCGAAACAGCGCGCGCGCCTCGTCTTCCGAGAGTTCGGCGACCTCGGTCGGCGTCGCGGCATGAGCCGGGCCTTGAAGGAGAGCCAATGAGGTCAACGCACATACGGGAGGTTTGTCGCGTATGTGCGATACTCATCGCGTCAGGGCGCGTCAAGAAGATTGTCGCGTATGTGCGATTTTTATCGCTTAAACGAGCGGTAGGTCGCGTAGGTTGATAGGTCGGGGAAGTGATGGCATGAACGGTCATGGCTAAACCCGCCGGAACCGTCGCCGATCTTGATGATCCCGAAAACGCTTGGCGCGAGAAGGCCCGGACGCTTTTGCGCGTCGAGCAGCGTCGCCAGAACCTCACTTACGCCGATATTGCGGAACGCATGCAGGCGATAGGGATCGAAGAGACCGAGGTCAGCGTCCGCAACAAGATCAGCCGAGGGACATTCCCGGCGACCTTCATGTTGCAATTCATGCACGTGCTTGGGGTGAACCTGATCCCCTTCAAGCCTCAGTTGACGGGGGAGTTCACACTTCCGCCCGAGCTGCTTGGCAATCTTCCGCAGGCTCGAATGACGCCAGAGCTGATCGCAGCCCTGGTGGGAGCCCCAAAGAAGGATTGACCCAACCTTCACGCCCCACCTCGCCATATCGGTGAGTAGCCGCTGCTTCTGGCGGCGTTGCGGTGCCGAGGCCATCGTCACGGTGATGCACCCTCGCCTTCGTCAGACGCGCTCCGCAGAATTTCGATACCGCCCTTCACGGCGATCGCCGCGACCAGCATGCCGACGACCAGATCGGGCCAGGCCTGATCCAGCCACATGACCAGACCACCGGCGACGAGGATGCCGCCATTCGAGGCGAAGTCGTTCATGCTGAAGGTCTTGGCCGCCTCCATGTTGACGTCGCCGGACTGGTCCCGCCGCAGGAGCACCAGGCAGATCAGGTTCACGATCGCGGCTACGAGCGCGAGCCCCATCATCGTCCAGCCGACCGGCTCGGTGCCGAACCACCAACGCCGACCGACGTCGATCAGCACCCCTGCGGCGAAGACCAGCAACAGGATGCCGGACAGGCGTGCCGCGCCCCGTTTCCAGGACGCGGCGCGGCCGATCGCTACAAAGCTGATCAGGTAGACGACGGAGTCCGAGGCATTGTCGACGGCGTTGGCCAGCAGTGCGCTGGAGTCGGCCAGGATGCCGCCGACGCCGAGGCCGAGGAACAGCAGGGCGTTGAGGATCAGGACGATCAGCAGCGTCCGCCGCTGCTGGTCGTCCGCCGAGGTGGTCTTGCTCAATCTTCCAGTCCTTCCGAAGCACGATGCCGAACCGCCTTGGCGGCAAAGGTCGGCAGCACGAGCAGGGTCAACGCCGTCGCTGTCAGAAGGCCCCCGATGACGACCGTCGCGAGCGGCTTCTGCACCTCGGCTCCGGCCCCATGCGCCAAGGCCATGGGAATGAAGCCGACGATCGCGACCAGGGCGGTCGTCAGCACCGCGCGCAGCCGGCTGGCGGCTCCTTCTATCGCCGCCACCTTGGCGGGCAGACCCTCGTTCAGCCGCTGGCGGATGGCCTGCATGAGCACCAGCCCGTTCAGGGTGGCGACCCCGGACACGGCGATGAAGCCGACCGCCGCCGAGACCGAGAAGGGCATGCCTCGGAGCAGAAGCGCCAGCGCGCCGCCGACGAGGGCGAGCGGCACGCAGACGAAGACCAGACCGGCCTCCGCGAATGAGCCGAGCGCCATGAACAGCAGGACGCCGATCAGCACGAACACGATGGGGATGACGATGCTGAAGCGCTGTTCCGCCCGTTTGAGGTTCTCGAATTGTCCGCCCCAGTCCAGGTAGACGCCGGCCGGGAGTTCGATCTCCGCCACCCGATCCTGCGCATCGGCGACGAAGCCGCCGAGGTCGCGGCCCCGGACGTTGGCCTGCACGACCATGCGGCGGCTGCCGTTCTCGCGGCTGATCTGGTTCGGACCCTCGCCGGTCTGGATGCGCGCCACTGACGACAGGGGCACGACCACGCCCGTTTCCGAGACGACCGGCAGGGCTGCGAGCGCCGCCGGGTCGTTTCGCGCGGCTTCGGGCAGACGCACGACAACGTCGAAGCGCCGGTCGCCTTCGAAGATGGTCCCCGCCTCAGCGCCGCCGATGCCAGCGGACACCGCTTCGCTGACGTCGGCGGCCGACAGTCCGTAGCTGGCGGCGGCGATGCGATCGACGCTGACGGTCAGGGTTGGCAGGCCGGACGCCTGCTCGACCCGCACGTCAGCCGCGCCGGTCGTCTCCCGAAGCGAGCCGGCAACCTGGTCCGCCACCCGTTGGAGGGTGGCGAAGTCGTCGCCGTAGACCATGACGGCGAGGTCGGTGCGAACGCCCGAGATGAGTTCGTTGAAGCGCAGTTCGATCGGCTGGCTGAACTCGAAATTGTTGCCGATCTGCTGGCCCGCGATTTGCTCGATGCGTTCGATCAGAGCTTCCTTCTCCAGCCCCGGATCGGGCCATTCGCTGCGATCCTTCAGGACGATCACGCTGTCGGAAATGTTCGGCGGCATGGGATCGACCGCCGCCTCGGCGGTTCCGGTCCGCGAGAACATGGTCTCGACTTCGGGCTGCGCCGTGATCGCGCGCTCCAGCACCATCTGCATCGCCAGGGATTGTTCGAGCGAAGCCGACGGCACGCGCAGCGCCTGCATGGCGATGTCGCCCTCGTCGAGGGTCGGTATGAATTCACGGCCCAGCGCCATGAAGGACACCGCGCCGATGGCGAGCGCCGCCAGGGCGGAGATCAGCACCACCTTCGGCCGAGCCACGGCGGCCTGGATGGCCGGCTGAATGTAGCGGCGCGCGAAGCGGAGGATGCGCGTCTCGTGTTCGACGACCTCGCCGTCCGGCCCGACGTGGACGGACTTGGGATCGCGCACCAGAAGGGCGGTCATCGCCGGCACGAAGGTGAACGAGAAGATGAAGGCGCCAACCAGCGCCAGCATGACCGTCGCGCCCATCGGCTGGAACGTCTTGCCCTCCACGCCTTCCAGCATCAGCAGCGGCGCGAACACCAGCAGGATGATCAACTGTCCGAAGGCCGCCGGCTTGACCATCTGCCGGGCCGACTGGACGGCGACGTCCAGGCGCTCGTGGCGGGTGAGCAGGCGGCCGAGCTGGGCGCGCCGCTGGGTCAGCAGCAGCAGCGTGTTCTCGATCACCACCACCCCGCCGTCGACCATCAGGCCGAAGTCCAGGGCGCCGAGGCTCATGAGATTCCCGCTGATGCCAAAGCGATTCATGCCGATGACGGCGAACAGGAAGCTGAGCGGGATCATCAAGGCCGTGATCGTGGCGGCGCGGATGTTGCCGAGCAGCAGGAACAACACCAGCACGACAAGCAGGGCGCCCTCGGTGAGATTGCGGGCGACGGTGGCGATGGTCGAGTTGACCAGTTCGCTCCGGTTCAGGACGGTGGTAGCGACGATGCCGGGCGGGAGACTGTCGTCCACCTGCTCCAGCCGTTCGGCCGCCGCCTGGGCCACCGTGCGGCTGTTGCCGCCGGCGATCATCAGGGCGGTGCCAAGGACCGCTTCGTGGCCGTCGCGGCTGGCTCCGCCGAGGCGCGGCTCCCGTCCGATCTCCACCGTAGCGACGTCGGCGACGCGGACCACCAGACCTCCGCGATTGACCACCGGGGCCTGCGCCAGATCCTCGACCGTGCTCGCCAGAGCGTCCGTGCGGACGACCAGCGCCTCACCGGCGCGCTGGATGTAGCCCGCACCGGCCTGGGTGTTGGCGCGCTCCAGCGCCTCGACCAGATCGCCGAAGCCGAGGCCATAGCCGGACAGGCGGGCGGGGTCGGGACGAACGGCGTATTCCTTCACGTAGCCGCCCACGGTATCGACGCCCGCGAGACCTTCCGCGCCGCGCATCTGGGGCGCGATGATCCAGTCCTGAACCGTCCGGAGGTAGGTGGCGCGTTGTTCGGGCGTGGTCAGCCGCTCGCCTTCCGGGGTCAGGTAGACACGGCCCGGCTGCCATCCCGGCTGCCCCGGCTGCGCCAGGTTCTGACTGTTGAAAGGGACGTAATCGACGGTCCACATCAGAACCTCGCCAAGGCCGGTCGTGATGGGCGACATCGCGGGTTCGACGCCTTCCGGCAGTCCTTCCCGCGCCGCCGCGAGCCGTTCGGCGACCTGCTGGCGCGCGAAGTAGATGTCGGTCTCGTCGGTGAAGATGGCCGTGATCTGGCTGAAGCCGTTGCGCGACAGCGATCGCGTGCTGGTCAGGCCGGGAATGCCCGCCAGGCTCGTCTCCAGCGGGTAGGTAACCTGTCGCTCGATTTGTTCCGGGGCAAGCGCCGGCGCGACCGTGGTGATCTGCACCTGCCGGTTGGTGATGTCGGGCACTGCGTCGATGGGCAGTTTGGTCAGTTCGAGAAGACCCAGACCAGCGACGAGCACTACGGCGATGACGACGAACCAGCGGAACCGGACCGACGCCGCGATGATGGCGTTGAACATGCGCGTCGCTCCTTAGTGACCGTGCTCGGCCTCGCCCTTGGCGAGCTCGGCTTTGAGGAGAAAGGCGTTGACGCCAGCGACACGCTCATCGCCGGTCAGACCGCGCAGGATTTCGGTCCGATCGCCCGCCTGGCGGCCGACCAGCACGGGCGCGACGCGGAACCCCGTTGGGGTGCGCACGAAGACCACGGTTGCGCCCTCTACTGTCTGCACGGCCTCGGACGGCACGGTCAGGGTTCCCAACGTTTCGCCGGTGACGATGACCCCGGTCACCGCCGATCCTGCGGGCGGAAGCAGCGACCCGGTGGGGCGGGCGCGAATTACGGCTGCCCCGCTCCCCGCGCCCGCGCCGGCGGCCACGCCAGTGACGACAGCGTCGAACTCGCCCGTCGGACCCTGCACCCGGATCGCGGAGCCGGCGCGCACCTGACCGGCGAGCGCGGGGGGCGCACTGAAGACGATCTCCACCCGCGCCGGGTTGGTGACCTCGGCAATCACGCCGCCCTGCGGCGCAAAGCCGCCTGGGCCGACATGGACGCTGGTGACGACGCCGCTGATCGGGCTCGTGACGCTGAGACGGCCGGACGCGCTGGGGGACCCGGCGGCGACCGCGCGGGCTCGGGCCGC
>NZ_BSOY01000083.1 GCF_030160755.1 Brevundimonas denitrificans | reverse complement strand
TGGCGCCTGGGGCGCGGGCGCATCGGTGCGCGGACGTGCGGCGACGTCGAAGCCCTGCGGGCGCTGATGGCCCGGCACGGCGCCGGCGCGGCGCTTGGTCTCGACCACCACGGTCTTGGTGCGGCCGTGGCTGAAGCTCTGGCGCACGGTGCCGGTCGAAACCGATCCCGCCTGCCGCGGCTTCAGGCTCAGCGGCGCGCGCGGGCCCGTCGTGGACGGAGTCCCGGTCGGAGCCTGCGGTGCGCCGTCGTTGGTCTTGTCGTTCTCGTCAGTCATCCGGTCGCTTTACTGGGGACGGCGGGTGATCCGCCGTCGTCTCGTTCAAACACAAAAAGCCGCGCGTCGCCCTGCCCCCAAATCAGGGAGCAGAACCCCGCCCGTCCAAAACCTTGTTCGGGGCCTCAGCCGGCTCACCGCCCCACTCCGGGGGCAGAAGCGGTCGAAATCCCGCCAGTCGTTCGACCTCTATGGTCCAGCGATCGGCCCGCCCGCCCTCAAGCAGGACGGCGTGTATCGCATTTTCCAGCCCAAGGGCCAAACTCAAATCGTCCGCCGTGAAGACGCCGCAGACTTTCGGGGGCGGCATCATGTGTTTCGCCAGCGAAAGCAGCTTGCCGCGACCGTCGGCGGACCCGTCCGCCGCCTCGATGATCCACGCGGCCTTGCCCGACCGCACATTGGCCAGGGATTTCTCGAAACCGGAGATAAGCACGCCCTCGCGCCGGGCAAGCCCCAGCTGGTCCAGACAGCGTTTGAACAGCAGGCTTTCGACCGTGTCCGCGAGGTCGGCGGCCGGCTTCATCGGCGCCTTGGCGGCGCGCGAAAACAGGTTCTTCTTCACCGCCGTCTCGACCGAGACGCGGTCCGCCGCGACCCAGAGGCCGCGGCCCGGCAGCTTGCGCGCCAGATCGGGGGCGACCGAACCGTCCGGAGCGGCGACGAAGCGGATCAGGCGAGATTCGTCCATGACCTCGTGGGTGACGAGGTCGCGTCTCTCTCTATCGATCGTCGCTTCGCGCAGACTCATGGAGGGCTCGGTTTCCCATCACGCGTTTTCGGGCTGATCGGGGTCCCCGGCGGGAACCTCGTCGTCAACGACTTCGCCTTCGTCGCCTTCCGGCGCGGCGGCGAAGACGGCGTCGGCGTCGTATTCGCCCTCGGCCAGTTCTTCCTCGTATTCCGGCTCCGGCGGCTGCGGCAGTTCCGAGGCGTCGATCCAGCCGGCCGCGACGCGGGCCTGCAGGATCAGCATCTCGGCCTCTTCCTGGGCCAGGTTGAAGGCTTCCAGAACGCCCGGGACCTTGGTTCGTTCGCCGTTCTTCACCTCATAGCCGCCGCGGATCTCGTCGGTGGCCAGATCGGCGAGGTCCTCGACGGTCTTGATCCCGCCTTCGCCCAGGGCCACGGCGATGGCGCCGGTGACGCCCGGCACGGCCATGACCTCGTCCTGCACGCCCAGTTCGACGCGTTTGGCGTCGAGGATGGCGGCCTGACGGTCGAGGAAGTCGCGGGCCCGGGCCTGCAGTTCCTCGGCGGTGTCCTCGTCGAAGCCCTCGATGTCGGAGATTTCATAGGGTTCGACGAAGGCGAGGTCCTCCACCGTGGCGAAGCCTTCGGTGACCAGCAGCTGGGCGATGACCTCGTCCACGTCCAGGGCTTCCTGGAACAGGGCGGTGCGTTCGCTGAACTCGCGCTGGCGGCGCTCGGAGTCCTGGCTCTCGGTGATGATGTCGATCTGCCAGCCGGTCAGCTGGCTGGCGAGACGGACGTTCTGGCCGCGGCGGCCGATGGCCAGCGACAGCTGCTCGTCCGGCACCACGACTTCGACGCGGTCGGCTTCCTCGTCGAGCACCACCTTGGACACCTCGGCCGGGGCCAGGGCGTTGACGATGAAGGTCGGTTCGTCGGCGTTCCACTGGATGATGTCGATCTTCTCGCCCTGCAGTTCGGCGACGACCGCCTGGACCCGCGAGCCGCGCATGCCGACGCAGGCGCCGACCGGATCGATCGAGGAGTCGTTGGACAGCACGGCCATCTTGGCCCGCGAGCCGGCGTCGCGGGCGGCGGCGCGGATCTCGATCACGCCGTCATAGACCTCGGGCACTTCCTGGGCGAACAGCTTGGCCATGAAGCCGGGGTGCGAGCGCGACAGCATGACCTGCGGGCCCTTGGCCTCGGCGCGGACGTCATAGATGTAGGTGCGGATCCGGTCGCCGATGTTGAACACCTCGCGCGGGATGGAGTCGTTGCGGCGCATGATGCCCTCGCCCCGGCCCAGGTCGACGACGGTGTTGCCGTATTCGACGCGCTTGACGGTGCCGTTGACGATCTCGCCGACGCGGTCCTTGAACTCTTCGTACTGGTTGGCGCGCTCGGCGTCGCGGACCTTCCCGGTCACGACCTGACGGGCCATCTGGGTCTGCACCCGGCCGAACTCGAACGGCGGCAGGTTCTCGATGTATTCCTTGCCGACGAAGGCTTCCGGATCGCGCTTGGAGGCATCGGTCAGGCGGACCATGGCGGAGTCGTTGAACTCTTCCAGCTCGTCTTCCGGCTGCCAGTCGTCGGCCACGACGGTGACGTGACGCGTCAGGGCCATTTCGCCCGACTTGATGTCGATCTTGGCGCGGATGTCGTGATGGGCGCCGTAGCGCGACTTGGCGCCCTTCTGGATCGCCTCCTCGATCGCCTCGACGACGATCTCCTTGTCGATGTTCTTTTCGCGCGCGACCGCATCGGCGATCGTCAGCAGTTCGAGTCGGTTCGCGGAAACGCCGGCAACAGCCATGGTCTAGTCCTCGGTCTCAACAGAGTTGTCGTTACGGGCGGCGCGCTTCTCGGCGCCCGCCTTCATCAGTTCGTCGGTCAGCACCAGTTTGGCGTCGACCAGCCAGTCGAAGGGAATGAGGGCGGTATCCTCCTCCCCTTCCAGGTCCATGGCGACATTGTCGCCCTCCGTGCCGGCGATCACGCCCTTGAACCGCTTGCGGCCCTCGATCATGCGGTCGCTTTCCAGCCGCGCCTCATAGCCCTCGAACAGGTCGAAGTCGGACAGGCGGGTCAGCGGGCGGTCGACGCCCGGCGACGACACCTCCAGCAGATATTCGCCGGCGATCGGGTCGGCGGCGTCGAACACTTCCGACACGGCGCGGCTCAGGCGGGCGCATTCCTCGACGGCGATGTCGTGGTCGCTGGGCCGTTCGGCCATGATCTGCAGGCGGCGGCGCAGGGTGCCGCCCATCAGACGCACGCGCACGATGTCGAGACCGAGGCTTTCGGCCACGGGTTCGATCAGCTCCAGCAGAGCGCGGTCTTCAACGGTCTTGGCCTTCAAAGGCTTTGGTCCAATAAAAAAGCGGCGGGCCATCCAGGGCCGCCGCTCAAACGGCGCCGTTGGACGCCGGTCTAACGATGTGAGGGGGCATATAGGCCAAAGTCGCCAAGGTGGGAAGGCCCCGTCGGTCCCGACGATTCCCCGCATCCCCGGTCCGGCCGATTGCCATCCGGCCGGCAGCCCGCCAGAACGGGGCGGCATGAAAATCTACTGGATCGGCCTTGATGCGCCCGGGCGCCTCGGCATTTCGCGAAAGCCTGACGGGGGCGAGGCGCTGGACGGGCAGATGGCCTGGCTGGCGGACCGCAGGGTCGATCATGTCGTCAGCCTGCTGGAGCCCGCCGAGGCCGCTGAGCTGGGTCTGGCCGACGAAGCCGGCGCGGCCGAGCGGAACGGCGTGGGCTTCTACAACTTCCCGATCACCGACCACGGCGTTCCGTCGGACCCCGTCTACTACCGTCGGGTGGCCACGACCGTTGAGCGCCGGCTGAGCGCCGGTCAGACCATCGTCATCCACTGCCGGGCCGGGCTGGGACGCGCGCCGTCCCTCGCCATCGCGGCCCTGATCGAGCGGGGAGTCCATCCGGACGAGGCCATCCTGAGCGTCGGCAAGGCCCGGGGCCGACCCGTGCCGGAGACCGACGAACAGCTGGCGTTCATCCGGGATTTCGCCGCCGGACTGGGCCGTTCCTGAGACGGGCTCAGATCAGTTCGATCTGACCGAGGAAGTCGCGCTTGCCCAGGGGAACGCCCGCCTGACGCAGCAGGGCGTAGGCCATCGACAGGTGGAAATAGAAATTTGGCAGGGCGAAGCTGGTCAGATAGCCCTGGCCCTCGAAATTCAGCTCGACGCCCGGGAAGCGCAGCTCGATCCGGCGGGTCTCGGCGCCTTCGAAGGCCGCGGCGTCCACGCCCTCGACGAAGGCGATCGACAGGGCGACGGTTTCCTTGAGTTCGGCCAGACTGGCCTCGGCGTCATCGGTCTTCGGCCACGGCTGGTCGGTCAGGCGGGCGACGCAACTGCGGGCCGAGAAGGCGGCCATGCGGACCTGGTCGGGGAACGGCCGCATGTCCGGCGCCAGCCGCGCCTCCATCAGGACCGCCTCGTCCAGACCCGCTTCGACGGCCCGGTCGATCAGTCCCGACAGGACGTTCAGTCCGCGCAGGAACATGGAGGCGGCGAGGGTGTCGACGGCGAGGCTCATCAGTCAGTCCTTCGGGTTCAGGTCCGGAGAAAATCGAGGAAGATCGGGGCCGTGTCGCCCAGCTTCTTCTCTTCATAGCGGGTGACCACATGGTCGGCCGGGGCGGTGCGCCAGTCGTCGGCGGCCTCGGCCTGCCAGACCAGACCGGGCGTGCGCTCGAACCGCTCCAGCGCCCATTCGGCATAGTCCTTCCAGTCGGTGACGAACCGCAGCCGGCCCCCGGGCTTGAGCAGGCGCGCGATCTCCGCCGCGGTCTCGTCCTGGACCAGGCGGCGCTTGTTGTGCCGCGCCTTGTGCCACGGGTCGGGGAACAGGATCATGACCCGGTCCAGCGAGGCGTCGGGCAGGGCGGTCATCACGTCGCGGGCGTCGTCGGCATGGAGCCGGACATTCTTCAGATCGCGCTCGTCGATATGGCGCAGGGCCGAGCCGACGCCGTTCAGGAAGGGCTCGCAGCCGATCATCAAGGTGTCGGGATGACGCGCCGCCTGTTCGGCCAGATGCTCGCCGCCGCCGAAGCCGATCTCCAGCCAGACCGCGGCCGCGCCGGGCATCAGGGCCGCGGGATCGATCGGTCCCGACTTGGGGTCAGGCAGGGCGATCCCGGGCAGCAGGGTGTCGAACAGGGCCGCCTGACGCGGCTTGATGGCGCGCGACTTGATACGGCCGAACGAGCGGAGCGGCGGGTGTTTCGGTTCGTCGGAAGGGGACATGACGGTCAGTGGCCAGTGACTAGTGGCTAGTGGTGAGGATGCGATGTGCGCGACCGGCCCAGGCCAGTCCCTGCCGACTGATCACTAGCCACTGGCCACTGGCCACGCCTCAGGCCAGCGCCTTCAGCTGATCGACCAGATCGGTCTTCTCCCAGCTGAAACCGCCGTCGGCGTCCGGCGCGCGGCCGAAATGGCCATAGGCGGCGGTGCGGGCGTAGATCGGCTTGTTCAGGCCCAGATGCTCGCGGATGGCGCGCGGCGTGGCCCCGCCGATGAGGCCGAGGATGTTCGCCTCCAGCACCGCCTCGGTGACGCCGCCCTTGCCGGTGCCGTGCAGATCGACGTGGATGGACTGGGGCTTGGCCACGCCGATGGCGTAGGAAATCTGGATGGTGCAGCGGTCGGCCAGGCCGGCGGCGACGACGTTCTTGGCGAGGTAGCGGCAGGCGTAGGCGGCCGAACGGTCCACCTTGGTCGGATCCTTGCCCGAGAAGGCGCCGCCGCCGTGCGGGGCCGCGCCGCCGTAGGTGTCGACGATGATCTTGCGGCCGGTCACGCCGGCGTCGCCGTCCGGCCCGCCGATCTCGAAGATGCCGGTCGGGTTGATGTGCCAGACGGTGTTCTCGTCGGTGAAGCCTTCGGGCAGCACCGCCAGAATATGCGGCTTCACGATATCGGCGACGTCGGCGGAGGACAGGCCGGCGGCGTGCTGCGTAGACAGCACGATCGAGGTGGCGCGCACCGGCACGCCGTCCTCGTACTGGATCGTGACCTGGCTCTTGGCGTCGGGCTCGAGCCGCTTGTCGCCGGCGTGGCGGACCTCGGCGAGGCGCTTCAGGATGTTGTGGCTGTACTGCAGGGTCGCCGGCATCAGTTCGGGCGTTTCGTTCGAGGCGTAGCCGAACATGATGCCCTGATCGCCCGCGCCCTCGTCCTTGTTGCCGGCGGCGTCGACGCCCACCGCGATATCGGGCGACTGGCCGTGCAGGCGGTTGATGAATTCGAACCTGTTCCAGTGGAAACCCGACTGTTCGTAGCCGATGTCGCGCACCGCGGCGCGCACGGCGGCCTCGATCTCGTCCTGAACGCCGGCGGCCCAGTTGCCGTCGGTGTCCATGATCCCCTTGCCCCGGATCTCACCGGCCAGGACCACCAGATTCGTCGTCGTCAGCGTCTCGCACGCCACACGCGCCTCCGGATCCTTGGACAGGAAGAGGTCCACGACCGTGTCGGAGATGCGGTCCGCGACCTTGTCGGGATGGCCCTCGGAAACGCTTTCCGAGGTGAAGAGGAAGGAGGATCGGGACAAGATTGGGCTCCGGGGAGGCGGGAAGGCCGACAGACATATAAAGATATGTTTATATGTTCAAGTCGCTCGCTGTCGGCGGCCCCAGACGGCCGAGGCGCTGACCGGCGCCTCGCCCGCCAGCCAGCGTTCGAAGGCGCCGGCGGCCTGGATCAGGACCCCCAGCATGCCGAACCCGAGCTGGGCGCTGGCCTCCGCGAGGGGCGTTATCTCGGGAGTGAGGAGCACGGCTGCATGCATTGCGATGGACAGCAGGAGGCAGGCGGAAACCCCAAGCGGCCACCAACGGTCATAGCGCAGGGCCAGCCACAGGTAGGCGGCGAAGGCGGCGAGATCGAGCAGGGCGACGGCCCAGCGGAGATCACCGAAGCGAAGGTCGTTCACGAGGAGCGCCAGCGCCCAGCCGGCCAGCCAGATCACGACCCCCAGCCGTTCCGGATGGCCGCCCTTCAGCCAGGCGGTCGCGAGGGCGGCGAGGCCGGTGACGAGATACAATGCGACAAAGGCGGTCATGACCGCGAGCCAGGCGCTATCGCTGCGTCGCCGGCCTCCATCGTCTGTCGCGCCCTGTCGCGACCGATCCGGCTGATCGGCCGTTCACCCGCCAACCAGCGCTCGCACACGCTGGCCAGCAAGGTCACGTTGATGAGCGTATTCAGACCAACCTGCGCGGACATCGCCGCGAGTTCCGAGAGATCGGGATCCACGATCGTGAGCAGGTGGACCAGCATGACCAGGGCGAACAGCGCCGTCATCACCAACGGCCACCATCGGCTGCTCCTCAAGGCCAGCCAGCCAAAGACGACCGTTATAATCAGATCCTGCGCCGCTGCGGCCCAATAGATGTCGTTTCCGATCTGCCACGTATAGGTGTGCATAGAGAGCATGTAGGCGATGACCAGCACCGAGGCTCCGAAACGTTCTGTATGGCCGCCCTTCAGCCACGCGACGATAATGGCCGCAAAGCCGGCGACGTGCATGACGATCACAAACGGGGGGATGGGGCCGTCTCCTGTGCCTCGCCTGTCGGGCCCTTGCGACCGATCTGGCTGATCGCCCTGTCCCCCGCGAGCCGGCGCCCGCTCGCCCCCGCCAACAGCGTGACGGCGCCGGGTATTCCCGGGCCGCCCCGCGCCGAGAGATCGCTGTAAGGCTCAAGGTGCAAGACCATCAGCCCGGCGGAGGTGCGCCCCGGCCGCCCGCCCTTCAGCCACAAGGCTGCGATCCCGACCCCGCTGAGCAGATAGTAGGCGATCAGATAGGACGAGATGCCGGTTTCTCCAGAACTGCGGGGCGTCGCATTCGATGCCCCCGGGGTCATTCAGGCCGGGACAGTCGCGCCGCGGACGTCAGCCCTGTGAGCGCGAACGGGTGGTGATGTCGCCGATCTCCCCGGCTTGCCCGGCATAGGCGAGGATCAGATCGGCGACCGCTTTCATCATCACCGCCGCCACCACCACGATGATGAGGAGGATCAGGAGGCGGACGCCCCAACTGCCTGGCGGGGGGCGGTAGCCGAGGCGCCGCTCTGGGCCCCCACCTGCGCCATCACCCAGCCAGCGCTCAGAACCTGCTGCAGCAGTTCGCGCGGACTGGCCTGTTCCGCGTCGTCCGCCAGCCCGCGCATCAGATGGGCTCGCAGGGGATCGTCCGCTCCAAGCGGGCTGAACGCTTCCAGCGCGGCTTCCAGATCGTCCCACGTCCAGTGTGGAAGCGTCCTTGTGTGATGGCCCATCGTCCGACTCCGTTACTATGGGTCCAGCAAAGGCGACGCGATCCGGCGCGGCTATGGGGTCTTTCGTAGCATCTGGTACGTTTCGTTCCAGAAGGGCGAGGGCCGCCTTGCGCCGGTTCACGCCCAGGCGGCGGCAGGCCTCGTGCACATGCTTCTTGACGGTGGCCTCCGACAGGCCGAGCCGGGCGGCGATTTCCTTGTCGGTCAGGAAGGCGGTCAGCCTGAGACATTCTTCCTGACGCGCACTGAGTCGCTGGGCCATCGACCGCTCCGAGTCCTGCGGCCTAGCTAGGATGTTCCGGACGGATCGTCCAGATCAACCGATGGTCGTCGATGGGTTCGAGAAAGAATGGTGCCGCTTAGGTGACTCGAACACCTGACCCCCGCATTACGAATGCGATGCTCTACCAGCTGAGCTAAAGCGGCCTTGGCGCGGCGGATGGTGCCCGCCCGCGCGAGAGGCGCTCTTTATACGCGGCGCACGGGATTGCCAAGCGCCGCGAACAGGGCGGCTTCATCGGGCGTCCGGGCGAGGCGAATTTCGAGGCCGGACCGGTCGCCGAGGGGGGCCGCCGCCGCCGCCGACAGGGCGATCGCGGTCTGGCCGGCGAACGGACCCAGGGCGGCCAGCGCCCGGGCCGCGCGC
>NZ_BSOY01000082.1 GCF_030160755.1 Brevundimonas denitrificans | reverse complement strand
CCAATGCGCGGGCGCCGAGCGCCGCCTGCGGGACGGCCGCTTTCAATCGGTCACGCCAGACCCCATCCTGAAGCCGCATGAGCCCTTCCTCCGATCCTCCCCGCATCTTCGACGTTCAGCGCCGCACGGCAAGACTTGAACGCAGCGAAAGGACGCTGGCCCGCGCCGACTTCCTGCACGCGCGGGCGGCGGAGAATGCGGTCGGCAGTCTGGAGGCGCTGATGCGGACCTGGCCGGAGGCGACCGATCTGTCGGCGCATCCCGGCGCCTTCGCGGCCGCCCTGGCCGGGAGCGCGGCGGCGCAGAGGGTCGGGCCGGTGAAGGCCGTGGGCGACCGGGCCGCGCGGGCGGGTCCCGGCGCGGCGCCCCCCGATCTGGCGAACGGGTCGCAGGACCTGATCGTCTCGCTGATGAGCCTGCACTGGGCCAATGACCTGCCTGGCGCCCTGAGCCAGATCCGGCGGGCGCTGAAGCCGGACGGGCTGTTCCTCGGCACCCTGCTGGGGGCCGGGACGCTGAAGGAGCTGCGCGGTGTCCTGACCGAGGCGGAGCTGGAAGCGCGCGGCGGGGCCCAGGCGCGGGTCTCGCCCTTCGCCGACGGGTTCGACGGCGCCGCCCTGTTGCAGCGGGCCGGTTTCGCCCTGCCGGTGGCCGATGTGGACCGGGTGACGGTGCGCTATCCCGACCTGTTCGCCCTGATCCGCGACCTGCGCGCCATGGGCGAGACCAATGTGCTGGCGGGTGCGGTGCGGCCGCTGACGCGCGGAATCCTCGGTCGGGCGGCGCAGTTCTATGCGGAGCGGCACGCCGACGCCGAGGGCCGCATCCCGGCGACCTTCGAGATCGTGCATCTGGCCGGCTGGGCCCCGCACGAGAGCCAGCAGAAGCCGCTGCCGCGCGGTTCGGCGAAGATGCGGCTGGCCGATGCGCTGGGGGTCAGGGAGCAGACGGGCGAGGGGTGAGCCGCGCTAGCTTCGTAGATGGAGACGCTCGTGCGTGATGTCCGGCGCGCGGTCGCGGAACATGGCCGGATCGGGGTCGCCAACGCCGATCCGGTAGACATGATCCTCAAAGCACGGACCGATCCCCGGCCGAGGGCCGAACCGGCCGTTCCACTGGACGCGAGCGGTGCGGCCTGACTTCAGTGTGAATAGCCAGTCCGGCGAATGGTAGGCCTTCTCCCAGCTCGACCGGAGGCCGCCCGGCCTGTGAAGGCCGATCTCGATCTCCCGGGCGCCCCCGCGCCATTCCAGGGGTCGCCACAAAGCGCCAGGGCGCGGCTCGAGGCGCAGCCGGCTGCACCGGGCAGGCTCTTCCGAATAGTCGAAATCCTGGCCCCAGCCGAACGCTTTTCGCGCCGGCAGGTCCACGTCCTGTGCCCCGGGAAGCGCAATCTGCCCCCCCGAGACGCTCCAGCGGCGCCACTGGTGCTGGACGACGAGCACGACGGGAGGATCAACCGCCCATGGCGGCGCGGAGCATGTCCATGGCGCCGTTAAAGATGCCGCTGCCGGTGGCCCCGAAGGCGTTCAGGGCGCCGAGGATGACGAGGAACATCAGCGACAGGATCAGGCCGTATTCGATGGCCGTGGCGCCGCTGTCGTCGCGCCGGAGGCGGGAGAGGAAGCGTCTCATCATCGGCCCCCTCCTTGCGGCGGCTAGAGCAGGTCGCGCAACCAGGCGACCAGGGGTTCATCGGCCGGAGGCATGGGAAAGTCCGAAAGCTGGTTCGGCCGGACCCATTTCAGCGCCGCGTGCTCGCGGTTCTGCACAACCCCCGACCAGCGTCGGCAGAGGTACAATGGCATCAACAGGTGAAACGAATCGTAAGCGTGGCTCGCAAAAACGAACGGGGCCAGGCAGGCCTCGTTGACGTCGATGTCCAGTTCTTCCTTCAACTCCCGGATCAGGGCCGCCTCAGGCCGCTCGCCGGGATCGACCTTGCCGCCCGGAAACTCCCAAAGGCCGGCCAGCTGCTTGCCCTCGGGCCGCTGGGCGATCAGCACCCGGCCGTCGGCGTCGATCAGGGCCACGGCGACGACGAGGACGGTGGGGAGGGTCATGAACGGCGTCCCGCGAAAAAGGCGGACAGGTCACGACCGCGATAGCTGACCGCAAGGATGTGAACGGCTGTGACGGTCACGACGTATTTGATTGCGGCGCGGCGCCGGACGGTCAGCACCATGACGCGGTCATCGTCCGGGTCCAGACGCCGTCCGATGAACGGAAACCAGCGCAGACCCTCGCAGGACCGTTTGATCTCGAGCAGGAAGCGCTCTGCCGCGACAGGCCGCTCCATGGCGATGAAATCGAAGAGATCATCCAGATCGCGCTGCGCCTCACGCCGGTAGAGCAGATCAAGCGGCGCGCGCGACGGCACGTTTCATTCGCTGTTCGAGCCGCGTCCAGACCTCGTCGTGACTGACGGATTCATCCGGATTGTCGAGCGCGGCCTGGACCTGGACCCGCAACCGCTCCAACGCTTCCGGCGTCAGGCGGCCTTCCGCCAGGGCGTCGAACTCCTGGTCGTTCAGGGCGGTGTCGGGCGACGACGGGTCGGTCAGGGTCATGCCCACATCCTACCCCAGTCAGCTCCGATAGTCGCCGTTGATCTCGACGTAGCGTTTGGTCAGGTCGCAGGTCCAGACAGTGGCGGAGGCGCGGCCCGAGCCGACGTCGACGGTGATGTCGATCTCGGCGTTCTTCATATAGGCGCTCATCTTCGCCTCGTCGTAGTTCGGGGCGGGAGCGCCGTCGATCGCCGCGACATGGGGGCCGAAACGGATGGCGAGGCTGTCGCGGTCGACCGGCTCCTCGGTCTTGCCGACGGCCATGACGACCCGGCCCCAATTGGCGTCCTCGCCGGCCAGGGCGGTCTTGACCAGGGGGCTGTCGGCGATCGACTTGGCCAGTTTTCGTGCTGATGCGGGGCTCGCCGCGCCGTCCACCGTGACCTTGACGAATTTGGTCGCCCCCTCGCCGTCCCGGACCAGCTGGTGCGCGAGATCCAGCATGACCTTGTCCAGCGCCGCCGAGAATTCCTTCAGCCGGCGGTCGCCGACCCGACCGATGCGGGGCGCTCCGCTCGCGCCCGTGGCGAACAGCAGGCAGGTGTCATTGGTCGAGGTGTCGCCGTCGACGGTCACGCTGTTGAAGGTGGTGCGGACGTGCAGGCCCAGCAGGGCGCGCAGCACCGGCGGGGCGATGGCCGCGTCGGTGACGATGAAGCCCAGCATGGTGGCCATGTCGGGCGCGATCATGCCCGACCCCTTGGCGATGCCCGCGATACGGACCTTGCGGCCCTCGATCTCGCACTCGGCGTAGGACCCCTTGGGGAAGGTGTCGGTGGTCATGATGGCGAGACCGGCGCGGGCCCAGCCGTCCGCGTCCAGCCCGGCCTCGATATCGGGCATCCGGGCGACGATCTTGCGGTCGTCCAGCACCACGCCGATCACGCCGGTGGAGGCCAGCATGACGTCGCGCTGGCGGCAGCCGAAGCGTTTGGCGACCTCGGAGGCGGTGCGGCGGGCCGCGTCGGCGCCGGCCTTGCCGGTGAAGGCGTTGGCGCAGCCGGCGTTGACCACCAGGGCCCGCACGTCCTGCCCGCCTTCGGCCGTGTCCAGCTGGCGTTTGCACCAGTCCACCGGCGCGGAGCCGATCTTGTGCCGGGTGAAGACGCCGGCGCAGGTCGTGCCGCGGGCGAAGCTGAACACCACCAGATCGTCGCGCTCGTGCTTGTAGAAGCCCGCGCGGGCCGTGGCGATCTCGACCCCGCCGATCGGCGGAATGGTCGGGAAGGGCACGGCCAGGGGCGAGATTTCGAGCCCCGGCTTGCCCGGCGCGGCAGACGTCAGCGGCTTTGGCGGCGGCGGGGTCGTGGCGCGTTTCAGGGCCGTGGCCAGAGGGTCGAAGGCCTTTTCGATGGCCTGTTCGATCTTCTGGCCGGTCGAGGCGCGGCCGGCCTCGGGCGGACGGCTCATGACGTCTTCTTCGGCGCAGGAGCAGCGGCGACGGGCGGCGGCGACGCCCGCGGGGACGCGGGCGCGGCGGAGGTTCCGGCCGAGGGAGCGGGCGGGCGCGGCGCGGAGGCCGGCTCCTGCGAGCGGGGCGTATCGCCGGGCAGAAGCACCTCGACCTCGGCCTTGCCGCGCAGCTCCTCGAGCAGCTGGCGCACGCCTTCATAGGTCAGGTAGCGCACGATCTGGGGTCGGGCCTGCTCCAGCGTCGGCGGGGTCTCGCGGCGACGGTCCTCGACCCGCAGCACGGCCCAGCCGCCCTCGGTCTGGAACGGGCCGACGGTCGAGCCCGCGGGGCGGTCGCGCAGGGCGTTCTTGTAGGCCTCGGGCATGACGTCGATGGTGCGGTAGCCGAGGTCGCCGCCGGAATAGCGGGTCGCGTCGTCGATAGAGCTTTCGGCGGCCACGGCCTCGAAGGCCGCTCCCTGCGCCAGAATGCCGATCACGGCGTCCGCCTCGGGTTTGGTGCGCGACAGGATCAGGCGGACGCGGATTTCCTCCGACGTCTGCGCCAGGCGCACCTGTTCCTGGTAGATGGTCTCCACCGCGCGGTCGGAGATCGAGCCGTTGACCACGGTCTCGACCAGCATGTCCCCGAGAATTCGCTCCCGGGTCGCCTCAAGCCGGCGCTGGGCGAGGGCGGAGTTGTCGAGGCCGCGGCGCTCGGCCTCGCGGGCCAGAAGTTTCTGGTCGATGACCTCGTCCAGCACGCGGCGGAACAGGTCGGAGGTCACGTCCAGCGGTTCGCCCTCGCCGACCAGCCCTTGAGCCACGGCCTCGCGCTTGACGTCGGAGGCCCAGATGGTCTGGCCCTGAACCTCGGCCACGGACCGGTCGCCGGGCTCGGGGGCGCGGTCGGAGCCGCCGCCCCGGCCGCAGGCCGCGACGGCCAGAAGCACCGCAAAAAGGACGGGGACGAAGGGGCTGGAAGGCCGCATTTGGGCGCGCTCCGTCACGGGGCGGCAAAGCCCCTCGCGTTGACAGGGATAAGGCCGGTGCTTAAGTCCCGCCTGCGCCCAAGTCGAGGGGTTTTCGAACGATCGCGCGGCCCTCGCGCGCGCCTGTGACAGGCGCACCGGGTCGTCATCGCCGAGGCCCCTTCCCCCCGCGCAGTCGTCGCCGCTCCTTCGGGACCTTTCAGTACCAGAGCCCCTGTCGCTCGCCCGCCTTCGGATCATCCATGCTCGGCATCGCCAAGAAGATTTTCGGCTCCTCCAATGACCGCAAGGTCAAGGACTTCATGGGCCGGGTTCAGAAGATCAACGCCCTGGAGGACAAGTTCGCCGCCCTGTCGGACGACGAACTGCGCATGATGACCGACGCCTTCCGCGACCGGATCGCGGGGGGGGAGACCCTGGACAAGGTGCTGAACGAAGCCTTCGCCGTGGCGCGTGAGGCGTCCAAGCGGGTGCTGGGTCAGCGCCAGTATGACGTTCAGCTGGCCGGCGGCATGATCCTGCACGACGGCGGCATCGCCGAAATGCGCACAGGCGAGGGCAAGACCCTGGTCGCCGTGGCGCCCGTGTACCTCAACGCCCTGCTGGGCAAGGGCGTGCACGTCATCACCGTCAACGACTATCTGGCCCGCCGCGACGCCGAATGGATGGGCCGGGTCTATCGCTTCCTCGGCATGGAGGTTGGGGTCATCGTCAACGGCCTGTCCTCGGGCCAGCGTCAGGCGGCCTATGCGGCCGACATCACCTACGGCACCAACAACGAGTTCGGCTTCGACTATCTGCGCGACAACCTGGTCTATGACCGCAAGGAGATGGTGCAGCGTCCGCACCATTTCGCCATCGTCGACGAGGTCGACTCCATCCTGGTCGACGAGGCGCGCACGCCGCTGATCATCTCGGGGCCGACGGAAGACCGGTCGGACCTGTATCTGATCGTCGACGGGATCATCAAGGAACTGATCCAGGACAAGACCACCTTCGACCTCGACGAGAAGCAGCGTCAGGCGCTGCTGACCGAGGAGGGCTCCGAGAAGATTGAACAGATCATGGAAGATCGCGAGCTGTTCGCGCCCGACACCACCGGTCTGTACGACGCCGCCAACATCACCCTGGTGCACCACATCAACCAGGCCCTGCGCGCCAACACCCTGTATCAAAAGGACAAGGACTACATCATCAAGGCCGGCGAGGTCATGCTGATCGATGAGTTCACCGGCCGGATGATGACCGGGCGCCGTCTGTCCGAGGGCCTGCACCAGGCCATCGAAGCCAAGGAAGGCGTCAAGATCCAGCCCGAGAACCAGACCCTGGCATCGGTCACCATCCAGAACTATTTCCGCCTGTACGAGAAGCTGTCGGGCATGACCGGCACGGCCGCGACCGAGGCCCAGGAATTCCTCGACATCTACAAGATGGACGTCCTGGAAGTGCCGACCAACCGGCCGGTCAAGCGGATCGACCACGACGACGAGATCTTCCGCACCACCGCCGAGAAGAACCAGGCCATCGCGGCCCTGATCGCCGAATGCCACGTCAAGGGCCAGCCGATCCTGGTCGGCACGGTGTCGATCGAGAAGTCGGAAACCCTGTCCGAACTGCTGAAGACCTATGAATACGAGGTCACGCTGAAGACGCTGAAGCCCCAGCACGCCCATCTGCTGGAGGCTGTGACCAGCGAGGACGAGAAGGCGCGGCGCGAGGCCAAGAAGGCCTATCAGGCGCTCAAGGACGAGGATTTCGACATCGAGGTCCGCAAAGGCAAGGGCATTCCGCACAGCGTGCTGAACGCCCGCCAGCACGAACAGGAAGCCTATATCGTCGCCGACGCCGGCCTGCCCGGCGTGGTGACCATCGCCACCAACATGGCCGGCCGCGGCACCGACATCCAGCTGGGCGGCAACCTGGAAATGCGCCTGCAGAAATGGCGTCAGGACCTGCGCAACATGGCGCAGGAGATCACGCCCGAGATGGAGGCCGAGGAAGAGGCCCGTCTGAAGGCCGACATCGCCGTGCAGAAGCAGAAGTCGCTGGCCGCCGGCGGTCTGTTCGTCCTGGGCACCGAGCGCCACGAGAGCCGCCGCATCGACAACCAGCTGCGCGGCCGCACGGGCCGCCAGGGCGACCCCGGCACGTCGAAATTCTTCCTGTCCTGCGAGGATGATCTGCTGCGCATCTTCGCCGGCGACCGTCTGGACGCCATCATGCGCAGCTTCGGCGTGGCCGAGGGCGAGGCCATCTCGCACCCCTGGCTCAACCGCGCCGTCGAGACCGCCCAGAAGCGGGTCGAGACCCGCAACTACGACATCCGCAAGAACCTGCTGAAATACGACGACGTCGTGAACGACCAGCGCAAGGCCGTGTTCGAGCAGCGTCAGGAGTTCATGGACTCGACCGACCTGTCCGAACTGGTCGGCGAGTTCCGCAACGACGTCATCTCCGACCTGATCGAAAAACATATGCCGCCCAAGGCCTATGCCGAGCAGTGGGACATCGACGGCCTGGACGAGAAGGTGAAGTCGACCCTCGGCCTGGAGCTGCCGCTGCACGACTGGGCCGCCGAGGAAGGCGTGTCGAACGAGGAGATCGAGGAGCGGGTCATCGCCGCCGCCGACGCCCGCGCCAATGAGCGTCTTGAGCAGATCGGCGCCGAACAGACGCGCGGTCTGGAGAAGCAGTTCCTGCTGCAGATGATCGACATGCAATGGCGCGAGCACCTGGTCCATCTCGACCACCTGCGCGGCGTCATCGGCCTGCGCGGCTACGGCCAGCGTGATCCGCTGAACGAATACAAGACCGAGGCCTTCAACCTGTTCGAGACGCTGCTCTATGAGCTGCGCCATAACGTCACCCGCTGGCTGATGACGGTCGAGTTCCGCTTCGAGGCCCCGCCGGCGATGGACATGCCGGAGTTCCAGGAAATCCACCTGAACCCGGGCACCGGCGAGAACGAGATGTCGAATCCGCTGGCGCAGAATCCGGAAGGCATGGCCACGGGTGACGACCGCGCCCGCCTGCCGGTCGATGTCCTGCCCGTCGGCTGGGAACGCACGCCGCGCAACGCCGACTGCCCCTGCCGCTCGGGCCGGAAGTTCAAGCACTGCCACGGAAGTTTGATTTAGGGCGCTAACGCTCGCCGCGCGGCGGCTCGCTGCTTGAGCGCGCGTCAGGCCGCGTCGGGTCGGGAGGTCCCGAAGGGCCGACGGCCGCGGCCGGGCGTGATGTCGCTGCTTGAGCGCGTGACCGCGCCTCGCTATCGACCGTCGGTGTTCGTTACCGACGGGAAAGACTGATGGCCGCTCACAAGGACCTGTTCTCCCGCGCCCTGTCGCTGGACCCGGAGCGGCTGCATTTCGCGGCGCACAGCCATCACCTGTGGCCGGACGCCAGCTTCGACGGCCAGGTGCGGGCCTGGGTCGAGGCCAATCAGTTCGCCGACCGGAAATGGGACCTGATCTTCGGCGACGTCGTGCCGGAGGCCCAGGCGCACGTCGTCCGCGAGCTGAACCTGCCCAGCGCCGACACGGTGGTGTTCGCGCCCAACACCCATGACCTGCTGCTGCGGATCGTCTCGGGCCTTGAGAACAAGCCGGTGCGCATCCTGTCGACGGACGGCGAATTCCACTCCTTTCGGCGTCAGGCCCAGCGTTGGGAAGAGGCCGGCGAGGCGGTCGTCACCCGCGTGCCCCTGCATCCGTTCGAGACCTTCGACGAGCGGTTCGTCGAGGCGGCGAAAGGCGGCGGCTTTGACCTGGTCCTGATCAGCCAGGTCTTCTTCCGCACCGGACAGACCTTCGGCCGGATCGCCGATCTGGCGGACCTGGCCGATCCGGCGGGGCCCTGGGTGGTCATCGACGGCTATCACGGCTTCATGGCCACGCCGACCGACCTGTCAGCGGTGGCGGACCGGGTCTTCTATCTGGCCGGCGGCTACAAATACGCCATGGCGGGCGAAGGCGTCTGTTTCCTGCATGCGCCGGACGGCTACTGCCCGCGGCCGGTGGTGACGGGCTGGTTCGCCGAGTTCGGCGATCTGTCGGGGCCGCCGGGCGGGGTGCAGTACCGCAGCGACGGCGGCCGCTTCTGGGGCGCGACCTTCGATGTCTCGCCGCTGTACCGGTTCAACGCCGTGCGGCGGATGCTGGACGAGGCGAGCCTGACCACGGCCGATGTCAGCGCCCATGCCCAAAGCCTGATGGCGCGGTTCCAGACGGCCGTCGCCGGCGGCGAGGCCGGTCGGCTGGCGTCAGCGGAACTGATCAATCCCCTGACCGGCGAGGCCCGCCGGGCGCGCTTCCTGGCCTTCCGGCATGACGACGCCCCGACGTGGAAGTCGCGGCTGCTGGATGCGGGCGTGGTCACCGATGTGCGCGACGACGTGATCCGCTTCGGCTTCGGCCTGTATCAGGACGCGGACGACGTCGAACGGCTGATCGTCGCCTGCAAACGCGCGCTCTGAGTCCGCTATCCGGCTAGAAGAAGGTCGTGTCTTCCGCCTGTTTGGCCTCGGGCGCCTTGCGCGGCGCCGGCGGCGTCGCGGGGGCGGGTGCGGGCGCCGGCGCG
>NZ_BSOY01000081.1 GCF_030160755.1 Brevundimonas denitrificans | reverse complement strand
CGCCCGTCGCCGTCGCCGCCGCGCCGGCCCTGCCCCAGGCCGCGCCGCTGCAGGGCGCCCCGGTCGCCGATCTGGTCGCCCGCGTCGACATTCCCTGGTCGCGCTTCCAGCTCGACAACGGCCTGACCGTCATCGTCCATGAGGACCGCAAGGCCCCCGTGGTCGCCGTGTCCATCTGGTACAATGTCGGCTCCAAGGACGAACCGGCCGGCTCGACCGGCTTCGCCCACCTGTTCGAACATCTGATGTTCGGCGGCTCCGAGAACTCCCCGACCAGCCACATCCAGGCCATGAGCGCCGCCGGCGCCACCGGCCTGAACGGCACCACCTGGTTCGACCGCACCAACTATTTCCAGACCGTGCCGACGCCGGCCCTGGAGCAGACCCTGTTCCTCGAGAGCGACCGCATGGGCTATCTGCTCGGCCAGGTCGGCCAGGAGGTGCTCGACCTGCAGCGCGGCGTCGTCCAGAACGAGAAGCGCCAGCGCGACAACCAGCCCTACGGCCTGTCCGGCTACGCCCAGCAGGACGCCCTCTTCCCCGTCGGCCATCCCTATCGCCACTCGACCATCGGCTCGATGGCCGACCTCGACGCCGCCAGCCTCGAGACCGTGCGCAACTGGTTCCGTGACAACTACGGCCCCAACAACGCCGTGCTGGTCCTGTCGGGCGACATCGACGAGGCGACCGCCCGCACCCTCGCCGACCGCTATTTCGGCGCCATCCCGCGCGGCCCCGTCAACGTCCCCGCCGCCGCCGACATCCCGACCCTCGCCGCCCCGGTCGAGGAAGTGCTGCATGACCGCGTCGCCCAGACCCGTGTCAGCCGCGCCTGGGTCGTGCCCGGCCTGCTCGATCCGGACGCCGTCCCGCTCAGCGTCGGCGCCTCCATCCTCGGCGGCCTCGCCTCCTCGCGCCTCGACAACGCCCTGGTCCGCGGCGACCAGACCGCCTCCTCGGTCAGCGCCGGGGCCCAGGCCTTCCACCGCCTCGGCTTCTTCTCCTATTCGGCCAATGTGAAGCCCGGCGGCGACGCCGCGGCCGTCGCGGCCCGCATGGACGCCGTCCTCGCCGACCTGATGGCCAACGGCCCGACCCAGGACGAGATCGACCGCGTCGTCACCCAGTACGCCGCCCGCACCATCCAGGGTCTGGAACAGGTCAACGGCAAGGCCTCCGCCCTCGCCGAGGGCCAGCTCTACGCCGGCGATCCCGACTTCTACCGCACCCAGCTGGCCGCCTACGCCGCCGTCACCCCGGCCCAGGTCCAGGCCGCCATGCAGCGCTGGCTGTCCCGCCCGGTCTACAGCCAGATCGTCGAGCCCGGCGAGCGCGAGGCCTATGTCGAGGCCGCCGCCGCCCCCCCGGGCGCCACGCCCGTTCCCGCCGCCGAGATCCAGCGCGTCGCCCGCGATCCCATGCCGACCATCGGCGACGTCCCCAACATCGACTTCCCCGACGTCCAGCGCGCGACCCTCTCGAACGGCGTCGAGATCGTCTATGCGCAGTCGACCACCGTCCCGGTCACCCGCGTCGCCGTCGAGTTCGACGCCGGCTATGCGGCCGACGACGCCAACGCCCTCGGCGTCCACTCGATGATGCTCAACCTCATGCAGGAGGGCACCACCAGCCGCGACTCCAACGCCCTGGCCGAGGCCCAGGAGCGGCTCGGCGCCTCGGTCAATCTCGGCGCCTCCATGGACCGCACCGCCGCCAGCCTGACCGCCGTCACCACCAACCTCGACCCCTCGCTGGTCCTGCTGTCCGACATGGTGCGCAACCCGGCCTTCGCCCCGGCCGAGGTCGAGCGTCTGCGCGCCCAGCGCCTCGCCGCCCTGGCCAATGAGCGCACCCAGCCCGCCGCCATCGCCGCCCGCGCCCTGCCGGCCCTGATCTATGGCGAGACCAACCCCTACGGCCGGCCCTTCAACGGCACGGGCACGCCCGAGACGATCACCGCCCTCACCCGCGAGGACCTGATCGCCGAACATGCGCAATGGGTCCGCCCCGACAACGCCCGCATCTTCGTCGTCTCCGACCTGCCCCTGGCCGACATCACCCAGCGGCTCGAGCGGGCCTTCGGCGACTGGCGGGCCCCGGCCGCCCCGCGCGGGACCAAGGCCTTCCCGGCCGACATCCCCGCCACCACCGCCCGCATCGTCCTGATCGACCGGCCGCAGTCGCCGCAGTCGATCATCTACGGCGGCGCGGTCCTGCCCGTCTCCGGCACGGACGACCTGCTGACCCTGACCGCCGCCAACAGCGTTCTGGGCACCGACTTCCTCAGCCGGATCAACGCCGATCTGCGCGAGACCAAGGGCTGGTCCTACGGCGTGCGCGGCTCGGTCAACGCCCTCCAGCACCGCGCCCCCTACATCGTCAACGCCCCGGTCCAGGCCAATCGCACGGGCGAGTCCATCGCCGCCCTGATCGCCCAGTACGAGCGCTTCCTGACCGCCGAGGGCGTCACCCCCGCCGAGCTGGAGCGCACCGTCAACGGCGACACCCGCGGCCTGGCCGGCGGCTTCGAGACCTCGGGCCAGATCCTCGGCGCCCTGCGCTCCAACGCCCTCTACGGGCGCCCGGACGACTATCAGGAGACCCTGGCCAGCCGCACCCGCGCCCTGACCGCCGCCGACATGGACGCCGCCGCCCGCGCCGCCATCAATCCGGACCAGTTCGTCTGGGTCGTCGTCGGCGACGCCTCGGTCGTCCAGCCCCAGCTGGAAGCCCTCGGCCTCCCGGTCGAAGTCCGCCCGGCGCAATAAGCCGCCCACACCAGCCCCTCTCCCTCCCCCTCCGGGGGAGGGATGTCGGCGCGCAGCGACGACAGGGTGGGGAGGGCCCGGCGACACAGCCGCGCTCCCGTCGCCGAGCCCTCCCCACCCGGCTTCGCCTGCGGCTCAGCCACCCTCCCCCGAGGGGGAGGGAGAGCGCGATCACCCCGCTCCCTCTTTCCCATCAAGTCGGCGCGCCCCGCGCGCCCGCCACGCCCAGCCCCGGTCGCCCGACCCGGCGCGGGTCCCCCCGGTCGCGCCAGCGACCGGCTCTTGCCAACAAAGCCAGGCCGTCCCGGCCTGCCGCGCGAGCGGCGCGCAGCGTCCTTGAGGCGCGCCGGGGCGGGTGGCCCACCTACGTCTCCATACCTACGAGGGGAAGGAAGGTTCTGGACCGCCCGTGGGAGCGATCCCATCCGCTCCCCCCATTGTTTGGCGCGTATAGCTCTGAAGACGCCCGCAAGGCCGGCACCCGCGGAAGTTATCGCATTGATATTTGGTGCGCGCGTACGTTTCGCATTTGTTCTCAACAACTTGCGTGGCGACAAACGGGCTTCCAGCGTCCGCGAGGATATCGAAATCTATTCACGAGGAATAGAAATTGCGTTTTCGCTTGTCGTACGGCGACGTACCGGATGTGACGTGCCCACCGCAAAACAGCTGTGCACAAAGGCTTTTCTGACCGAAATCGATCAACAATCGTCGTTATGCAGATTGATTAATGTGTCGAAAGGAATATGCAGACTGAATAGCACTCGATTCCCAATAGTGCCAAAATGGGGTGGCGTGAGCCATGGAGATCCAGGAAACCTTTCTTCGAGCGATTTTGGCGACGGTGGCGCGACAGACCTTCTCGCCAGCCAGAATCCTTGAAATTATCAACGCAGGAGAGAAGCAGCATCGCGCCTTCAATCTGTGTGACGGCACGAGAACCCAGGCAGAGATCGCGAAGGAGCTCGGGTTCGATCAAGGAAATTTCAGCAAGACGATCAGCCGGTGGATCGACGAGGGAATCATAATTCGCGTGAGGGAGAACCGCGAAACGCGCCCTTTGCACGTGTACCCGCTTCCCGAAGCGCTCATCAAAAAGGAAACGAAGAAATGAGTTTGCCAGACCCGTTGGTGTCGCTGAACGACAAGATGGACACCCTGATCAAGATCCAAGCCGCACTCGCGATCAAAGGGATGGCCACCCAGCGCGACAAGATTGCCTTTCTTTACGGTGCTGGCCTTGGGCCGACCTACATCGCCAACCTACTGGGGATTGCTCCGAGCACTGTGAGCGCCACGATGGCGAAGTACAAGAAATCGGCTGCAGGTAAAGGAGTGGGCGCAGATGAGTGATGCTAACCATCAAGAACTCATGGGTGTTCTGCGCACGCTTGTGAAAATCCAATCTCTGTCTGCAGTGCGTCACCTCCACACGAAGAAGGAGAAGATCATCTTTCTCTCGGAGGCTGGTTTGGAGCCTAAGGAAGTCGCGCCGATTGTCGGCACCTCTGCTGCGTCAGTCAGCCAAGCCATCTACGAAGCAAAGAAAAAAGCCGGAAAGGAATCCTAGATGGCCAAAGAGAAAGATGAGGTTGCGGACGAGCTGCGCGCCCTGAAGATGTTGATGATTCTCCAGCTCCTGCGGCAAGGCGTGAAACAAAGCCAGATCGCAGCGGTCTTGGGCGTTAGTGAAGCAACCATGAGCCGGATGCTGCCGACAGGAATCACGAAAGCCGTATCAAAGGGGACAGCAGCCGAGACCGGTGGATGACAGAGGAAACCCTAAAAAAAATCCTTTCTGAGCTAGAAATGATCCGAAAGATCAAAATGATCGAGCTCACCGAGCGTGGCTATTCCCAATCGAAGATTGGTGACGCTCTAGGGATAAGCCAGGCGTCAGTTAGCCGGATGATGGCGTCAAAGAAGGTGCCCAACCCCAAGGCTGATAAGAAACCGGACAAACAATGAGCAGGCAGGCTTCCGTTGTCAGCATCTCGGGGGACTATGAGGAAACCATCCTCCAGTACGCCAAGCACTTGGGACGCAGCAAAAATCGCCGCGTCGTATTCGATTTAATTTACGGGCGCGGATCCAAGCCACGTTCCAGAAAGCAGATTGCCGAACTGCTTAGCAAAACAGGAAACACGCAAGTCATACAGGATGCGCTGGACGAGCTTGCAAAGCATCATCTGATCACCCGAGTGGAGAACGGAGGCCAAGTAAAAGACGGTAGCCGTTTTCTCTATGGGAAGGCGGAACCGGTGAGGGCGAACCGCGACAAAATCGTGAGGTACGCGGATAATCCGAGTGCGGCAAAGAAAGTCCCCACGAAACGGCGTACGGCGGTCGAAATAGCTGTGTCGTTCGTCAAGCCCGCTTCCCGGCGGTCGGTGGCTCCCAGGGCCAGCGGTGTTCGTGGCGCCAGAGCGAAACTCAAGATCGCTCTACTAGTTACGAACCCCGACAGCCGCGCCTCACTCCAAACCGGGGTGGAGGCCCGCTATATCGATGAGAGCATTCGGCTGAGCCCGCGGGCAAACGAAGTCGACCTGAAAATCGTACCAGCACCTACGCTGCCTACCTTGCTCGACACATTGAACTCTTTTGGGCCCACAGTTCTCCACTTCTCAGGCCATGCTGGCGGCCAAGCCTTGGTTTTCGACAACGAGAAAGCGGGAGAAGACGGCGGAACGGTCTTGGACTTCGATATGATTGCTAGCGTCCTCGGTGCGACGCGCGCCAAGCCGAAACTGCTCATGCTAGTCGCCTGCGATACGGTGGATGGTGCCGAGCGATTTCTTGATGAGGTGCCGGTCGTGATCGCGATGTCCGATTCGATCGGTGATGTGGCGGCGTGTGACTTCTCAGCGCAATTCTATCGAACTCTGAGTACCGGCGAGTCGATCTCCAACGCGTTGGCGCAAGCGAAGCTCGTGCTTAAGGCCAAGGGGTATGCAGACGCCGACCTACCCACACTCCTGACCCGTAGTGCGGGTGCCGCTGACAAATCCCTGCTTTAGACTTCGCGGTCATCAAATAGGTCTCGAGTCTTGTCGTCGGCTGCCTTCGATAGACCTTCCCCGCGATGAAGACAGGGATGCTTGACGCTGCCCAAGCCTGACGCCCCCTCGAAATGCGCCCACCCGCCGTTCGGCATGTGCACGCTGACGATTTTCGCGCCGCAGTGAGGACAGGGATGGCGATAAGCGCGGCCCTTGTCGGCGGCCGGGTCTGAAAACTGGAGTACCCAGCATTCCCTGACGAACGTCGAACCCCCGTCGGGGAGACGCCTCATGTGTGCGCTTCTCTTGATCCAGCGCGCTTCCACGCCTGGCCTCCGCCTGTGGCTAGCGATTCGCGGCTAGAGAGGCAGGATCAGTTTGATAAGCTCCCTTGTCCAGCACGCTAACCCTTCGCAAGGGGACGGTAGCGAGCCACGCCCAAACAAAAAGGGCGGCCCCGTCCCCGGAGCCGCCCCTTCTGTCTCAGCTAGAACTCGCCGAGCGACGCAGACTTAAAAGTCCATATCGCCCATGCCGCCCATGCCGCCGCCGCCCATGCCGCCGGCGCCGCCGGCCGAGGCCTTCTTCGGCGCATCGGCCACGGCCGCTTCGGTGGTGATCAGGATGCCGGCCACCGAGGCCGCGTCCTGCAGGGCGGTGCGCACGACCTTGGCGGGGTCGATGACGCCGGCCTGGATCATGTCGACGTATTCCTCGGTCTGGGCGTTGAAGCCGTAGGTGGCCGAGGGGTTTTCCAGCACCTTGCCGACGACGATGGAGCCTTCGACGCCCGCGTTCTCGACGATCTGACGGATCGGGGCCTGGATGGCGCGGCGGATGATGGCGATGCCGGCGGTCTGGTCGGCGTTGTCGCCTTTCAGACCGTCCAGCGCCTTGGTCGCCTTCAGCAGGGCGATGCCGCCGCCGGGGACGATGCCTTCTTCAACGGCAGCCCGCGTGGCGTTCAGCGCGTCGTCGACGCGGTCCTTCTTCTCCTTGACCTCGACCTCGGTCGAGCCGCCGACGCGGATGACCGCGACGCCGCCGGCCAGCTTGGCCAGACGTTCCTGCAGCTTCTCCTTGTCGTAGTCCGAGGTGGTGTCCTCGATCTGCTTCTTGATCTGGCCGATGCGGGCCTCGATCGCGTCCTTCTCACCGACGCCGTCCACGATGGTGGTGTCGTCCTTGGTGATGGTGACCTTCTTGGCCTTGCCGAGCATGTCGAGGGTGACGTTCTCGAGCTTGATGCCGAGGTCTTCCGAGATGACCTGGCCGCCGGTCAGGACGGCGATGTCTTCCAGCATGGACTTGCGGCGGTCGCCAAACCCAGGCGCCTTGACGGCGGCGACGCGCAGGCCGCCACGCAGCTTGTTGACGACGAGCGTGGCCAGGGCCTCGCCCTCGATGTCCTCGGCGATGATCAGCAGCGGGCGGCCGCTCTGGACCACGGCTTCCAGGATCGGCAGCATCGACTGCAGCGACGAGAGTTTCTTCTCGTGCAGCATGATCAGAGGCTCCTCGAGCTGGACCTCCATCTTGTCGGCGTTGGTGATGAAGTAGGGCGACAGGTAGCCGCGGTCGAACTGCATGCCTTCGACGACGTCGAGTTCGGTCTCGGCGGTCTTGGCTTCCTCGACCGTGATGACGCCTTCGTTGCCGACCTTTTCCATGGCCTTGGCGATCATGTCGCCGACTTCGCTGTCGCCGTTGGCCGAGATGGTGCCGACCTGGGCGATTTCGGAGTTGGCGCTGACCTTGCGGCTCGAGGCCTTGATGTCGGCGAGGACGGCGGTGACCGCCTTGTCGATGCCGCGCTTCAGATCCATCGGGTTCATGCCGGCGGCCACGGCCTTGAGGCCTTCCTGGACGATCGACTGGGCCAGGACGGTGGCGGTGGTGGTGCCGTCGCCGGCCTTGTCATTGGTCTTGGAGGCGACTTCCCGGATCATCTGGGCGCCCATGTTCTCGAAGGCGTCCTCCAGCTCGATCTCTTTTGCGACGGAGACGCCGTCCTTGGTCGAGCGCGGGGCGCCGAAGGACTTCTGGATCACGACGTTGCGGCCCTTGGGACCGAGGGTGACCTTGACCGCATTGGCCAGGACGTTGACGCCGCGCAGCATCTTTTCGCGCGCGTCGGTGGAGAACATAACCTGTTTGGCAGCCATCTGGCAGCTCCTAATTCTATGGTTTTGAAACGGAAATCAGACGCGGGTGCTTAGGACAGCACGCCCAGGACGTCGGATTCCTTCATGATGATCAGGTCTTCGCCTTCCAGCTTGACCTCGGTGCCCGACCATTTGCCGAACAGGATGCGGTCGCCGGCCTTCAGGTCCATGGGGACGTGCTTGCCGTCTTCATCGCGGGCGCCGGGGCCGACGGCGACGACTTCGCCTTCCTGGGGCTTTTCCTTGGCCGAGTCGGGGATGATGATCCCGCCCTTGGTCCTGGATTCCTCTTCCACGCGCTTTACCAGCACGCGGTCGCCGAGCGGACGAAACGCCATTTGTCTGTCTCCCTGAGAGTGTCTTGGGGCCCTCCCGCGCGGCTTTGGCAGCCGGTACACGAGAGTGCTAACGGCCGGGCAGATAGGGGCGGCGGACGGGGGCGTCAAGGCGCGGCGCCGTAATCGGCGCCGAAAGACCGGACGGCTTCAGCGGGCGGCGAGGACCCAGCCGGCCTCGACCTGACGGGCGAACAGCGGCCGGGCGCCGCGCACGCGGGTGCGCCAGTCGCGGCCCCGTCCGTCCTGTCCCAGCAGGTCGCCCAGCTCCGCCCGCACCAGAGCCAGGGCCTCGTCCGGGCGGTCCCGGCGGATCAGGAAGCCGGCGTGCTTCCAGGCGCCGTCCATGGCGTCGGCGTGGGCGGGCGGCAGGCGGGTCGAGGCGATGGCCAGGGCCCGGCGGTACAGGGCCTCCGCCTCATCCGCGCGGCCCAGCCGGTCCAGCACAGCGGCATAGCCCTCGATCGTCTCCAGCAGGTCCGGACTGTCGGGGCCGACCCCGCCCTCATAGGCCGCCAGCCCCTCCCGGAACGGCGCCTCGGCCTCGGCCCAGCGCCCCTGGTCGGACAGGGCGTAGCCCAGATTGGCGCGCGCATTGCCGGTGAAGGGATGGTCCGGCCCGACGATCTCCAGCGCCAGCTCCAGCGCCCGGCGGAACGCCGGCTCGGCCCCCGCCCCGTCCCCCGTCACATGCAGGAACCAGCCCTGGTTGGTCAGGCACTGGGCCAGCAGCACGGGGTCATTGGCCTGTTCCGCAATGGCCACCGCCCGCGCATACAGTGGCGCCGCCTGATGCGCCCGTCCCGTGCGGCGCAGGGAGTTGCCGAGGTTCGAGAGCACGATGGCCACGTGATAGTCGGTGGGGCCGTACAGCACCTCATACATGCCCAGCACCTGCCGGTAGAGCGGATCGGCCTCGGCGTGCCGTCCCTGGGCGGTCAGGGCGTTGGCGACCAGATTCAGGCTGTCGGCGGTCTTTTCGTGCACCGGCCCCAGATGCTCGCGCCGCAAAGCCAGACTGGCCCGGGCCGCCGCCTCCGCCTCCTCGTTGCGGCCGAGGAAGTCATAGGCCCGGGCGCGGTCATAGATCAGCGTCGCCCGTTCGACGGGATCGGCTGCGGCCGCCTTGTCGAGCAGGGCCAGCGCCCGCTCGATATCGGCCAGGGCGCCGTCATAGTCGCCCTGCTCGAGCTTCAATCGCGCCCGCACCGCCAGCGGCCTGCCGACCTGTGACGCCTCCTGCCCCAGCCGGGTCTCGACGATCTGGACGGCGGCGGCGATGGCGGCCTCGGCGCCCGGCAGGTCGCCGGCGGCGAACCGCTCATTGGTCAGGGCGATCAGGGCGACCGCCGCCCTCCCGGCGTCGGGCTCGCGGGCCAGGATCGCGGCCACAGGGTCCATCGTCGAGGGCGCGGAGATGCGGACGTCTGCAGGCGGTGGCGGC
>NZ_BSOY01000080.1 GCF_030160755.1 Brevundimonas denitrificans | reverse complement strand
CGTCGTGGCCGTGCGCGGCAGGCGCAGCGTGGCCGTGGTCGTCGTGACCGTGGGCGTCGGGCGCAGCATGCCCGTGATCGTCGTGACCGTGACCCCCGCCGTGGCCGTGATCGTCGTGCGGCTTGTGCTCGTCGCTCATTGTGACTCTGTCCCCCAGCCGCTGTCCGCGGTCTTTGCGGCGAAATCGGTATAACGTGATTAAGCCATCGGCAAGGCTTCGATCACCACGAAGGCGAGTGCGTAAGGGTGCTCGTCACTGAGCGTCAGGTGTATCCGGGCTTCGTGACCGGCTGGTGTCAGTCTGGACAGGTGTTCCGCGGCGTTTCCGGTCAGGGCCAGGGTCGGCTGGCCCGTGCGCATGTTCACCACCCCCATGTCGCGCCAGTAGACGTCCGTCCTCATGCCCGTGCCCAGCGCCTTGGCGCAGGCCTCCTTGGCCGCGAACCGCTTGGCGTAGCTCCAGGCCGGGTCCGGCTTCCGGTCCGAACGGGCGCGCTCGATGTCGGTGAAACAGCGCTGTTTGAACCGGTCCCCGAACCGCTCCAGCGAGGTCTGGATCCGGCGAATGTCGCACAGGTCCGCGCCGACCCCGATGATCACGTCGCCGCGTCCATGGCCGCGCGCATCCGGCGAATGGCGGTGGGCAGGCCGACGAACACGGCCTCCCCGATCAGGAAATGGCCGATATTCAGTTCGCGGACCTCGGCGATGTCCATCATGTGGGCGGCGGTGACGTAGTCGAGGCCGTGTCCCGCATGGACCTCCAGCCCCAGGTCGAACGCCCGCGTCGCCGCGGCCTGCAGCCGGTCGAACTCCACGGCCCGGTCGTCGCCGGCCAGATGGCAGTAGCGGCCGGTGTGAAACTCCACGACCTGCGCGCCGACCGCTTGGGCCGCATCGACCTGCTCCGCCGTCGGCTCGATGAAGAGCGAGACCCGGATGCCGGCCTCCGCCAGGGTCTTCGCCACCGGCGCGATCCGCGCCTCGTGGCCCGCGACCGCCAGCCCGCCTTCGGTCGTCACCTCCTCGCGCCGCTCGGGCACCAGACAGGCGGCGTGCGGCCGGTGCCTCAGGGCGATGACCAGCATCTCGTCGGTGACCGCCATCTCAAGGTTCAGCGGCCGTCCGGCCTCCGCGCAAAGCAGACTCAGGGCGTCGATGTCGGAATCGGTGATATGGCGCCGGTCCTCGCGCAGATGGGCGGTGATGCCGTCCGCCCCCGCCGCCAGCGCCTCGCGCGCCGCGCGCACGGGATCGGGATGCACGCCGCCGCGGGCGTTCCGCACCGTGGCCACATGGTCGATATTGACGCCGAGACGGACCGGAGACGCCATTCGCCTATCCCTTGCTCGCGAGCCGGCGGCTGCCGGGATCCTCGACCGGCAGCGCCGCCAGTTCGGGCGGCAGGGCGTCGGCCGGATAGGCGGGGACGTCCAGGGTCGCCAGAGCCACCAGCGGCACGCCGACATCGGCCCGTCCGCCCGAGCGGTCGACGATACAGGCCGCCGCCACGACGGTCCCGCCCGCCGCCTCGATCGCCGCGATGCACTCGCGCGAGCTCAGCCCCGTGGTGACGATATCCTCGACCATCACGACCTTCTGCCCCGGCTCGACATGGAAGCCGCGCCGTAGTTTGAAGGCGCCGCCCTCGCGCTCGACATACATGGACGGCACGCCCAGCCAGCGCGCGGTCTCATAGCCGGGGATGATGCCGCCGACGGCCGGCGAGATGGCCACATCGACCGATCCCACCGCCGCGGTGATCTTCTCCGCCAGCGCCTTGCACAGGCGCGCGCATCGCGCCGCGTCCATGAACACCAGGTTCTTCTGCAGGAAGACGGGGCTGTGCAGCCCCGAGGACAGCACGAAATGGCCTTCGCGCAGGGCGCCGGCGCCGCGGAATTCGTCGAGTACGTCGTCTGAGGTCATGGCGGCTGTCATAACGGGAGCCGCCGCCGCCGCAAGGCCCTAGCCCCGCGCTCTTTCGACCGTATCCACCGACGGATTGGTCCGCAGGGCGGCCATGATGGACGTGGCGTGTTTGGCGTCCTCGACCTCCATGTCGATGTCGACGTCGAAGAAGTCCTGCTGCCGGTGGCTCATCACAAGGTTCAGGATGTTGCCGCCTGCCTCGCCGATGATCGTCGCCACCTGTCCCAGCACGCCCGGCGCATTCTTGATAGTGGCGCGGATGCGCGCAGACGCCACAGCCCCCTGCTCGGCCTGCGGAGTCCACTGAAGGTCCTGCCAGACCGAGTCGTCGTCGGCGTAGTCCGCCAGCTGCTGGCAGTCGATGGTGTGCACCGTCAGCCCGGCCTCGGGCTCGAGGATGCCGACGATGCGGTCGCCGGGCACGGGCGAGCAGCAGTGGCCGAAATGGACGCTGATCCCCGGCGTCAGACCGCCGCCGCGCACGAACAGCCGCGCCTGTTCGTCGCCGATCCGCTTGCGGTCGGGTCCGGCCTTGAGACGGCCCTTCAGCGCCGGGAACAGGGTCTCGCCGACCTTGGCGGCCGACACCCGGCCGCGCCCGATGGCCTCGTACAGGTCTTCCTCCGAGGCGAAGGCGAAGGTCTCCAGCATGGCCTTCAGCGACACCTCGGCGAGGGTCTTGCCGGCGCGCGACAGGGTCTGCTCCAGCGTCGCCCGGCCCAGCTTCTGGAATTCGCCCCGCTCGGAGGTGCGGATGTGCCGCCGGATCGCCGACCGCGCCCGGCCCGTGATGGTCAGCGAGCGCCAGTCGACCGGAATCTCCCGCTTGGCGCCGCGGACGATCTCGACCACGTCGCCATTCTGTAACTGGGTCCGCATCGGCTTCAGTTCGCCGTTGATCTTGACCCCCACCGCCGTGTCGCCGACCTCGGTGTGGACGGCGTAGGCGAAGTCCAGCGGCATGCCGCCCCGCGGCAGGGTGATCAGCGAGCCCTTGGGCGTGAAGACGAACACCTGCTCGAGGTACATCTCCAGCTTGGCGTGCTCGACCCAGTCCTCGCCGCCCTCGCCGTGCTCGATCACCTGCACGAGGTGGCGCAGGTTCTGCAGCGGATCGCGTCCGCCGTCGGCCTCCATGGCCTCGCGGTCGAAGCCGTAGGACTTGTTCTTGTAGGCCCAGTGCGCCGCCACCCCGTCCTCGGCGACGCGGTCCATCGGCTCGGTGCGGATCTGCATCTCGATGCGCAGGCCCGACGGTCCGACCACGGTCGTGTGCAGGGACCGGTAGTTGTTCGACTTGGGCGTGGAGATGAAGTCCTTGAACCGCTCGGGCACCATCGGCCAGGCGCGGTGAATGACGCCCAGGGCGCGGTAGCAGTCATCCTCGGCCTCGACGATGACGCGGAAGCCGTAGATGTCGGACAGGGAGGAAAAGCCCACCGACTTGCGCTGCAGCTTGCGCCAGATCGAATAGGGCGTCTTTTGCCGGCCGAACACCTGGGCCCGGACCCCGGCCTCCTGCAGCACCCGCTCGACCTCACGAGACACGCCGTCGATGGCGCGGCCGTGCTCCAGCTTCAGCGCCTCCAGCCGCCGCTCGATGGCGGTCCGGGCCGTGGGGTTCAGATGCTCGAACGCCAGTTCCTCCAGCTCGGAGGCGATCGAATGGATGCCGATCGACCGGCCCAGCGGCGCATAGACCTCCAGCGTCTCGCGGCTGATGCGCTCGCGTTTCTCCGGCTTGACGTGTTTCAGCGTCCGCATGTTGTGCAGACGGTCCGCCAGCTTGACCAGCAGGACGCGGACGTCCTTGGAGATGGCGAGGATGAATTTGCGCAGGTTCTCCGCCTGACGCGTGTGCTCGGCCTGAAGCTCCAGCCGCGAAAGCTTGGTGACCCCCTCGACCAGCGAGGCCACCTCCTCGCCGAAGCGTTCGGCGATGTCGTCGCGTGTGGCCGACGTATCCTCGACCACGTCGTGCAGCAGGGCGGTGACGATGGTGGCCGTGTCGAGCCGGTAGTCGGTCAGGATGCCGGCGACCTGGATCGGATGGGCGAAATAGGGATCGCCCGAGGCCCGCAGCTGCGAGCCGTGCATCTTCATCGCATAGACATAGGCGCGGTTCAGCAGCGCCTCGTCCGCGGTGGGATCATAGGCGCGCACGGCCTCGACCAGTTCGAACTGGCGCAGCACCCTTGAGCGGGGATGGGGTTCCGGGTCCACATGCGGACGCGGGCCGCCGGGATCGTTCAGATTGGCGGGTTGGGGCGTCGGCGCGGGCTGCCGCGCCGGCAGGATGGTGATACCGTTGGCGGGGTCCGCCGTCAGTAGCGTTCCTCCTGGCCGCCGTCGCGATCGCTTTGCAGCGCGCGGATCAGCTCGGCCTCGGCCATGTTCATGTGCTGGGGTTCAGCCAGCAGGCCCACGATTTCGGCCTCGTCCTCGGCTTCCGTCCGCTCGTCGACGCGCTGCAGCGCAACGATGACGGTCTCGCGCAGTTCGTCCGGCGCCACGGTCGACTCGGCCAGTTCGCGCAGGGCCACGACCGGGTTCTTGTCGTTGTCCCGATCGAGGGTCAGCGGCGCGCCGTTGGCGATGGCGCGGGCGCGGTTGCCCGCCAGCAGGACCAGACCAAAACGGTTCGGCACCTTTTCGATGCAGTCTTCGACAGTGACGCGAGCCATGAATATCCTCGGGCGCGGGGGGAGAACCGCACAAAATAGAGTGTCAGACGGAATTGTGCAACGCCGCATGGGCGGGAATGAGGCGTTAGCGCAGCGGAGTCGCGTCTTTTCCGACCGTGGCCCGCCCGGCCAGCGTCTCCGCCGTCTCCCCGTCGGGATGCACCCACCCCGGCGCGATCTCCGCCAGCGGGCCCATGACGAACAACCGGTCGGAAGCGCGCGGGTGCGGCAGGATCAGGCCGTCGAGGTCGCCGGTCGTCCGGCCATAGGCGATCAGGTCGAGGTCCAGCGTCCGCGGCGCATTGGCCGCGCCGCGCTGCCGGCCGAACGCCTCCTCGATCCGGCCTAGCGCCGCCATCAGCGCATGCGGCCCATGCGCCGTATGGACGACCGCCACGCCGTTCAGGAACGGCGGATCGTCCGGGTCGGGCCAGGCGGCCGAGCGCCACCATGACGACCGCGCCACCACATCGATCCCCTCCGCCCGGAACCGCGCCAGCGCCGCCTCCAGCGCCTCGCGGCAGTCGACCCAGGCCCCGCAATCGTTGCAGCCCAGGGCTACGATGATCGCATCGTCCAGCCCGGCCCCGCCGTCGAGCGGAACGGGCGGCGGCGCCTTGTGCTGCGGGCCGGGCTTTTCCATTCCCGCTTCTTACACCAATGAAGGCGTGCGCGCCCGCCCGCCGCCGAAGGATTCGCCTGCCTTGCCGACCGCCCCGTCTGAACCGCCCCGCGACTGTCCCCTGTGCCCGCGTCTGGTCGACTACCGCCGCGAGAACGCGCGCCAGAACCCCGACTGGTTCAACGGGCCCGCCCCCTCCTTCGGCGACCCCGGCGCCCGACTGCTCGTCGCGGGCCTGGCCCCCGGCCGCACCGGAGCCAATCGCACCGGCCGGCCCTTCACCGGCGACGGCGCCGGCTGGATTCTGTACGAGACCCTGCTCCGGACCGGCTTCGCCACGGGCCAGTACGAGGCCCGGCCCGATGACAGCCTGCAGCTGGTCGACTGCATGATCACCAACGCCGTCCGCTGCGCCCCGCCCGGCAACAAGCCCTTGCCCGGGGAGGAGGCGACCTGCCGGAGCTTCCTGACCGCCCGTATCGCCGCCCTGCCCCGGCTCAAGGTCATCGTCACCCTCGGCGACGTCTCGCGCCGGAATGTGCTCAAGGCGCTCGGCCTGTCCGGCTCGGCGGCCCCGCCCGGGCATGGCGTCGAGGCGGCGCTGGGCGGCTATGTGATCCTGAACAGCTACCACTGCTCCCGCCTCAACACGAACACCGGCCGGCTGACCCCCGCCATGTTCGAGGCGATCTTCCAGCGCGCCCGTCAGATCATCGAATCGTGACCCGAAACCACTCGCCTGAACGGCGAGTGTGGCTCTCCTGCCACGCGAATCAGCGGGCGCCGGGTGTACCGTCCTCCTCCAGGAACAGTCGTGCGTAGCTTGCGTTGATCGAACAGCTTTGGAGGGCTGTGATGCGTAGGTCGAACGGGGTCTTTTCACCTCAGGAACGCAAGACGGCGCTTTGGGCCCTGCTGATGGCGGGCCTGATCGCCGCCATGGGAATGGTGATCCAGCAGTGGAGCCAGCCGTCGGTCGGACCCGGCGGTGTCGACGCCTATATGACGGCGCAGGTGCCTGGCGTTCTGGACGCCCAGCCGGTCAGCTGACTGAAGCGGGGCTCAGCCCCGCTCCTTCATCAGCCGGGCCTTGTCGCGCTGCCAGTCGCGCTGGGCCGTGGCCTCGCGCTTGTCGTGCAGCTTCTTGCCCTTGGCCAGGGCGATCTCGATCTTCGCCTTGCCCGCCTCGTTGAGGTACAGCTTGACCGGAATGATGGTCTGGCCGTCGCGCTGGACGGCGCCGATCAGCTTGTCGATCTGCTTGCGGTGCAGCAGCAGCTTCCGGTGCCGGCGCGGTTCGTGGTTGAAGCGGTTGGCCTGTTTGTACGGCGGGATGTCGGCGTTCACGAGGACGATCTCGCGTCCCTCCACCGCCGCATAGCTCTCGGCGATATTGGCCCGGCCGTCGCGCAGGGCCTTGATCTCCGTGCCGAGCAGCATGATGCCGGCCTCGATATAGTCCTCGAGGAAATAGTCGAATTTCGCTCGCCGGTTCTCGGCGATGATCTTCATCTTGGGGGCTGTGGACGCCATCAGCCCAGACCCGCATCCGCCATGGCGCGATCGATGGCCGGCTTCACCGCATCGGAGGTCAGGGACAGGGGCAGTCGCATCTCCTCGGTGCACAGCTGCAGGCGCGACAGGGCGTATTTCGTGGGCGCCGGCGAGTTGTCGAGGAACAGCGCCTTGTGCAGGCCGATCAACCGGTCCTGCCAGTCGCGCGCCGTGGCGTAGTCCCCCGCCGCCGCCGCCTCATGCAGGGCGACCATGGCTTCCGGCGCGACATTGGACGTCACCGAGATGACCCCGACGCCGCCGTGGGCGTGGTAGCCGAGGTAGCTGGGATCGTCGCCCGAGATCAGGTCGAACTGGCCCCCGATATGGGCCCGCATCCAGCTGACCCGCGCCAGATCGCCGGTCGCGTCCTTGATGCCGACGATGTTCGGATGCGCCGCCAGCCGGGCGACGGTGTCGTTGGCCAGGTCCACGCCGGTGCGGCCCGGGACATTGTACAACAGCACGGGAAGCTGAACGGCCTCCGCGATCGCCTCGTAATGCTGCGCCAGCCCCGCCTGCGAGGGCCGGTTGTAATAGGGGGTGACGATCAGGGCGCCGTCGGCGCCGACGGTCTTGGCGAACCGCGCCAGCTCGATCGCCTTGTCGGTCGCGGACGAGCCCGCCCCGGCGATCACGCGGATCCGCCCGGCGGCGACCTGTACGCACAGCTCCACCACCCGCTTGTGCTCGTCGGGAGTCAGCGAGGCGCTCTCGCCCGTCGTGCCCATGGGCACGACGCCGTGGATTCCGGCCGCGATCTGGCGTTCCAGAAGTTGCGTGAAGGCGGCTTCGTCCACCTTTCCGTCACGAAGTGGTGTGATCAGGGCGGTGATCACGCCCTTGAACAAGGGGGCGGTCATTGAGACAGATGGTCCTGCGTGGAAAATCGGGGCGACAGTCGCCGGATATTAAGCGTTGGAGGGTAGGTTGCCGGTCGCCCGACCGCAACCGCGACGCATGGAGATCGGACAGGCAATGATCGCTACCAGCCTCGCGGCCGCCCTGGCCCTGCTCGCTCCCGCGCCCGAGACCCTGATCCCCCAGGAAGTCCCCTACAGCGCCGTGGCGTCCGGACCGGTCAGCAACCAGCCGCGCGTGCTGAACGATCAGGATACGGCCCTCTTTCGTCAGGGGCTGTCCGCCGCCCGCGCGCGGGATATCTCCGGCGCCCGCAACGCGGCCTCGCAGATCGGCGATCCGGTCGCCCGCAAACTGGTCGAATGGGCCCTGCTGGACACCTCGGCCGACCAGATGCCGCTCAGCGACCTCGCCGTCGCCCGCACCGCCTTCGCGGGCTGGCCGCGCGCGGAGGGCCGCATCGCCGCCGCCGAGCGGGCGCTGGACCGCGCCTACGCCGGACCCGAGGCCGCCCTCAATCTGTTCGCCCGCAGTGGACCGACGACCGTCCAGGGCGCCATCGCCCTCGCCGACGCCCTGGAGCAGCGCGGCCGGTCAGATGATGCCCGCCGTCTAATCGCCGACTGGTGGCGGACCCGCTCGTTCGACGACGCGACCCAGACCCGCATCCTGACCCGCTGGGGTTCCAGCCTGACCCAGGCCGACCACACGGCGCGGCTGAACATGCTGCTGCTCGGCCCCCATGGTCCGGCGACCCGCGCCATGATCCCGCTGGTCCCCTCCGACCGGCAGGCGATCGCCAACGCCGTCATGGCCCTGCGCACCGCCTACAGCCCGGACGCCATCGTGGCTGAACTCAGCCCGACCCAGGCGCTGGACCCGGCCGTGGCGCTGGAACGCGTCCGCATCCTGCGTTCGCAGAACCGCCAGTCCGAGGGGTTCGCCCTGCTGGCCGCCCTGCCCGCCGCCCCCTCTCACACCGAGGGACAGAACACCCTGTGGAGCGAGCGCCGCAACTATTTCCTCGACGCCCTCGAGCGCCGCAACGGTCAGGCCGCCTATGACGCCATGGCCGGCCACGGCTTCCCCGGCGGCGAACGCAAGGTCGATGCGGAATTCTTCGCCGGCTGGGCCGCCCTGGTGAAGCTGAACGACCCGGCCCGCGCCGCCCGGCATTTCGAAACCCTGCGCCAGGCCTCCTTGACCCCGATCACCCAGGGCCGCGCCCTCTACTGGCTGGGCCGCGCCGCCGAAGCCCAAGGCAACACCCCCGCCGCCATCCAGTACTATCGGGACGGCGCCCGGCACATCCAGACCTTCTACGGCCAGCTGGCCGCTGAAAAGGCCGGGATGACCACCATCAACCTGCCCGCCGATCCGGTTCCGACCGCCGCCGACATCGCCGCCTTCGAGAGCAATGAGGTCGTGCGCGCCCTGCGCATCCTCGGCGAGACCGGCGAGATGAGCCTGTTCCGCGTCTTCGCCTATCAGCTGGACGACGACCTGCCGGGTCCCAACGGCCTGGCCCTGCTGATGGACCTGTCGCGCAACTACGGCGAAGGGTTCACCGCCATGATGGTCGGCCGCGCCGCCAGCCAGCGCGGCTTCCTGATGCCCGAGCGCCAGTATCCGGTCCGTATCCCGCCGTCCGTGCCCGGCGCCGCGCCGCTGGAGTTCACCCTCGCCATCACCCGGCAGGAGTCGAGCTTCGACCCCCGGGCCCGGTCGCACGCCAACGCCCGCGGCATGATGCAATTCCTGCCCGCCACCGGTCGTAGCGTCGCCCGCCAGCTGGGCCTGCCCTATTCGGATGAGCGGCTGTACGACGGCGACTTCAACATGACGCTGGGCAGCTTTCACCTCGGCGACCTGACCAATGATTTCGGCGGCTCGATGCTGCTGACGACGATCGGCTACAACGCCGGCCCGGCCCGGCCCCCGCAGTGGATCGCCCGCTGCGGCGACCCGCGCGGCGGCGCCGTCGATCCGGTCGACTTCATCGAGTGCGCGCCGTTCACAGAGACCCGCAACTATATGATGCGAGTCATGGAAAACATGCAGGTTTATCGCGCACGCCTGAACGGAGGTTCGGCGCCTCTGACCCTGTCCTCCGACCTGCGGCGCGGCGCCCCGGCGGGGCCCAGCCCCTATAGCTACGCCGGCGAAGACGGCGTGCGCGCGCCTGAGGGCGAGCCGTCGGAGTAGCGGCCGCTCGACAGCAGCGGCCCGTCCGGCCCTTCGACCCAGCGCGCCGTCAGTCCGAACGTTTCCGCCATCACCCTCGGCGTCAACGCCGCCATCGGCGCGTCGTCGGCGACGACACGACCCCCCTCCAGCACGACCACCCGATCCGCGAACCGCGCCGCCAGCGCCAGATCGTGCAGGCTGACCAGCACCGCCTGCCCCGCCGCCGCGCGCGCCTTCAGCCGCTCCAGCACCATCAGCTGCGCCTCCGGGTCAAGCCCGGCCGTCGGCTCATCGGCCAGCAGGGCCTGCGCCCCGGTCGCCAGCGCCCGCGCCAGCAGCACCCGCGCCCGCTCCCC
>NZ_BSOY01000079.1 GCF_030160755.1 Brevundimonas denitrificans | reverse complement strand
GTCGGCCATGCGAACCACCAGGCTGGCGGCCTTGCGGGCCTGGATCACCACCTGGGAGGCGTTGGCCGAGGCGCCGTAGATGGCGCCGCGAGGGTTGAAGGCCCGCTGCACCGGCGGCGCGTCGGCCGCGGCGGCGGCGATGGCTTCGGGCGAGGCCGGGTCGACGCCGGTCAGTTCGGCCTCAAGGCCCGGTGTGATGTAGAGGGCCGGAATGGTCTGGTCAGGCGGCGCGGGACGCGGCGCGGTCAGGCTCAGGGCGGCGGGCTGGCCGGGCACGGCGCCCAGGGTCCAGCTTTCGGGAACGGCGGTGAGGTCGGACGGCTGCGGGGCGCGCATCAGGCTGACACGCTGGAAGACATTCCAGCCGACGACGGCGATGACCAGGGCCAGGCCGGCGGCGATCAGGCGGGGCGAATAGCGGCGGACTTCCTCGAAGGCGACGCCGACGGGGGCCTGCAGCGGCACCGAGGGATCGGGGCTTTCCCGCTTGAACCGCTCGACCGCGAGCTGTTCGTCGAGGCCCAGCGAGCCGGCGTAGGCCCGGACATAGCCGATCGAAAAGACGCGGTTGGGCAGGGTGGAGAAGTCGTTCTGCTCAAGCGCGGTCAGATAGCGCGAGGGGACGCGGGTGATGCTGGACAGTTCGGCGAGCGAGCGGCCGGAGTGTTCGCGGGCGACCCGCAGACCGTCGCCCAGAGTCGGAGCTTCCGTGACGGAAGGAACCACATCCTTCCAGTCTGGATGAGCCTTGAGCTCTTCCGGGATCCCCCCCGTATCCAGCGCCATTACGCCTGACCCCACACTCGGCGAGCGCGAGGGTTCCTCACGCATCGCCATACTCGAACTGGCGGCCTGTATCATATCGGGATGACAGTTCCGGCCTGCCCCCGCAGACCACCAGGTTCCAGCTTGTGGATAACTCATTAGAGCCGCCCGATCAACGATTTGTTAGCCATCCCGACGTGTCGGACCGGGACGGTTCAGATCGTGACGTTCAACTTTCGGGCCAGTGATTCGAGCTCGCCCCGGATCGAGCCGGCGGAGGAGCCCAGCAGGTTGGCCATGCCGCGCCGGGCGGCGGTGAGATCGGCCGACAGGATCATGCGCTTGACCGGGCCGACCCCGCCGGCCGGGGCTGACAGGCGGGTGAAGCCCAGGGTCAGCAGGGCGAAGGCCTCCAGCGGGCGGCCGGCCAGTTCTCCGCATACGGAGACGGGCGTTCCGGTGTCGGCGCATTTCTTCTGGATTTCGGCCAGGGCGCGCAGGGCCGGGGGCGACAGCGGGTCGTAGCGGTCGGACACCAGCGGGTTCGTGCGGTCGGCGGCGAACATATACTGGAACAGGTCATTGGTCCCGACCGAGACGAAGTCGGTCAGCGGCAACAGGGCGTCGAGGTGCCAGAGCAGCGAGGGGCATTCGATCATCGCCCCGACCCGCAGCAGGGCCGGCAGCGCCCGCCCCCGGCGTTTGGCCCAGGCGCATTCGACATCGACCAGCTCCCGCGCCGCCCGGAACTCGTCGACCGTGGCGATCATCGGGAACATGACGCGCAGCTCGCGGCCGGCGGCGGCGGTCAGCAGGGCGCGCAGCTGCAGCCGCAGCAGGCCGGGGCGGTCGAGGCCGAGGCGGATGGCCCGGCGGCCCAGCGCCGGGTTCTCCTCCCGCTCGGTCTCCAGATAGGGCAGCACCTTGTCGCCGCCGATATCGAGGGTGCGGAAGGTCACGGGCCGGTCGCCCGCCGTGTCGAGGACCAGTGTGTACAGGGCCGTCTGGCTGTTCAGCCGGGGCAGTTCCTCGGAGACCATGAACTGGAATTCGGTGCGGAACAGGCCGATGCCCTCGGCGCCGGTGGCGTCGAGATTCTCGAGGTCGACGGCCAGGCCGGCGTTGGTCAGGACAGTGATGCGGGTTCCGTCGAGGGTGACCGCGGGGACGTCGCGCAGTTTGGCGAACTCGGCCTGGCGCGCGCTGCGGACCAGCATGCGCGACTGGACGGCCGCCAGCATGTCGGGGCGCGGGCGCAGATAGGTCTCGCCGGTCTCGCCATCGACGATGACCAGATCGCCTTCCGACAGCCGGTCGCGCACGCCCATGATGCGGCCGACGCACGGAATCTGCAGGGCGCGGGCGACGATGGCGGCGTGGCTGGCGGCCGAGCCCTCTTCCAGCAACAAGCCCCGCAGCTTGTGGCGGGGATACTCCAGCAGGTCGGCCGGGCCGAGGTTGCGGGCGACGAGGATGGCGTCGTCGGGCAGTTCGCGCTCGCCCGGCCTGTCGCCTGCGAGAACCCGCAACAGTCTGTTCGCGAGGTCCTCGAAATCGTGCAGCCGTTCCTTGATGTAGGGGTCGCGGGCCTGGGCGAAGCGGGCGCGGTGCTCGTTGCGGACGCGGTCGACGGCGGCCTCGGCGGTCAGGCCGGTGCGGACGGCCTCCTCCAGCGACCGGTTCCAGCCCCGGTCGTCGGCGAACATCCGGTAGGTTTCCAGCACCTCGAACGGCAGGCCCGCCAGCTTGCCCTGGCCGCCGTCGAGGATGGAGTCGATATTGGCCTTGAGCCCGATCAGCGCCTCGCGGAGGCGGATCTCCTCGACCTGCTGGTTCTCGGCCAGAAGATTCTCCGGCGCGACCGGCGCCTCGTGCAGGATGACATGGCCGTAGGCGAGACCTTCGGCGAAACGCTGGCCCTTGAGGCGTTCGGGCCGGTGCGGGGCGACCTCGATGTCGCGCAGCTCGTCCTGGGCCAGCAGTTCGCCCGAGGCCACGGTCTCGGCCAGGACCATGGCGATGGTCTGGATGTCCTCGACTTCCTCGTCGTCATAGCGCCGCTCGGACCGGTTCTGGACCACCAGCACGCCGATGGCCCGGCCGCCGCGCAGCAGGGGGGCGCCGAGGAAGGCATGGTACGGATCTTCACCCGTCTCCGGGCGATAGGCGAAGCTGGGGTGGGAGGGCGCGTCCGACAGGCTGATGGGGGCGGCGGAGCGCGCCACCTCGCCGACGAGGCCCTCGCCGGGGCGAAGGCGGGTGGTGTGGACGGCTTCGGGCTTCAGGCCCTGGGTGGCGAACAGTTCAAGCTCGCCCGAGGCGCGGCGCAGATAGATCGAACAGACCTCGGCCACCATCGACTGGGCGATGATGCGCACGACCGTGTCGAGCCGCTCCTGGGCCGGCGCCGCCCCGGCCATGGCTTCGCGAATCTGGCGAAGGAGGTTCCGCGGCCCCGTCGTCAATCCGCCAACCGGCATGCCCCCTCCCAATGAACGACGCCGCAGATGGGCGCCGTCCGGTTCAATTCCTAGACTTCTTCCAGTCCATAGGCCGCATGAAGCGCACGAACGGCCAGTTCCGCATAGGCGGCGTCGATCAATACGCTGATCTTGATCTCGGATGTCGAGATGGCCTGAAATTTCACGCCCTTGTCAGCGAGGGCCCGGAACATGGTCTGGGCCACGCCCGCATGGCTGCGCATGCCCACGCCGACGACCGAGACCTTGGCCACATCCTCGTCGACGCGCAGCTCCTCAAAGCCAAGCTGGGGCTGGGCGGCGCGCATGAGTTCGGCGGCCCGGGCGGCGTCGCGACGGCCGGTCGTGAAGGTCAGGTTGACCGCGCCCTCGCTGCGCGCCTGCGACTGCACGATCATGTCGACATTGACGTTGGCCTCGGCCAGCCGGGTGAAGACGTCGGCCGGCGCCTCGACCCTGTCGGACAGGCCCAACAGGGTGATACGGGCCTCGTCACGGCTCATGGTCACGCCGGATACGATGCGTTTTTCCACGATTTCCTCCTCGTCGCAGATCAATGTGCCGGACTTGGCGGGCAGGACGCCGTTTTCGTCGGGTTCGATGAAGCTGGACAACACCCGCACCGGCACCCGCTTGGCCATGGCCAGTTCGACCGAGCGGGTCTGCAGCACCTTGGCCCCCAGCGAGGCCATCTCCAGCATCTCTTCGTAGGAGATCTTCTCCAGCCTGCGGGCCTTCGATTCGATGCGGGGGTCGGTCGTGTAGACGCCGTCCACGTCGGTGTAGATGTCGCACGGGCACTCCAGCGCGGCCGCCACGGCCACCGCCGAGGTGTCCGAGCCGCCGCGGCCCAGGGTGGTGATCCGGCCCGAGCGGCTGACGCCCTGGAAGCCGGGGACGACGGCGATCTCGCCCTTGTCCATGGCGGCGCCCAGCACCTCCCCCGGCACGTCCTCGATACGGGCGCGACCATGGGCGTCGTCGGTGAGGATGGGGATCTGCCAGCCCATCCAGCTGCGGGCGTTCAGGCCCATGTTGCGCAGGGTCAGGGCCAGAAGCCCGGCGGTGACCTGCTCGCCCGAGGCGACGACGATGTCGTATTCGTCGTCGGACGGTTCGATCCCCTGCTCCGCCAGTTTCGGACTGGGCCGCCCCGCGCCGTCGGTCCAGGCGACCAGTTCATTGGTCTTGCCGGCCATGGCGGAGACGACGACGGCGACCTGTTTGCCCGCGGCGGCCTCGGCCGCGACGATACGGGCGGCGCGGCGGATGCGTTCGAGGTCGCCCATGGAGGTGCCGCCGAACTTCATCACCAGTCGCGTCGTAGGTGGCCGCGTCATGTCGGGAAGGAGGCTCCGGCAGAATGGATGGTCGATCCGGCTTCTAGCCGTGCGGGGGCAGCTTCACAACGCCGCGCGGCTTGTCCGGCGCCTCATGGTGGAGTAAGTGAGTAACTGATGAACTCCCGTCCGCAACAATCGATCTCCGACCGTATCCGCGAACTGGCCGCCGCCGGCCACTCGCGGGCCGACATCGCGCGCATGGTCGACCGGTCGTACCAGCAGGTGCGGCAGGTGCTGGTGGCGGATGAAGCGCGGGCGCGGCGGAACGCGTCGAGTCCCTCCCGGTCCACGCCGGTGAATGTCCCTTCACCGGGCGTTCGGGAACCGGCGGCGCCCGGCTATCAGGCTCGCCCCGAACTGCGACCGGTTCGGCTGCAGGTCGATTCGCTCGGCCGGGTTCAGTTGCCGGAGGAGTGGGGCGTGCCGGCCGGCGCTGTCTTCATCGCCCGCAATTTCCACGGCAGCATTGTCCTGATGGACGTCAGCCAAGCCTCTGAAGCGGCCCGGATCGCCAGCATGGACTATGGGTCGGACGCGCTGATCGCGGAGCGGCGGCTGGAAGCCATGCGCGAATTCGATTGACCAGGCTTGTCATCGACGCCTCGGCGGCGCTGGCGCATCTGCTGGACGAGGCTGGCGGTGACCGGGTTGTTCCACACCTGAAGGACGGGCTGATCAGCGCGGTCAATCTGAGTGAAGTCGTCACGCGGCTCATCCGCGCAGGCGCCAATCCCATGCGCGCCGACTATCTGGGCTGGACCGTGGTGGATCACGATGCAGACCTGGCCCATGCGACCGGGCGATTGTGGCCTATGACAGCGCATCTGGGCCTGTCGCTGGCGGATCGGGCCTGTCTGGCGCTGGCGTTGCGCGAGAGACTGCCGGTCCTGACGGGCGACCGGGCGTGGGCGGCGCTGGATGTCGGCGTTGACGTCCGGCTCATCCGCTGACACGACCACGACCAGAGTTCGGAGACCCGCCATGCAGGATCAGACCGCCGCCGGCCCCTCGATCGATCCCGCCGACGTGGCCAGGTTTTCGGCCCAGGCGGCGGAGTGGTGGGACGCCCACGGGCCGTTCGCGCCGCTGCACCGGTTCAACCCGGCGCGGCTGGCCTTTGTGCGCGACCGGGCGGCGGAGCGGTTTGGCCGGGATGTGAAGACGCGGGCCGCCTTCGACGGCCTGACCCTCCTCGACATCGGCTGCGGCGGGGGACTGATCGCCGAGCCCATGCGGCGGCTGGGGTTCGCGGTCACCGCCGTGGACGCCTCCGCCGAGAACATCGGCACGGCGCGGGCGCACGCGGAGCAGCAGGGGCTCGACATCGCCTATCGCGCGGCGACGGTGGAGCAGCTGGAGGCCGAAGGAGCCGGGCCGTTCGATGTGGTGCTGACGCTGGAGGTGATCGAGCATGTCGCCGATCCGGAGGCCTTCATCCGCGCCTGTTCGCGGCTGGTGAAGCCGGGCGGGATGATGATCGTCGCCACCCTGAACCGGACGCTGAAGGCCCTGGCCCTGGGCAAGGTCGCGGCCGAATACGTGCTGCGCTGGGTGCCGGCCGGGACCCATGACTGGAGCCAGTTCCTGAAGCCGGACGAGATCCGGCTGATGCTGTCGCAGGAGCCGGTGGCGGTCAGCGGGCCCTATGGCCTGGTCTATGATCCGTTCACGGATCGCTGGAGCGAGAGCGACGACGCGGGGATCAACTATATGATGGTGGCGACACGGGGCTGAAGGCGGTTCATCGGGGGTTCATCGACCTGACCTCGAAGTAACGGGACAGTGAAGCTTGACGGTGGGATGAAGGGTCTTCCCTTCAGCTTCCCCATCAGGAGCCCCCTTGAAACGCCTGCTTATCCTCTCCGCCCTGTCCGCCGCCCTTATGACCTCGGGCTGCATCACCGTGATCGACGCCGACCACGAAGACGATTTCGGCTGGCACGGCGAGAACGCCCAGCCGTTCGACGGCGCTCGCGCCGAATGCCGCGCCTCGACCGGCGAGGGCCCGCGCAGCGACGCCTTCCGCCAGTGCATGGCCGCCAAGGGCTGGACGCGCAGCTAGGCCTTCAGGCGCCGGACCATGTAGCGGGCGCCCGCGCCGTAGCCGGCCAGCTTGTCCGCCATGCCGGGCGGATCGACCCCTTCGAAGCCGTGCCGTTCCCAGAACGGCGCGGCGTCGTTGACCGCCACAAGGGTCAGGGCCGGCCAGCCGGCGGCGCCGGCCTCCTGCGCCAGCCGCTCGACGATCGGCCGGGACCAGCCCCCGCCGCGCACCGCCGGGGCGAGGGCGAGGTCGTGCAGATACATCACGGACGCGTCGTCCGGGATCGTCTCGATCAGGGTGTTGAGCGCCGGGGCGGCGTTCGCCGTCCACGGATAGGCGACCAGATAGCCCCGCGGAGACCCGCCCTCGCCGGCGAGCACGAAACAGCCGGACGGATTCAGGGTCAGCCGGTTTTCGAAACAGTCGCGGCCCTCGAAATGGTCGGGGAAGCCGACGGCGGCGATGGCGGCCACGGTGTCCAGATCGGCCGCCGTCATCGGTCGCCAGCTCAGCCGGGACAGCGCGTGTTCAGCGGGGCCGCCGTGAAATTCCATTCCATGCTCCGCGCCTGGCCCCCGATCTCGCCCTCGATCCGGGCCTTGAGGGCGTCGCCGTCGCGTTCATAGATCACGCGGGTGGGAAAGTCGTTTTCGGCATTGGCGAAGACCACCCGCGAAGGACCGGTCTCGGCCACGACGAAGGCCGTGGGCGGGGCGCCGCCGGGCTGGGCGACATAGGCGTACCCTTGCGGCGTGGGCCCGATGTGCGCGAGTTCAAACGAGACGCGGCCGCGCGCCACGGTGAGGGCATGGCCGGCCATCAGGCCCGCGCGCGGGTCGCTCCAGGTCTCGGAGACCTCGCGGCCGTTGGAACAGTCGAGCCAGTAGCCGGCGATCCATGACAGGTCCGGGGCGGCGGGCGCGGTCTGGAGCAGGGCGGCGGCGAGGGCGGCGGTCAACATGGAAGAGTCCCCTTGGGTTCGGCGTCGGAGCCAACCTAGTGCGGCGACAGCGGCCCGGGCTTGTAGGATTGCGACGCCAGCCGCCGCGCCAGACCAGCTTGGTCGCGGGCCCATTCGGTGGCGGTGCAGCCGAGGAAGCGGCGGAAGTCGCGGGCCAGCTGCGGCTGGTCGAAATAACCGGCCTCCAGCCCCGCCTCGAGCCAGCCGAGCGCCTCCGGACCCGGCTCGGCGGCGTGGTCGAACACCCGACGGAACCGGAAGATGGAGCGCAGGATGCGGGGCGGCACGCCGACGCGGTCGCGGAAACGCCGCTGCAGGGCGCGCTGCTCGCCCGGGGAACGGTTCGCGCCCGGACGATCCGCGGCGGCGGCCTCGATCTCGGCGCGGACGGCCGGGTCGAGGGTCCAGAGGTTGCGACGGCGGTGGTCCTCGAGGACGCGGAGCATGACCTGGACCTGGGCCCCGGGATCGCCCGCAGGCGCGGAGACGCCCGCGAGGCGGGCGGTCATGTCGAGACGGCGGTCGGTCGCCTCCGCCGCCGGATGACCCAGCCAGTCGCGGGCGCCGTCGGGCTCGAACCGGACGGCGACCAGCTCGACAGCACCGACGGGACGCAGGGCCAGGGGCCGGGTCATCTGGCCGGCGAACAGGGCCTTGGGCTGGAGGCGGAAGACGCCATCATCGCCCTGCTCCTCATAGGGGGCGCCGATGTCGAGGATCAGTTCGGGGCAGCCGTCGGGGGCGATGCGCTGGACGATGGGCTCGGGCGCCGGGGCGGCCCAGGTCCAGATCGTCCGGACGAAGGGTCGAAGGGCCGCGGGCGGCTCGAACTCCTGGTAGCGTTCCCCCTCCCCCACCGGTCAGTGGGCCTTGGCCGGATCGGGCGGGAGCGGCGGCAAGGCGGCGCAGGGGACGCCGTCGTCCTTGAGCTTCTTCACCTCGGCGGGAGTGGCCTCGCCGTAGATTTCGCGCTTCTCGGAGCGGCCTTCGTGAATGTCGCGGGCCTCGCGGGCGAAGGCGTCGCCGACATAGTCGAAATTCGCCTCGACATGGCTGCGAACCTCGCGGGCCATCTGCGTCATCATGGTCTGCATCTTCGCCAGATCGGGCGCCGAAGCCGTCTTGCGGGTCCCGGCCACGGCGGGGGCCATGATCTGTTTGGACACCTGGCGCGAGCCGCAATGGGGGCATTCGACCAGCCCTCTCGCGGCCTGGTCGTCATAGGCGGCCGAGTCGCCGAACCAGGCCTCGAAGCCATGGCCGTCGTCGCACTGGAGGGCGTAGCGGATCATGCCGGCCCCGCGAATTCACGGTCGTGGGTCAGTTGCGGCACGGCGTTGCGGGCGCGCGTCACGACGTCGAAATCCAGCGTCGCGAAGAGGACGCCCGGTTCGTCGTGGTCCAGTTTGGCGACCACCTCGCCCCACGGCCCGACCACCGTGGATCGGCCCCAGGTGCGGCGGCCGTCCTCGTGCAGGCCGGCCTGGGCGGGGGCGAGGACCCAACAGCCGGTCTCGATGGCCCGGGCGCGCAACAGGGTCTCCCAATGCGCCTCGCCGGTGGGGACGGTGAAGGCGGCCGGGACCGAGATCATCCCGGCGCCGGCCTTCGCCAGGGCGCGATACAGATGCGGGAAGCGGATGTCGTAGCAGATGGTCAGGCCGAGCCGGCCCCAGGGGGTGTCGGCCACGACGGCGCGGTCGCCGGGCCGGATGGCGGCGCTTTCGCGCCAGCGCTCGCCCGTCGGCAGGTCGACGTCATAGACATGCAGCTTGTCATAGGTCGCGACCACCGCGCCCGCATCGTCGATCAGCAGGGAGCGGTTGGCGGCGCGGTCGTCGCCCTGATGCCCCGATTTGACGATGGCCGAACCGATCAGCAGCCAGACGCCGAGCTCCCGGGCCAAGGCGCGCAGGCCGGCGATGACCGCGTCGCGATCCTGGGCGGTCAGGGCGACGGCGCGGCCGGCGGGGTCCTTGATCAGGAAATTCGTCGCTTCCGGCGTCAGGATCAGCTTCGCCCCGCCCGCCGCCGCCTCGCGGATCAAGGGCTCGACGTGGGCGAAGGCCGCCGCCGGGCTGGCCGGCGTGCGGGTCTGGATCAGGGCGATCGGAAGCTTTGCCATCAGGCCTCGAGCAATGCGTCCAGCTCGCCTTTGCGGTCAAGCGCATGCAGGTCGTCGGAACCGCCGATGTGTTTTCCGCCGATGAATATCTGCGGGAAGGTCATGCGGCCGCCCGAACGCTGGATCATCTCCTGCTTCTTCGCCGGGTCATGGGAGGCGACGATGTCCTTATAGTCCGCGCCCTTGCGGTCCAGCAGGTCGCGGGCGGCGTGGCAATAGCCGCAACCGGGCTTGGTGTAGATGACGACGTCGGCCAATGCGGTACTCCAGTCTGAAATCGCGGCCTCAAGCAGCGAACCGCCGCACGGCGAGCGGCAGGCAAGCCCTATGTAGGCAATTGCCGCGCCGTACGCACCCGGGCCACGACGGCCAGGTCCACGGCGCGGGCGCCGGCCTCGATCAGCGCGCGGGCGCAGGCCTCGGCGGTGGCGCCTGTGGTCAACACATCGTCGACCAGAAGGATGCGGCGGCCCTTGATCTGGCGACGCCCCGCCTCGCTGACGGTGAAGGCCTTCTTGACGTTCAGGCGCCGGCCGCGCGCGGACTTGCCGCCCTGGGTGGTCGTGTGGGTCGTTCGGACCAGGGCGTCGGGCAGGTAGTCCAGGCCGGCGTCGCGGGCCAGCGGCCGGGCGATCTCGGCGGCCTGGTTGAAGCGACGCGACAACAGGCGAAACCGGTGAAGGGGGACGGGGACGACGGCGTCGGTCTCATCCAGCAGGGGCGCGGCCGAGCGGGCGATCCAGCGGGCGAACAGGCGGGCGAAGGGCTGGTGGTCGCCGTGCTTGAGTTTCAGGATGAGGCCGCGCGAGGCCTCGTCATAGACGCAGGCCGCCCGGGCGCGGGCGAAGGCGTAGGGCTGGGCCAGGCAGGCGGCGCAGCGCGGCGCGGCGAAGGGGCCGCCGTCCATCTCGAACCCCGCGCCGCAGCCGTCGCAGACGGGATCCTCCAGAAAGGTCACCCGGCTCCACGCCCCGGCGGTGAGGCCGGGCGAGGCGGCGGCCTCGGGGCTGTCGTGGGCCAG
>NZ_BSOY01000078.1 GCF_030160755.1 Brevundimonas denitrificans | reverse complement strand
CCCGGAGTTGGAGCGCGCCTGGCCGCTGCGGCCGGAACGGCTCGCCGTCATCCAGGCCTGGCGCATGCCCGACGGGGCCCGCCTCGCCGCGGCCAAGGGCGCGCCGGAAGCCATCTTCAAGCTCTGCCGGCTGGCGCCCCGGACCGTCGCCGGGCTGCACGCGGTGATCGAGGGCTATGCGGCGCGGGGGCTGCGCGTCCTGGGCGTGGCCTCGGCCGCTGCGAATGAGGCCTTTCCCGACGCTCCGGAACAGGCCGCCTTCGCCTTCGCCGGCCTGGTGGGTTTCATCGATCCCCTGCGGTCCGACGTCCCCGCCGCCCTGGCGGAGGCGCGCACGGCGGGGATCAAGGTCATCATGATCACGGGCGACCATCCGGCGACCGCCCTGGCCATCGCCGCGGCCGCGGGCATAGAGACAGCTCCCGGCGTCCTGCTGGGATCCGAGGTCGCCAGCCTGCCGTTCGAGGCCCTGTGCGAGCGGCTGAAGCAGGTGCGGGTCTTCGCCCGCATCGTCCCCGAGCAGAAGCTGCGCATCGTTGAGGCGCTGAAGGCGGACGGCGAGGTCGTGGCCATGACCGGCGACGGCGTCAACGACGCCCCCGCGCTGGAGGCGGCGCACATCGGCGTGGCCATGGGCCGGCGTGGCACCGACGTCGCCCGCGAGGCCGCCGACCTGGTCCTGCTGGACGACAGCTTCGCCTCGATCGTCGGCGCGGTGCGGCTGGGGCGGCGCATCTTCGCCAACCTGCGCCGGGCGCTTACCTACATCACCGCAATCCATGTGCCGATCGCCGGCCTGGCGCTGGCGCCGCTGCTCGTCGGCCTGCCGCCCATGCTCTTCCCCATGCATGTGGTGCTGCTGGAGCTGGTCATCGATCCGACCTGTGCCCTGGTGTTCGAGGCCGAACCCAGCGGCAAGGCGGCGATGAAGCAGCCGCCGCGGCGCGCGGACGAAACCCTGTTCGGGCCTCGCCAGATCGCGGCCGCCCTGATCCAGGGACTCAGCCTCTTCGCGGCTGTGTTCGGCCTCTACTGGTGGATCCTGCGCCACTCGCCCGCGGCGGAGAATGTCGCCCGCAGCGCCGCCTTCATCTGTCTGGTGGTCGGCAATCTGACGCTCGCCCTGGCCGATTCAGCCGCGGCCGGACGCCTGTTCGCGCCGCATCGCCGGGCCTACTGGCTGATCGTGCTCGCCGTCGCGGCGGTGCTGACCCTCATCTTCGGCGTGTCGCCTATTGCGGCGGTTCTGGATGTGACGCCGCCGCCCGCCGGGCTTCTGCTCCTCGCCGTGGCCACCGGCGTCATCGGCGGCGGCTGGACCCGGGTCGGCGCGTGGGGGGGCGGGGGAGCCCGTCGGATCCGTTCCCGGCTCGCCCGCTGAAGCCGCGGCGATCCGAATGATGACGGGCGGGCCGCAGCGTCGTCCTTGCGGACTCCGCGGGTCGGTCAGCGCTTCTTGCCGAGCTCGGCGGCGATGTCCTTGACGTTGCGCCCGGCCTTGCGGTGGGCGGCGGTCAGCTGTTCGCGGGTCACGCCCCAGCGCTTCATCCAGTGTTCGACGGCCTGACGCTCGGACAGGTCCAGACGGTCCTTGTCGATGAAGCCGCGCTTGTCCTTGAGGCCCGCCATGGTCCGCTCCGTTGTTCAGTCTGAGGTAGCGCGAAATGCGGCGGGGCGCGACCGGGCGGCGTAACTTCGTGTTTCGCGCAAAGAACCGCCCTTAACCCGACGCGGTTTCATGGGCACAAGGGGGAAACCCCTCCGATCGCATGGATATTCGATGAAAAGAGCCCGGCGCGCCCGCATCGTCGCGACCCTGGGGCCCGCCAGCCGGGCGCCCGGCATGGTCAAGGCCCTGGCCCAGGCCGGGGTCGACGTCTTCCGCCTGAATTTCAGCCACGGCTCGCACGAGGACCACGCGGCGGCGCTGAAGGCGGTGCGCGGGGCCGAGCTGGCGCTGAAGCGGCCGCTGGGCGTGCTGGCCGACCTGCAGGGGCCCAAGCTGCGGCTGGGTCGGTTCGCGGACGTCGAGATCGACATCAAGCCCGGCCACAAAATGCGGTTCGACCTCGATCCGACGCCGGGCGATGCGACCCGGGTGCAGATGCCGCATCCGGAGATCTTCCGGGCCCTGCGCACCGGCATGCTGCTGCTGCTCGACGACGGCCGGGTGCGGCTGCGGGTCAATGAGCGCAGCGACGACTGGGCCGACGTGACGGTGGAGAGCGGATCCAAACTGTCGGACCGCAAGGGCGTGGCCGTGCCGGAGGCGGTGGTGCCGGTCTCGGCCCTGACGCCCAAGGACCGCGAGGACCTGGCCTTCGCCCTCCGCATCGGCGTCGACTGGGTGGCGCTGAGCTTCGTGCAGAAGGCCGAGGACATGGCCGAACTGAAGCAGATCGTGAAGGGCCGCGCCGCCTGTCTGGCCAAGATCGAGAAGCCCCAGGCCCTGCTCGAGTTGGAGAGCATTCTCGACTATTGCGACGGGGTGATGGTGGCGCGCGGCGATCTGGGCGTCGAGCTGGAGCCCGAAGAGGTGCCGGTGGCGCAGAAGCAGATCATCCGCGCCGCCCGCCAGCGCGGCGTGCCGGTGATCGTGGCGACCCAGATGCTGGAGAGCATGACGTCGTCGCCGGCCCCGACGCGGGCCGAGGCCTCGGACGTCGCCAACGCCGCCTATGAGGGCGCCGACGCCCTGATGCTGTCGGCCGAGACGGCCTCGGGCGACTATCCGCTGGAATCGGTCGGGGTGATGAGCCGGATCATCGAACGGGTCGAGCGTGACCCGATGTGGCCCAGCCTGATGGACGCCGAACACGCGGGCATGGACGACATCGACGCCGACGCCCTCGTGGCCGCGGCGCGCAAGGCGGCGGAGGCCCAGTCGACGGCCTGTATCGTGGTGTTCACGACCCTAGGCGGGACGGCGCGGCGGATGGCGCGCGAGCGGCCGCTGCAGCCGGTGCTGGCGCTGACGCCCAATCCCGACACCGCGCGGCGGCTGGCCCTGGTCTGGGGGCTTGAAACGCGGCTGGGCAAGGAGCCCGCCTCGCTGGAGGATGTGACCGAGGACGCCGTCAACAGTGCGGTCGCATACGACATGGCGCAGCCGGGTCAGCGCATCCTGATCCTCGCCGGAACGCCCTTCGGCGCGCCGGGGGCTGCGAATCTGCTGCGACTGGCCCATGCTCCGGCGAAGGGGCGCAAATAGCGTCTGATCCTTCCTGGCCGGCATGATCAAATACATCGGCTCGAAACGCGCCTTGCTGACGCAGATCGCGACCGCGATCCGTGGCCAGCTGCCCGACGGCGGCACGGTCTGCGACCTGTTCTCCGGCAGCGCGCGGGTCGGTCATGCGCTCAAAGGAGCCGGGTTCCGGGTCTGGTCGAACGACCACAACGCCTATGCCCATACGCTCGCCACCGCCTATGTGCAGGCCGATCGCGAACGGTGGCTGGACCGCGCCGAGGCGGTGCTGGCCGAGCTTCGGACCGTGACGCCGGAAGCCGGCTGGTTCACCCGGACCTTCTGCGAGGACGCCCGCTATTTCACGCCGGCGAACGGCGCCGTCATCGACGCCATGCGCGACCGGATCGCCGCCATGGGACTGGAGCCGGAGCTGGAGGCCGTCGCCCTCGTCAGCCTGATGGAGGCGGCCGACCGGGTCGATTCCACGGCCGGTCTGCAGATGGCCTATATGAAGTCATGGGCGGCGCGGGCGCTGAAACCGCTGCAGCTGCGCATGCCCGACATCCTGCCGGGCGTCGCGGCCGGGCCGTGCAAGGCGACGCGTCGGGACGCGGTCGAACTGGCGCCCGAGGTCGAGGCCGACCTCGTCTATCTGGACCCGCCCTACAACCAGCATTCCTATCTCGGCAACTACCACTGCTGGGAGAGCCTGGTGCTGTGGGACAAGCCCGAGACCTACGGGATCGCCAACAAGCGGATCGACGTCCGCACCCGCAAGAGCGCCTTCAACAGCAAGCCCGGCATCGCCCCGGCCCTGCAGGCGGTGATCGAGGGGCTGACGGCGCCCAATCTGATCGTGTCCTTCAATGACGAGGGCTATCTGGGCCGCGACCAGCTGGTGCAGATGCTGTCGGGCCGGGGCGAGGTGCAGGTGATCGAGATCGCCCGGCCCCGCTACGTCGGGGCCCGGATCGGCATCCACAATCCCAAGGGCGAGAAGGTCGGGGCGGTGGGTCGGCTGAGGAACGTTGAATATCTGTTCGTGGTCAGCGAACGGCCGGTCAGTCTGGCGGATGCGGCGTGAGCGCGGGCGTACGGAACGGTACGGACTCCTTGGCCGTTAGGGCCGCATGGAAACGATGCCCATGCCCTCCGCCCGTCGTCTTGAACGCGTCCGCGCCTATGGCCGCGCCGCCGACGCCTTTGAAACCGTCGCCTGGCGTCCGCCGTCGGCCGCGCGGTTCGATATGCGGGTTGCCAATGATCCGGCGACGCCGGAGCCGACGCTCAGGGAGTTGATCGCCGATCTGCCCGGCTGGGTGACGGTCGTCGCCGGCGGCGTGGTCGCGGCCCTGATGGGCGCGATGCTGGGCGGGGCCTTGGCTATCTAGGCGTCCAGCAGCGCCCGGATCGGGGCCCAGCCGCGGCGGTGGGCGGGGCAGGGGCCGAGGGTCCTCAACGCCTCCTGATGCACCGGCGCATTGTAGCCCTTGTGGCCGGCGAAGCCGTAGCCGGGGTATTCCGCATCCAGTTCGACCATCAGCCGGTCCCGCGCGGTCTTGGCGAGGATGGAGGCCGCGGCGATCGACAGGGACAGGCCGTCTCCGCCCACGACCGTCTGTACGGCGCACGGCAGTTTGAAGCGATAGTTACCGTCCACCAGCGCGGCGGCGGGCTGGATCGCCATCGCCTCGATCGCGCGACACATGGCCAGCCCCGTGGCGTGCAGGATGTTGTGGGCCTCGATTTCCTCGACCGAGGCGAAACCGACGCCCCAGGCGACGGCGCGGGCCTTGATCTCGATCTCCAGCGCCTCTCGCCGGGCGTGGGTCAGGGCCTTGGAATCGTCGATGCCCGCGGGCAGGTCCGACGGATTCAGGATCACCGCGCCCGCCGACACCGGTCCCGCCCAGGGCCCGCGTCCGGCCTCGTCCACGCCGCAGACCGGACCGCCCGCGCTTTCGACCAGCACGATTTCCAGCGTCAGGGTCGGGAAGGCGCGCGCGGGCTTCGCGCCGGCCGGGGATTTCGATGGGGTCTTCACGACGCGGCCATCGCACGAACCTGGCAGTGACGGAAGCATTCGACGTCGTGATCGTTGACCATGCCCACCGCCTGCATGAAGGCGTAGACGATCACGGGACCGCAGAAGGTGAAGCCGCGCTTCTTCAGCGCCCTGGCCATGGCTTCGGACGCGGGCGTCGCGACGGGCCGGCCGTCGCTGTCGGGCCATTCATTCTGGATCGGGGCGCCGTCGACGAACGACCACAGCCATGCGCTGAAGTCCTCGCCGCTGTCGCGCATCTCCAGCCAGATCCGCGCGCCCTTGATGGCGCTGTTGATCTTGGCGCGCGAGCGGATGATGCGGGCGTCCGCCAGCAGCCGCTCGATGTCAGCCTCGCCGTAGCGGGCGATGATCTCGGGGTCGAAACCATGGAAGGCGTCCCGCATCCCCTCGCGTTTCCGCAGGATGGTGATCCAGGCCAGCCCGGCCTGGAATCCGTCCAGCACCAGCTTCTCCCAGAGGGCGCGGGCGTCGTACTCGGGCACGCCCCATTCCTCGTCGTGATAGGCGACGTAGAGCGGATCGGTCCCGCACCAGGCGCAGCGATGCAGTGAGTCGGGCATGGGCGCAGGGTAGCGGATCAGGCGCGAAAAAGGGCCGCGCCCCGGAAGGCGCAGCCTTGAATTTCAGTCGGTCCGGCCGATCAGCCCGCGGTGTAGCGGTATTCGGTGATCTGGCAGACGTTGATCCGGTAGCGGATCAGTTCGTCGCCATCGGCGAAGCGGGCCTTGAAGTCATAGAGGCAGGCGCCCGTGCCGTCGTCGATGTTGATCCGGACGGACTGGCCAGACGGCAGGACGTCCTGACCGAGAATATCTTCCTGCCAGTCATCTTGGCCCGAGTTAGAGGCGTAGAAATGGGTCATGGTGACGCCGGTGGCGTTGATGATGCGGACACGGCGGTCCTGACCGTCGTTGGACTGGAAGCCCATCGTCCCGAAGGCGACAGCGGAGATGGCGGCCGCCAGTACGGCGCGGCGTGCGAAAGCCTTGAACATATTACGGATCCTTTGAGGGATGCGCCCCCTGCGCCCATCCTGCGTACCACTGATGGGTGAACCGCGTCGAGATCGTGGCGCGAGAATTCAGCAGTTGCTGAAACTTTTCGAATCCCCCGTCAGCCGACCTCGGCGAACGCCCTGACCGGGAATGTCCCGAACGCCCTGACTTTCGGCGGGGCCGCGGTGAAGCGGAATCCGGCGTCGGGCAGCAGCTCCAGACCGCGCAGATGCTCGCAGATCGGGATGCCCGCGCCCAGCAACCGGGTGTGGACCGGCCGGGCGCGTGTGCGGGTGTCGTCGATGTTGTGGGAGTCGATGCCGACCAGCGCCGCGCCCGCATCCACGAGCAAGGCCGCGGCCGCCTCCGTCAGGAAGGGATGGTTCTCGAAATAGGCGTCGGTCCGCCAGTGGCGGGCCCAGCCGGTGTGGACCAGCACCGCCGCGCCGCGCAGGTCGAGTCCGGTGAACCGGTCGGCGCCGATCGCCTGGATGTCGGGGACGCGGACGACGAGCCCGGGCAGGCCGGCGACCCGGTCGAGACCGACGTCGCTGAGGTCCTCGCCATCGGCGTAGCGGTGGAAAGGCGTGTCCAGATAGGTGCCGGTGTTGCCGACCATCTCGATGCGCCCGATCTGGAATTCGGTCCCGGCGTCGTAGTTGGCGCGCGACGCCTCGCGGCTCAGATGGTCGCAGACCAGCGGCGCGGGCAGGCCCTTGTAGGTGATCATGCCGGCTTCGATGGTGTGACTGAGGTCGATCAGCGGCATGTGGGCGGTCCGGGTTGAGGCTGCAGAATAGTGGTCGGCCCGCCGCCTTCCGTCAAAGCACTGGACAAGCCCCGGCCAAGGCGGAACAAGCGGAGTCTCCACCAAGGAAGGATCCCCCCATGCGTATCGCCCTGTTCGCCGCCGCCGCGGCCGCCCTGACCCTCGCCGCCTGCTCGCCGCAGACCGAAGAGAACGCCGAAGCCACCGCAGACGCGGCCGGCGCCACGGTCGCCTCGGCCGCCGACGACACCGCCGCCAACGCCGAAGTCGCCGCCGACAACGCCGCCGCCGCCACCAACGAAGCCGCCGAGAACGTCGACGCCGCCATCGAGACCCCGGCCGAGACCCCCGCCCAGTAATCCACGGGCCAGACCAATCGGAGACGCGCCCGGATCAACTCCGGGCGCGTTTTTCGTTTCAGAGACCGGCCCAGTCCGGCCGTCGGACCGTGACCGGGCGTCCGTCGACCGTCAGATCCCCGTCGATCCGGTCCAGCCGCAGCAGGGCCATGGCCGCGCCGTCCCGGCCGCTCAGCACCTCGCCGGCGCGGAGCTCGCCGTTCAGCACCTCGGCGCCGAAGGGCGGCGGCGGACCGTCGAAGGCGATCGGCAGCATGCGGTTCCTGATGCTGCCGCGGCGCTTCATGCGCGAGGTGGTCTCCTGACCGACGAAACAGCCCTTCTGGAAGTCGATCCCGTTCAGCAGGTCGAAATCGGCCTCGATCGGATAGACCTTGTCGGAGGGGGCGTCGGCGGCCGGGTCGGGGACGCCGACGGCGAGGCGATGGGCCTGCCAGTCGTCTTCGGCGGCATCCGGCTCGATATCGCCAGAGAGGGATCGTGCACCGAGGCCCGGTGTCCGGGGGTCGGCGACGAACCCCTGAGGCGGCGGCCCATCCCAGGCCGCCAGGACCGGGCGATCATCCGTCTCGACCGCGACCTGCGCCCGCAGTTTGTACATGGCCAGCCGCTGCAGCAGGCTGTCGCGGCGGTCGGCGGCGACGTCGAGCACGACCGCGTCGTCCTCGCCCCACAGGAAGAGGTCGAACAGCAGCCGGCCGGGCGGCGACAGCAGGGCGCCGAAGCGGAGTTCGCCCGGCGCGAGGGTCTCGACGTCCTGGGTCAGCAGATTGTGCAGGAAGGGCCGGGCGTCCGGGCCCGAGACCCGGATCAGGGCGCGGCTGTCGAGGCGGGCGATGCGGGTGCTCATGAAGCCTAGATAGGGCGCGCCGCGCCTGTGGACCATGGCCGCTTGCCGTCTGCCGCCCCGCGAGAATCCGTATACGGTCGATCCATGGCCGGACGGTTTCCCATCCTCTACATCGCCGAGGCGGATGCGAGCGACGCCATCCTGTCGTCGGGGGTGCTCGCCTATATGGTCGAGGCCATGCCGCAGGCGAGCTTTACGGTGGTCGGATCGCCGAAGAGCGCGCCCCTGTTCGCCGATACGCCCCGTCTGGACCGGCTGATCGTGCTGGAGCGCGACAGCCGGCTGGACTGGCTGGGCCTGTGGAACAAGGTGCGTGAGACGCGCTGGGGTCTGGTCGTCGATATGCGCGGCACCACCCTGTCGGCCAAGCTGAAGCGGCAGAAGCGCGCCGTGCGCGGGGCCTGGGAGGCCGGGGTCCATGCGGTCGAACAGGCGGCGCGGGTGCTGCAGCTCGAGGACGTTCCGGCGCCGAAGCTGTTCGTCTCGGAAGCGACCCGCGCCAGGGCGGCCGCCCTGATCCCGGAGGAGGATGTTCCCCTGCTGGCCATCGGCCCCGGCGCGGACTGGATGGGCAAGGTCTGGCCGTCCGAACGCTACGCCAAGGTGGCGGTCGCCCTCGTCGGCGACGGCGGGCCGCTGGAGGGCGGGCGGGTGATCGTCGTGGGCGACGAGAATGCGCGCGACACGGCCCATGTCGTCCGCCTGTCGCTGCCGCGCAACCGGGTGACCGAATTGCAGGGGCGGTTGGGCCGGCTGGAGACGGTCGCCGCCCTGGGCCGGGCGGCGCTCTATGTCGGGGCGGATACGATCTGGACCGACCTGGCCGTGGCCGCCGGAATCCCGGTGGTCGCGGCCTTCGGGCCGTCGGACGAGGTCGAGCACGGACCCTGGGGCGGGATCGCCGTGCGCGGCCCGCGCTCGGTCGACGAGTTCCGCAAGATCGATCCCCATCTGAACCAGGCCATCCAGCATATGAACGACCTGCCGGCGGACCGGGTGCTGAAGGCGGCGATGAAGCTGCTGGAAGAGCGCGCCTCGGCCTAGAACCTTCGGTCGGGCGGGGCTAAGGGACGAGGCATGACCCAGACATACGACCTGATCGTCCGCGGCGGCGAGGTGGCCAATCACGCGGGCCGCGGCATGGCCGACGTCGGCGTGATCGACGGGCGGATCGCCTTCATCGGCGACCTGTCGCAGGCCTCGGCGGGCGACACCGTGGACGCGAAGGGCCTGACGGTCCTGCCCGGCGTCATCGACACCCAGGTCCATTTCCGCGAGCCGGGGCTGGAGTGGAAGGAGGACCTTGAGAGCGGCTCGCGCGCGGCCGCCCTGGGCGGGGTCGTCGCCGTGTTCGAAATGCCGAACACAGAGCCCTCGACGACCGACCCGGACGCCCTGGCCGACAAGCTGGTCCGGGCCCGGGACCGGATGTGGACCGACCACGCCTTCTACATCGGCGGCACCCACGACAATGCCAAATACCTGGCCGAGCTGGAGCGGCTGCCCGGCTGCTGCGGGGTCAAGGTCTTCATGGGGGCCTCGACCGGCACCCTGCTGGTCGCCGACGACGACGGGGTGCGCGAGGTGCTGCGCCAGGTGAGGCGGCGGGCGACCTTCCATTCCGAGGACGAGTACCGGCTGGTCGACCGGCGCCCGCTGGCGCGCCAGGGCGACTGGACGAGCCATCCGGAGGTGCGTGATCCCGAGAGCGCGATCATGTCCACCCGGCGTCTGGTGCGCCTGGCCCGGGAGACCGGCGCCCGCATCCACGTGCTGCACGTGACCACGGCCGAAGAGGTCGAGTTCCTCGCCAACCACAAGGACGTGGCGACGATGGAGCTGACGCCGCAGCACCTGACGCTGGACGGAGACGAGGCCTACGAGCGGCTCAAGGGGCTGGCGCAGATGAACCCGCCGATCCGCAACAACTACCACATCGCCGGCCTGTGGCGCGGCATCGAGCAGGGCGTCGCCGACGTGCTGGGCTCGGACCATGCGCCGCATACGCTGGAGGAAAAGGCCCGGCCCTATCCGGCCTCGCCTTCAGGGATGCCGGGGGTGCAGACGCTGGTGCCGGTGATGCTGACCCATGTGGCGAACGGGCGGCTGAGCCTGGACCGGTTCATCGACCTGACCTCGCACGGGGCCAACCGGGTGTTCGGCATCGCCGGCAAGGGCCGGATGGCCGAAGGCTATGACGCCGACCTGACGATCGTCGATCTGAAGGCGAAGCATGTGATCCGCCACGCCGACATGGCCAGCCGCTGCGGCTGGACGCCGTTCGACGGCTTCGAGGCCACGGGCAAGGCCGTGGCCACCATCGTCCGGGGCCGGGTGGTGATGAAGGACGGCGCGCTGATCGGTTCGGCCCACGGCCGGCCGGTGCGCTTCCAGGAGACGTTGGCCTAACGCGGCTGCAGGATGAAGCCGGCCACGTCGTCGACGACGCCGGGCGCCAGCGGCAGGGTTGGATTGCTGTAGGTGGCGATGTTGGCGGCGCGGTCGGCGGGGGCGGTCTTCAGCAGGTGGTTGACGCCCTCCCAGATCCTCAGCGTGGCGTCGGGCCGGGCGGCGGCGAGGGCCTCGGCGTCGGTCAGGCCCACCTGGATGTCCGTCGTGCCCTGACCGATCATCACGGGCCCGTCCCAGGCGGCGACCAGCGCCGCGGGGTCCAGCGGCAGCCACGAGATCATGTAGGGCTGGACCGAGGGGCGGAACAGGGCCGCCAGTGGGGGCGGAACGTCCGTCACCGGGCGTCCGGCCTCGAGCTCGGCGAGGATGGCCAGCGCCTGGCCCCGCAAGGGTTCCGGGGCGTTGGCCAGTTGCTCGCGCAGGACGGCGCCGATCGGCCGGCCCGCGCCGGACAGCAGGACGAGGCCGCAGACCGCGTCGTCCCCGCCGGTCAGGGCGGCCAGGGCGACCAGCGCGCCCTCG
>NZ_BSOY01000077.1 GCF_030160755.1 Brevundimonas denitrificans | reverse complement strand
AATCCGGGTCATCCGGCGTCCATGCGCCGTCAGCGCGCCCGCCTCGTCCAGCGCGCCCAGCCGCGTCAGCACCTTGCGCGCCTCGGCGAAGGCCCCCGCCGGCGGCTGGTCCAGCAGGGCCAGCGTCTCCGTCGATCGCGCGCCCCATCGCGCCAGATCGAGGGCGAACCCCGTCAGGTCCGCTTCCAGGATCTCCGGCCGCTGATGCGGCACCAGCCCGCGCGTCGCCGCCTCGTCCCACAGCCGGTAGCAGACGCCCGGCTCGACCCGGCCCGCCCGCCCGCGCCTCTGCTCCGCCGACGACCGGCTGACCCTGACGGTCGCCAGCCGCGTCAGGCCGCTGGACGGCTCAAACCGCGGCACGCGCGACAGGCCGCCGTCGATGACCACCCGGACCCCTTCGATGGTCAGACTGGTTTCCGCCACCGAGGTCGCCAGCACCACCTTGCGCCGCCCGGCGGCCGCCGGCTGGATGGCCCGGTCCTGCGTCTCCCGGTCCAGCGCGCCGTACAAGGGAACCACATCCACCGCCGGATCACGCAGCCGCTCGGCCAGCCGCTGGGCGGTGCGGTGGATCTCCCCCTGCCCCGGCAGGAAGACCAGCACCGATCCCGTCTCCTCGCCCAGAGCCTGCATGACCGCCCGCGCCGCGGCGTCCTCGATCCGCTCGACCGGGTTGCGCCCGACATAGCGGGTCTCGACCGGGAACATCCGGCCCTCGGCCTCGATCACGGGCGCGCCGTCCAACAGACGGGACACCCCGCCGATATCCAGCGTCGCCGACATCACCAGCAGCCGCAGGTCCTCGCGCAACAGCCCCTGCGTCTCCCGCGCCAGCGCCAGGCCCAGGTCGGCATCGAGCGACCGCTCATGAAACTCGTCGAACAGCACGGCCCCGACGCCGTCCAGCCCCGGATCGTCCAGAATCATCCGTGTGAACACGCCCTCGGTGATCACCTCGATCCGGGTCTTCGGCCCGATCCGGCTCTGCAGACGCGTGCGATAGCCGACGGTCTCGCCGGTCGCCTCGCCCAGCGTGGCCGCCATCCGCTCCGCCGCCGCCCGCGCCGCCAGCCTGCGCGGCTCGAGCACGAGAATCTTGCCGCCGCCCAGCCAGCTCTCGCCCAGCAGCGCCAGCGGCACGACCGTCGTCTTGCCCGCTCCCGGAGGCGCGGCGAGCACGGCGGCGGCGCCCGCCGAGAGGGCGGCCTTCAGCGGCTCAAGAACGGCGTGGATCGGCAGCATCGCCATGGCTCTAGACGCTCGGCGCCCCTTCACGAAAGCGTCGTCCAACGTTCACCCTTCGGAAACCGCGTTGCCAGCGGCCCCCCGCGCCGCTAGCGTCCGCGCCATTGAAGGCGGTCCGGGGAGGACTCGCCGTGTATCAGGGGGCGAGACTCGATGTCCGCAGAAGGCCTTAGGCCCAAGGGGAACCGCCTGTTCCTCAAGAAATCCGTAGCCCAGATCCAGAAGGAAGCCGCCAAGAGCGAGCTCAAGCGGTCTCTGGGTCCCATCAATCTGATGAGCCTGGGCATCGGCGCCATTATCGGCGCGGGCATCTTCGTCCTGACCGGCCAGGTCGCCGCCGCCCATGCGGGCCCGGCGATCATGCTGTCGTTCGTGGTCGCGGGCATCGCCTGCGGTCTCGCCGGCCTCTGCTACGCCGAACTGGCCTCGACCATGCCCGTCTCGGGCTCGGCCTACACCTATGCCTACGGCACCCTGGGCGAGGTCTTCGCCTGGATCATGGGCTGGCTGCTGGTGCTTGAATACGGCGTCGCCGCCTCGACCGTCGCGGTCGGCTGGTCCGGCTATGTCGTCTCCATCCTGCGGGACTTCGGCGTCGCCGACGGCCTGTTCCCGATGATCCAGTACGCGGGCGGCGAAGGGCCTTCGTGGGCCACGCCGCTGATCCAGGCGGTGACCTCGGATACGGGCGTCGCCAGCTTCCCGTTGACCGGGACGTTCAACCTGGTCGCCGCCATCGGCATCGCCGCGGTCTGCAGCCTGCTGGTGCTCGGCGTCAGCGAGTCGGCCTCGATCAACAACATCATCGTGATGATCAAGATCGTGGTGCTGCTGACCTTCATCGCCGTCGGGGTCCAGTACATCAACCCCGAGAACTGGGTGCCCTTCATCCCCGAGAACACGACCGGCAAGTTCGGCGAGTACGGGGCTACGGGCATCCTGCGCGGCGCCTCGATCATCTTCTTCGCCTACGTCGGCTTCGAGGCGGTCTCGACCGCCGCGGCCGAGGCCAAGAACCCCTCCAAGGACGTCCCCGTCGGCATTCTCGGGGCCCTGATCGTCTGCACCCTCATCTATATGGCCGTCGCGGCCGTCATGACCGGCGTGGTCCCCTACCTCGAGCTGGCCAGCCCGGCGCCGGTGGCCGTCGCCATCGACCGCATGGGTCTGGAATGGGCCGACACGGCCTTCATCACGCCCGATGGCAGCCCGCTCAACCTGATCAGCTTCCTGATCAAGGTCGGCGCCATCACCGGCCTGTCCTCGGTCATGCTGGTGCTGTGCTACGGCCAGACGCGGATCTTCTACACCATGGCGCGTGACGGCCTTCTCCCGAAAGCCTTCGCCGTCATCCATCCGAAGTTCCGCACGCCCTGGATCGGCACCATCCTGCTGGGCATCCTGATCGCCGTCGCGGCGTCCTTCCTGCCCATCTCGATCCTGGGCGACCTGGTGTCCCTGGGCACGGCCGTCGCCTTCTCCATCGTCTGCCTGAGCGTGATCTTCCTGCGCATCAAGCATCCGGAGATGGAGCGTCCGTTCAAGGTGCCGGGCGGCATCTTCACCGCCGTCCTGGGCATCCTGTCCTGCCTGGCGCTGGCCGGCTTCAACTTCTGGCCGATGATCCAGCACGCCATGGACGGCAACCCGCTGCCGCTCACCATCCTCGGCGCCTATGCCGCGGTCGGGGCCGTGATCTACATCCTCTACGGCTTCTGGCACTCCAAGCTGGCCAAGGGGATCGACATCACCGAAGACACCACGATGTCGTCGCCCGCCGAGGCCATGGGCTCCGGCGTGGACAATCAGAAGGACTGATCCCCGGATCAGCTCTCGAAGACGAAAGGCCCGGGAGCGATCCCGGGCCTTTTTCGTTGCCGGCAGGCCGTCAAGCCGGCCTCGACTCGCCAAACATCGTTCCATGTGGCACCCTTATTCCGGGTTTCATACAACTGGAGGACGCAATGTTCAGGAGAGCGGCGATGGCGGTCCTGACCGCCGCCTTGGCGAGTTCAGTGGCGACGGAAGCGGACGCCCAGACCCCGCGGCCCTTGAAGCAATGGCTCGGGGAGCAGTTCCAGTCGGTCGCGCGAAGTTGTTTGCCGCTTTCGGCCACGAACCAGGCTCCCGAGCGGTACATCCCCGCCGACGTCCGGACGTGGGACACCTTTGCCAACCAGATGGATGCGAGTGTTCCGATCTATTCGCTGGATTCCCTCGGCTCCTATTTCTCGGCCATCTACCTGCGGGGGGAGGGCAGCGCTCTTTCGCGCGCCGGGCAGCCTCTCGGAGTGACCTACGCCGAGAACGAGGCGACCGCCCTTTACAGCCGCCGGGCCAGCAGCACGTTGCAGCACAACTGCTCGACCATGCTGACCGCGTCCGGAAACATCGACATACCGCTGTCGGCCAGTGTTTTCCGGGCGGCGATGAGCACCAGCGCGACGGAGAGTCGAAGCCAGTCAATCTTCCTGTACAGCGGCAGAATCGTCTCGCCGGTGGCGGCGGCTCTGGGCCTGACCTCGACCGAAGTCGATCGTCGTCCGAACGTCGACCGGTTCAGCGTCTACCTGGCCGGGTGGCACTGGTACCGACTGCACCCGGGAATGGCCGACGACGGGAACGCCGACCGCCTCGAGATCACCCATATGGTGGATGCGGCGGCGGCCTATCGCGTGTCCGGTCTGACCCAGGCGACCCTGATGTCCGGCAATGCACGGGTGGCCGCGGCCGTGCCTTTCCTCAGTGCCGCCGCGGAGGCCTCGGGCAATGCTGGATGGAACGCGCAATCGAACAATCGGGGGTTCGGCGTCGCCATCCTGCACCGTCCCCCGGGCGGCGCGACCTTCCCGGGGCCCCGTCGACTGTCGGCCGAGGCCCCTCTGCTTGCCAGCGTCACGCCGGTGGCGGGCAACGCCGCCGTCATCGATGGTCCGCAACCCATCCAGTGGTCGGCCGATCTGTCCGGCGTCCCCACCGCCTATTGCGACCGACTGTTCTGGCAGCTCACGGCGACGCCGGACCAGCCCAGCGACTTCAGCTTTTCGAATTTCGACGTGCGTCCGGCTCCGGAGGGGGTGCGAGTCTGCCGGTTCACCGTCCGCGCCACGCCCGCGCCGAACGCCGGATCAAACGTCGCGCGGCTGGCGTTCGGTGTCAGTTCACTGATCCCGACCGTAGCCGAGGATGTGGCTCCGCCCCTGGTGATCCCCATGGCCTCGACGGACATCGCCGACTATCGCGCCAGCATCAGCCTGGCCAATCCATCAGGCGATCTGGCCTACGCCCTGAACGCCGCGCCGAACCGCGGGCCGCTCACCGTTCCGCTGACCTATCTTCTGAGGGAGAGCGACGGCCGGCGCGCGACGGAGGTCATATCCGGTTCTCCGGAAATCGAGATCACCTGCGGTCAGGCCGAACCCCAGAGCGTGCTGCTTGGACCCCAGGACGTCGTTTTCGGTCGTTCGAACGGCGAAGGCCGCATCACGTTGACGGCGCGGATAGCATCGGGGTCAATCTTCGGTCCGGATGAAACCGAGACGACTTGCCGCCTGGGGGGCAAACTGGTCGTCGCTGTGCAGAATGCGGCCCCCCGAACCCTGAACTTGCCGACCCACAGGTTCACGGTCACCGAGGTGATGCCGACCCCGTCGGTCAGCGCCCGTTGAAGACCCGGTCGGCCCGTGAGCGTTTACGCCCTTGCTCACGGGCCGGCCGACCCTTACCACCCACCCGGACCTGAGCGGATGTGGCGGAACTGGTAGACGCACCAGATTTAGGTTCTGGCGCCGCGAGGCGTGGAGGTTCGAGTCCTCTCATCCGCACCATCCTGTATCGTCCTGAGGGGCTTCGCGGGACGAGGCCTTCCGATGGCGGGTGAAGCAGGATGCTCATGCGAAGCCTTGGCGCAGGGCTTTCCGGAAATGACGTTTGAAAGTCAGCTCAGCCTAGTTGCGCCTGAACAGTTCTTGCTTTGTTCCATTTTCCCGCTAGGATCGCTGAATGGCGGAAGCGGCGAAAGGACGGGGCGCGCGCTCGAATGCGAGCGGGCGGTTTGAACCGGAAACCGTGGAAGCCTTCGATGACGGCTGGACTGGCGACGATGTCGAGGCCGCGCCCCTGCGCACGACCCTGACGCCAGAGCACGCCCGGACCATCATTGCGAAGAACACCAGTCCGGACATCGGTTTCGACCGGTCCATCAACCCCTACAAGGGCTGCGAACATGGCTGCATCTACTGTTACGCCCGTCCGTCCCATGCCTGGATGGGCCTATCCCCGGGCCTGGATTTCGAGAGCCGCCTCTTCTTCAAGCCCGAGGCCGCGCGTCTGCTGGAGCGGGAGCTCGCGAAGCCCCGCTACGTCTGCAAACGCATCCACATAGGCGGCAACACCGACCCCTATCAGCCGGTGGAACGCGAGCTGAATTCGACCCGCTCGATCCTCGAGGTGATGCAGCGCTTCCATCACCCGTTCAGCATCATTACCAAGTCGGTGCTGATCGCCCGCGACGTCGACATTCTGGGCCCCATGGGCCGCGCCGGCCTGGCCTCGGCCTGCGTCTCCATCACCACCCTGGACCGGGGCCTGGCCCGCGCCATGGAGCCTCGCGCCTCGACCCCCGCCAAACGGCTCGAAGCCGTCTCCCGCCTCGCCGACGCCGGCTGCCCGGTCACAGTCGGCTTCGCCCCCGTCATCCCCGGCCTCAACGACCACGAACTGGAATCGGTGCTGGAGGCGGCGTCGAAAGCGGGGGCGACCTCCGCCATGTATGTGACCCTGCGCCTGCCGCTCGAGATCAAGGACCTGTTCCGCGAATGGCTGGCCGACGCCCGACCCGAGCGCGCCGCCCGCGTCATGTCGCTGATCCGCCAGACCCGCGGCGGCAAGGACTATGACGCCGACTGGTCCCAGCGGATGAAGGGGACCGGTCCGGTCGCCGAACTGATCGCGGCGCGCTTCAAGGCGGCGGTCAAACGCTACGGGCTCGACGCGCCGCGCGTCCCGCTGGACGAGACCCGGTTCCGCGTGCCGGCCGACGCAAAGGTCCAGGGCGATCTCTTTGACCTTCCTTCCTCCGAGATGGAGGAAGGGATCATAGTTTAGTCCTCGTATGCGGCGGACGGGTCGATGGCGTGGGTGACCAGATCGCGCCAGGTCGGATCGCTGGCGTCGACCAGATCGACATCCTCCATCAGGGCCACCGCCCCGCCGCCGTCCGGCAGGATCAGGCCCAGCACCTCCATCTCCTCGCCGTCGGGCCCGAGGTGGGTCTCGGCCTGGACCGCCACCGCCGCCTGCCCCGCCCCGTCGTCGTCCCACCAGATCACCGGCTGCGGCAGCGCCATGGCGATCGGACGTGGATCGTCGGTGTCGCCGAGGGCGAACACGGCCCGGCGCGCCTGGACATCGTCCAGCGTCGCCACGACCCCGGTGAAGGGCGTGAGCCGTGTCCAGTCCTCGGCGTCGAAACCGCCGCCATCCTCATCGGGCAGGTTGTCGTTCATCGTCATCGCCGGAACACTCCCACCAGCTCCACATGCGCGGACCAGAGGAACTGGTCCACCGGGGTCACCCGCTCCAGCCGGAAACCGGCGTCGATCAGCACCCGCGCGTCGCGGGCGAAGGTCACCGGATTGCACGACACCCCGACCACGACCGCCGCCTTCGTCCCCGGCAGCTGCCGCGTCTGCTCCAGAGCGCCGGCGCGGGGCGGGTCCAGCACCACGGCGTCGCAACCGCGCAGGTCGAAGGGGGCCAGGGGCCTGCGAAAGAGGTCGCGGGCCTCGGCCGTGATCGCCTTCATTCCCGGCCCCGTCCCGATCCCAGCCTTCAGCGCCGCGATCCCCGCCGCCGATCCGTCCGCCGCCAGCACCGGCGCCACGGTCGCGAGCGGGAAGGTGAAGGTCCCGGCGCCGCAAAACAGATCCGCGATCTTCTTCGCCCCGCGCACCGCCGCAACCGCGCGCGCGACCATGGCGGCCTCCGCCTCTGGCACGGCCTGCAGGAACCCGCCGGGCGGCAGGGGCACGGTCGCCGGACCGAAGGCCACCTTCGGCAGCCGTTCCATCATCAGGACGTCCCCGGCGAGACTCAGCCGCGCCAGCTCCGCCGCGGCCGCCGCCTCGATCGCCCGCATCCGGGCGTCGCCCGACAGTCCGCCCGAGCGCCGCTCGACCCCCGTCACATCGACGTCCAACCCGGTGAGAGTCGCCGTCACATGCAGGGTCGGGGCCGATTTCGGATGCTCGAGAAAGGCTTCGGCCACCCGCGCCAGCGCCGGAAAGGCCGCCACCAGCCGGGGATCGGCCACCGGACAGGCGGTCACCTCGACCAGCCTCCAGCTCTTGCGCGCCTTGAACCCCAGCACGACCCGCCCGTCCTCGCCGCGCCGCGCATGCAGGGCCAGCCGCCGCCGCGTTCCCGGCGGCACGGCCACCGTGGCCTCGATCTCGGTCTCGATCCGCTCGCGGGCCAGGGCCTGCCGCACCTGCTCCCGCTTCCAGTCCAGATACGGTCCCGACGCCCAGTGCTGCAGCGAGCATCCGCCGCAGTCGCCGTAGTGGGGCGAGACCGGCGCGATCCGGTCGGGGCTGGCCGCCAGGATCTCCGCCGCTTCCAGTCGCCCGTCGCGCACCTCGCCCCGCACGGTTTCGCCCGGCAGGGTCAGGGGGGCGAACACGGGTCCGGCCGGCGTGTCGGCGATCCCGTCGCCCTGCCCGCCCATGCGGCTGATGGTCAGCGTCTCCGTCATCGGCCGCTTCTAGAGCGAAATCGGTTCGGGCGCGATTGCGTCCGGACTCAGATTTCGCGCCCGCCTCCAGGGCCTCCCGCCCTCCGACGAAACCTGAACGAAGATGAACGGCCCGATCAAAGCCCGTTCAGTTTCGCTGGCCTATTCCTCGTCATCACAGAAACAGGCGCCGACATCCGGCGCCCGCCCTTCAACCAGGATCATGCCGATGTTCGCCCGTCTGCCCCTCAAGACCGCCTTTGGCGCCGCCGCCCTCGCCGCCGCCGGCCTGATGCTGACCCCGGCCGCCGCCTCGGCCCAGGCCTACAGCTACCAGGGTTCGCCCCAGCCCTATTCGGGCGGCTACAACAGCCAGCCCTACGGATATGCGCAACAGTCCGGCTACGGCTACGGCCAACAACCTGACTATGGTTATGATCGCTCCTACGGCCAGTCGTACGACCGCTCAAACTATAACTGCCGCAGCGAGCGCCGCGGCCGTACGGGCGCCGGCGCCGCCGTCGGCGCGACCTTCGGCGCCGTGATCGGCTCGCAAATGGGCGCCCGCGGCCGCCGCACAGAGGGCAGCGTCCTCGGCGCCGTGATCGGCGGCGCGCTCGGCGCGGCCGTTGGCAACGACTCGGCCCGCAACTGCACCGACGGGTACAGCGGCCACGTCCAGTACGACGACCGTGGTTACGACAGCCGCTACCAGGATTCCGGGCGCTACCGCTACGAGGACCGCGGCTACAGCAGCCAGGGCTATGCCGGGTACGACAATCGCTACGACGACCGGGGCTACGGCGATGACCGCGGCTACCAGTACCAGTCGGACGACCGCTACCAGTCCGACTGCCGCCCCGTCGCCGTTCAGAGCCGCGACCGCTACGGCCGCACGGTCACCCGCTACCAGCAGACCTGCTGACAGAATTGCGTCGCCGATTATTTTTCAGCCCCCCTGTCGATCGGCGGCGTGACGGAGACCCCCGGTGGAGCAATCCACCGGGGGTTTTTCCTTTTTGGGCGCTAACGCTCGCCGCGCGGCGGCTCGCTGCTTGAGCGCCGGCCGTCTCCTCCCCATGCAATGGGGAGGGGGACCATGCGAAGCATGGTGGAGGGGCGTCGCCTCAGCCTCGGTCCCGCCGCCGCGCCCACAGCAGGAACTCCACATTCCCGTCCCCGCCGGTGATCGGGCTTTCCGCCGTCGCCTGCACCGCCCAGCCCTCGCCTTCCAGCCAGGCCGAGACCGCGCCCAACGCCGCCTGCTGCGCGGCTGGATTCTTGACCACGCCCTTCTTCGTCCCGCCCGGCCCCGTCGCCTCGAACTGCGGCTTGACCAGGGTCACGAGGTCCGCGTCCGGCGCCGCCAGCGACAGCGCCGCCGGCAGCACCTTGGCCAGGCCGATGAAGCTGGCGTCGCAGACGATCAGCTGCGGGGCCGCCGGGATCAGCGCCGGCGTCAGATCGCGCGCGTCGGTCTGCTCCAGATTGACCACGCGCGGGTCCGCCGCGACCCGCGCATGCATCTGCCCCGAGCCGACATCGACGGCGAACGCCCGCGCCGCGCCACGCGACAGACAGACCTCGGTGAACCCGCCCGTCGAGGCGCCGACATCCAGCACCGTCCGGCCCTCGACCGCGACGGGCCACAGGGTCAGGGCGTGATCCAGTTTCAACGCTCCCCGCCCGACCCAGTGATGGGCGTCGGCGTAGGCGATGACCGCATCGTCGCCGACGGCCTGCGAGGCGGCCTTGGCGGGAACCCCGTTGACCGTCACCCCGCCCGCCTCGATCGCCGCCTTCGCCCGCGCCCGGCTCTCCGCCAGTCCGCGGGCGACCAGCCACTGGTCGAGGCGGACCTTGCTCACCCCACCGCGTCCAGCCGCGCCAGCGCCGCCTGCAGCTTCGCCTTGCCGGCCTCGGCCTCGGCCAGCTTCTGGCGCTGTTCCTCGACGACCTCAGGGGCCGCGCGATCGACGAAATTCGGATTGCCGAGCTTCTTGTTGAAATGGCCGATGTCGCTGTCGAAGGCCGCGATTTCCTTGGCCAGACGCGCACGCTCCGCCGACAGGTCGATGATCCCCGCCAGCGACAGCGCGGCGGTCGCGCCGCCCGAGACGAAGGTCACCGCCCCCTCGGCCGCCGCCTCGACCGTCGACAGGTCCGAAACCCGGCCCAGGGTCAGGATCAGGTCGCGGTGACGGGCGATCCGGGCGGCGGTGACCGCGTCGGGCGCGATGAAGGACAGGCCGGGCTTGGCGCCCTGCGGCACATTCATTTCGGCCTTCAGCTGGCGGATTTCGGTGACCAGATCGACCAGCCAGCCGGTCTCGCCCTCGGCCGCCGCGTCGATGAAGCTGTCCGGCAGATCCGGCCAGGCCGCCCCGATCAGGGTCGCCTCGCTCCGCGCCGCGCCCACCCCGGCCAGCTTGTCCCACAGCTCTTCGGTGATGAAGGGCATGATCGGGTGCATCAGCTTCAGGGTCTGATCGAGCGTCCAGGCGGTCATGGCCCGGGTCTCGGCCTTCGCCGTCTCGTCCGATCCCATGAACACCGGCTTGGCCAGCTCCAGGTACCAGTCGCAGAACACGTTCCAGACGAAGCGGTACAGGGCCGAGGCCGCGTCGTCGAAACGCCCGCCCTCGATGGCCTCGCTGACCGCGCGCTCGGCCTTCGTCAGCTCGCCGCGGATCCAGCGGTTGATGGTCTGGTCGACGGCGGCGGGATCGAAGCCCTCGACCCGCTTCGCCTCATTCATCTGCGAGAAGCGCGCCGCGTTCCACAGCTTGGTGCCGAAGTTGCGATAGCCTTCAATACGTTGTCGCGACAACTTGATATCGCGAGTTCCCGACAGAATGGCCATGGTGAAGCGCAACGGATCGGCGCCCAGTTCGTCGATGATGCCGAGGGGGTCGATGACGTTCCCCTTCGACTTGCTCATCTTCTGGCCCTTCTCGTCGCGGACCAGTCCGTTGATGATGACCCGCCGGAACGGCACTTCATCCATGAAGTGAAGTCCCATCATCATCATGCGGGCGACCCAGAAGAAGATGATGTCCGCCGCCGTCACCAGATCGCTGGTCGGATAGAAGCGTTCGAGGTCCTCGGTCTTCTCCGGCCAGCCCATGGTCGAGAACGGCCACAGGGCTGAACTGAACCAGGTGTCGAGGACGTCCTCGTCCTGCGTCAGCGGCTTGCCGCCGGCCTGCGCGACAGCCTCGGCCTCGCTCTCCGCGACGTAAATGTTTCCGTCCGCGTCATACCAGGCCGGAATGCGGTGGCCCCACCACAGCTGGCGGCTGATGCACCAGGGCTCGATGTTGCGCAGCCATTCGAAATAGATCTTCTCGTAGCTCTTCGGCTCGAAGACCGTATCGCCCTGCTCCACCGCCTTGATGGCCGGCTGGGCCAGCGTATGAGCATCGACGTACCACTGGTCCGTCAGCCAGGGCTCGATCACCACGCCCGAGCGATCGCCGTGCGGGATGACGTGCCGGGTCTTCTCGATTTCCTTGAGCCAGCCTTCGGCCTCGGCCCGGGCGACGATGGCCTTGCGCGCGGCGAAGCGGTCCATGCCCTCGTATTCAGCGGGCAGGTCCGGCGTGTCCGCGGCGGTGATCCGACCGAAGGCGTCCATGACGTTGAGCGACATCTCCAGCCCGGCCCGCTTGCCGACCTGGAAGTCGTTGAAGTCGTGGGCCGGGGTGATCTTCACCGCGCCCGAGCCCTTGGTCGGATCGGCGTAGTCGTCGGCGACGGGAATGCGGCGGCCCACGATCGGCAGGGTCACGAACTTGCCGACCAGCCCCGCATAGCGCGCGTCCTCCGGATGCACCGCCACGCCGGTGTCGCCCAGCATGGTCTCCGGCCGGGTCGTGGCCACGACGATATGGTCGCGGGTCTCATATTCGGTCGGCTGCCCGTCGCCGTCCCAGGCGACCGGGTGCTCATAGGTCACGCCGTCCGCCAGCGGATAGGCGAAATGCCAGTAGAAGCCGTCCATCTCGCGCTGCTCGACCTCGAGGTCCGAGATCGCCGTCTGGAAATGCGGGTCCCAGTTGACCAGCCGCTTGTCGCGATAGATCAGGCCTTCCTTGTGCAGCTGGACGAAGACCTTGCGCACGGCGATCTGAAGGTCCGGATCCAGGGTGAACCGCTCGCGGCTCCAGTCACAGGACGAGCCCAGACGCCGCAGCTGGTTCTGGATCGAGCCGGCGCTGGTCGCCTTCCATTCCCAGACCTTGGCCACGAAGGCGTCGCGGCCCATGTCCCGGCGGCTGATGTTGCCCGCGGCCGCCAGCTGGCGCTCGACCACCATCTGGGTGGCGATGCCGGCGTGATCCGTGCCGGGCAGCCACAACACGGCCTTGCCGCGCATCCGGTGATAGCGGGCCAGGATGTCCTGCAGGGTGTTGTTCAGCGCATGGCCGATGTGCAGCGAGCCGGTCACATTGGGCGGCGGGATGACGATGGAATAGGCGTCGGCGGCGCCGTCGGTGGCGCGGGCGTCGCGCGGCGCGAACACGCCGCTGTCCTCCCACATCGCATACAGGCGCGGTTCGGCGGCGGTCGGGTCGAAGGTCTTGTCGAGCATGGGGGCGGTCTTCAGACAAAAGATAAGGGCGGCCCCGACTGGAGCCGCCCCGGAATGATCTAGCCTTGATCGGGTCGCGGGTGAAGTCAGCCGGCGTTGCGGGCGATGCGTTCGACTTCCTTGCGTACCTGGGTCTCGACGATGGCCGGCAGGTTGGCGTCCAGCCACTCCTTCAGCATCGGCCGCAGCAGGCTGCGGGCCAGTTCATCGACGGTCGGGCCGGAGCCGCCCGCGGTTTCAATGGGGTCCGGCCGCCGGACGGTGGAGGCGAGACCGGCGAAGGCCGAGGCGGCGCTGGCCGCGGCGCTGTCGCCGACCAGGTTGTCATAGGCCGGAGCCGGCGCCCGCGGTTCGGGCGCATAGGCCTCGACCGGTTCATCGACGAAGACCGGCTCGGCGACCGGCGCGCTGGGGAAGGGCTCCGCCGGGGAGATGTCGAGGTCGCCGAGGCTCTCGGCGGCCGGGGCCTCATAGGCGTCGGTCAGTTCCAGCACATCCTCTTCGGACGCATGGGGCTCTTCCATCGACGGGGTTTCGTCCATCAGGGCGGACGAGACGACGGGTTCGGGTTCCGGCGCGGCTTGAGGCTCGGGCGCGGCGGCGACCGGAGCGGTTTCAGCCGGGGCGTCGTCCTCGGAAATGATCCGGCGGATCGACGCCAGGATTTCCTCCATCGTCGGTTCCTGGGCGGTCTGGTCGGTCATGTCGAAACCCCGGGGGCGCGCGGCGAACGCACGATCAAGTCCAATTGCGGCAAGGAAGAGGAGACCCCTCCCACGCCATGTCGTCGCATCTCAGCCCGCTGGAATCAACGGGCGTTTTCGCGTCACAGGTTAACGGACGCGCCCCACAGTCGCGCAACAGGCGACCTGAAGGCCGTCAGTCGCGCGGCGCCGTCCGGACGACCTCGGATTTCAGCTGGGCGTCGATCGGCGCATCCTCGGCGTCATTGGCGGGCACGACGGCCGGCGACGCGATGCGGTCGATGGCCTCGACGATCCCGTCCCACGGCAAGCCGCCGCGGTTGCGCACCCGGTTATAGTTGGCGGCCGGATCATAGACGGTCATCGCGGCGTCCAGATCCTGGCCTTCCAGCCGACCCATGGCGGCCAGAAGATTGGCCTGGGCGACGTATTCGTTGCGGCGGGCGCTGGCCAGGGTGACCTGGGCGTTGCGCAGCTCCAGCTCCTGGTTCAGCACGTCCAGGGTCGTACGCAGGCCGACCTGGGCCTCCTGCCGCACGCCCTCGGCGGCCACGGTCGCGGCGCGAACCGCTTCCTCGCCGGCCTGGAGCGTGGCGCGGGACGAGATCGACTGGGCATAGGCCGAACTGACCGCCTGAAGCGTGTTGCGGCGCGCGCCCTCGACATTGATCTGGGCGACGTTGGCGCGTTCCAGCGCCTGGGCGACGCGGGAGCTGTTCAGTCCGCCGGTGAAGAGCGGCACAGAGATCGTCGCGCCGGCCTGGAAGCGGGTGTTGTCGGCGATGTCGCCCAGGCGGTCCAGATCGTCGGCCGAGCCGCCGTAGGAGGCCGTCAGGCGGGCCGACGGCATATACTCCGCCTTGGCCGCCGCCACATTGGCCTCAGCCGCGCGCTGGCTGTAAATGGCCGAGCGGATGGCCGGATTGTCAGTCAGGGCGACGTCCAGGGCGTTGTCGAAGTCGGTGGGAATACCCGGCAACACCGGCATCGGCTCCAGGTCCCCCGGCGCCTGGCCGACGACCGCGGCATAGGCCGCGCGCGACACCGACAGCTGGGCCCGGGCGTTGGCCAGGTCGGCCTCGGTCTGGGCCAGTCGGGATTCGGACTGGGCCACGTCCGTGCGGGTGATCTCGCCGACCTCGAACCGGGCCGAGGCCTCTTCCAGCTGGCGTTGCAGGACGCCGAGGTTGGACTGGCGGATGGCCAGGATTTCACCGTCGCGGATGACGTCGGCGTAGGCCTGGATCACCGAGGTGAGAACGGTCTGTTCGATGTCGCGCAGATCCTCGCGGCCGGCGAGGATGTTAGCTTCCGCCGCCGAAATGCCGTGTCCGATGCGTCCGCCGGACCACAGGGTCTGGGACAGGCCGATGCTGACCCCGCCGCTGTCGCTCTCCACCACGCCGCCCGTGGTGAAAGGCGGCGTGCCCGTGACGGGCGAATCCGTGCGGCTGTAGTTGGCGCTGGCGCTGACATCGAGCGACGGTCGCAGACCGGCCCGCGCCTGGACGATCGACTCGTCGAGCGCGCGCTGGTTGGCCCGCTGGGCCAGCAGCGACGGGTTGGTCTGATAGGCCAGGGCCAGCGCTTCCTTCAGCGTTTCGGCCCACGCGGGAGCGCTCATGCCGGTGAGCACGGCGATGACGGCGACCGAGGCGAGCGCGCGCGTACGTTTCAGCATGTCTGTTCCTGCCTGGCGCGGGGAAGCGCGCCCTTCGTATCTCTTAGGTCTGATGCGGGACGGTTTGCGCCCGCGCCAGTTAAGTTTTTTTCACGCGCCCGCCGGGAAAGTCCGTCGAGGTCGGCGATCCTACAGTGCGAAGATGGGAATGGGCGAGAGTTCCGCCAGCATCGGCGGTGAGGCGTTGAACAGCTCGCGGCGGGACACGCCCTGCTCGCCGCGCACATACAGCACCGCCTTGCCCACCGGACCGGTGCGCTCGACGACCGCCAACCGCCCCCCGACGTTCAGGACCTTCAGCCAGGCGTCCGGCCGTCCGGGGACCGCGCCCTCGCAGACGATGACGTCATAGGCCCCGTCCGCCGGCGTGTTGAGCGGCGCCGTCACCGTACGGACGCCCTCTTCCGCCAACACCTCGCCGACAACGCCGAACACGGCGTCATCCGATTCCTGGGCGGTCGAATCGAGGCCGAGCCGCGCCAGCACCGCGGCGGCATAGGGCGCCGCGAGGGCAAGCGCCGTCTCGCCCGGCTTCGCGTCAACCGCCATCAGCAGTTTCGACAGGTCGCGCGCCAGCATCAGCCTGCGCCCGCCGGCGATCTCTGGCTCGATCTCGGCATAGGCCGAATACGCCCGCTCCGCCGGCAGGAACCGCTCGCGCGGCACGGCCAGAAGCGCGGCCTGCAGGGCGCGATCAGTCACATCGTTCACGCGGACCTGGCTGTCGACCATGACCTTGCGGGCGGCGGCGAAATCCATGGAGCGACGATCCTGCGGCTATGGGCGCCCGGCGACAGCCGGGAAATCTGGCGCGCTTATAGGTCTGTGCGTTGCGGGGGACAATCCGATCTGATAGCGAACGCCCCTCGCGATGGCGTGGTCGTTCCAACGGCCCAGGGCCTGATGGCGGAGTGGTTACGCGCCGGATTGCAAATCCGTGTACCCGAGTTCGATTCTCGGTCAGGCCTCCATCGCGATTTCGACCCCCTTCCCTCATCATCACCGCTGACAAGCGTTGATTGCAGCCGTGCGGCGCAATGCCCGTTTCGGTCAGCCTCTTCCCGTGATTAAGGTACGTCGGGAGCCGGGGGGCGACGCATGCCGAGCCGTACAGATCGACTGACCGACCGCGAGCGCGAATGCCTTCGCCTCGTCCATGCGCACATGAACTCCAAGCAGATCGCCCGCCGCCTGGGCATCAAGCCCTCGACCGTCGACCGTCACTGTGAGAACGCGGCGCGCAAGCTGAACGCGTCCGGACGGGTCGATGCGGCCCTCCTGCTTCTGGCCGAACAGCCTGTTCCGAATGACTCGGTATCCGAACCGGTCCCAATCGCCGCCGTCGCCGCCACGCGCCCTTCTGTCCCGGCGAAAGGGGCCATCCATGACCAATACCGAACGACAGGTGCCGGGCATCAGCTGGGCGGAGCTTCAGACAGTGCTTCTCTCACTGGCCGATACCCCGGTGAAGCAGATGATGGTCAATCATCTGGTCGGCGGGACGCGCAAACAGGCGGCGTTCCTCTCTCCGGAAGCCACCTTCAGGGAGATCCTGCACATCGGGGCAGCCCTGCTGGATTCCGGCTTCCAGCCTTCGGAATCGGACATGAAGTCCTCGGACGCGTCCTGTTTGTCTTCACCATTGCCGCAATAGCCGCTCTGGTCCTGACGAGCGTCATTGGCGCGGAACGGTTCGCCTTCGTTCTGCAAGGCATCCGGTACGGCGGCTGATCCGCGTCGCTTCTTGAATAGGTGAGCGAATGAAACGCAGCGAACATGCGGCGACCGTTGTCGCGCGCCTGGCGACGGACCTGTTCCAGGCCGAAGCCAGCCAGGACGAAGCCGTCAACCAGCTCGGCCGGCTGGCCCAGTCCCTGACCCGAAGCCGCCGCGAGGCCGGCCTTGCGGCCACAGTGGGACAGGCGGCCTTCGACGCCCTGGCGGATGCGGTCACGGCGCAGATCGGGGCGCAGCGTGCGGTGGTCGCGCTCCACGACGCCCTGGCCGATGTGAAGCGAAACACCTCCTTCCGGGGCGTTCAGATGGGGGGTCTGGAGAAGGCGGAGCAGCCGATCCCACGTCCCTCGGGGCTTGCGCTCGTGTCCTGAGTTGGCGATGCCAGGGAATGTCGCCGATCTATGCGGTCTCCCTGGTTCTGCTCATCGTATCCGCGGCGCTCGCACTCTGGCGCGGCGGATGGTCGGAACGCGCGACGGCGGTCGTCCTGGTCCTGACCTGGATCGGGACGGCCCTTGCGCCCTTCAACCACACAGAGCCGCCATGGGTCGCCATCGGGCTCGACGGCGCCGCCATGTTGTTCCTGCTGTATCTCGCCCTCTACTCGAAACGCCGATGGACGGTCTGGGCGACCGCGTTCCAGTTCCTGCTGATGGCCAACCACCTGGCCTTCGTCCGTTTCCATGAACTGGAGCAGTGGGCCTATGTCACGGCCTATTACGTCTGGGGCGACGCGGTCCTGCTGTCGCTGATCGCGGGCGTCCTCTGGCGGGCGCGCGACGCCTCGCCGAAGGCCGTACAGGACGCCGGAAGGATCGACTGAGCGGAACGGTCCCGAAACGGCGGTCAGGCGACCGGCGCGGTGATCCAGCCGATGATGCTGGCGGCGCTGACGCCCGCAGCGACGATGCCGACCGCCAGCGCGATTCGCGCATTGCGGAGAATGAAGACGAAAACGCCACCAAACATGATTGAACTCCCCCGGACGCCCTACAGCGACACAGCTTTGCCGGTTCATCAAGGTGTACAAAGCGTTAATCGCGATTTGGTGATCGTTTCACGCCCGTCGGGTGAAATGATGCAGCGCAATTCCACTGGCGACCGAAACATTCAGCGAATCGAAGCCGCCTGACATCGGAATCCCGACCGGCCGGCAGCGCTGGATCACCGCCGGCGCCAGCCCCGGCCCCTCCGGCCCCAGCACAATGGCGATCCGGCCGCCGCGCGGCGTCCGGTCCAGCGGCTCGCTCGCGCCCGGCGTCAGCGCCAGCACCTCGAACCCGGCCGCCTTCAGCCCCTCAACCATGGCCAGGGCGTCCAGACCGGTCGCCATCGGCGTCCGGAGCACCGCCCCCACGGACACCCGGATGGCCTTGCGATAGAAGGGGTCGCAGCAGTGCGCGTCCAGCAGCACCGCTCCGGCCCCGAAGGCCGCGGCGTTGCGGAACACCCCGCCCATATTGTCGTGATTGCCGATCCCGCATGCCGCCACCACCACGGCGTCCGGCCCGGTTCCGGCCAGGCAGGTCTCGAGAGACCGGACCGGCGGCTTCTCGCCCAGCGCCAGGATCCCGCGGTGCAGGTGAAAACCCGCGATCGCATCCAGCACCGACTGACTCGCGACATAGACCGGCGTCTCGTCCGCCGCCCCGGCGAGGACGTCGGCCAGCCCTTCGACCCGTTTTCTGTCCAGCAAAAAAGCCACGGGCCGGCACAGGGACCGGTCCGACATCAGCACATTCAGCACCACCTCGCCCTCGGCCACGAACAGGCCCTGCCTGCCCGTGAGGTCCCGTTCGCGGATATCGCGGAAGCCGGCGATGCGCGGATCGTCGGGCTGGTCGATGCGGATCACGGCCAAGATCGGATATTTCCCGTTGCGTCAGTCTGACTCGCGCTGCTATAGCGCCCGCCTTCCCGAGAGGAAGTGTTCCGCGGTAGCTCAGTGGTAGAGCAGCCGACTGTTAATCGGCTGGTCGTAGGTTCGAATCCTACCCGCGGAGCCACTCTTTCCCACCACAGCGTCAGACCGAAAAAAAGCCCGACGCGAGCGCCGGGCTGAAGAAGTTCGGTGATGGTGGGTGTCCTCGAAGATGGAAGACATCCCTCCGTTGCCCTGAATTGGTTAATCGATCGTAAATCGGTCACCCGGCGTCCGGCAGCCAGGTCGTCTGCCGCCCGCCCGCCGGGCCGCTCCAGACCACGCGCCAGCCGGCGCCGGCGCGTTCGACCCGCGTCTCGGCCTGCCCGCCCCCTGCCCCCTCGCCCGGCCAGATGAAGGCTCGTC
>NZ_BSOY01000076.1 GCF_030160755.1 Brevundimonas denitrificans | reverse complement strand
AGACGCTGCGGGTCCCGACGGCGCCCACGGCCCGGACGTTCCGCCCGCGCAGCCCGCCAGTGCCAGGGTCGCCGCGACGACGGCGGCCGTGACGGCGCGCAGGGGCCGGGGCGGAAAGGCGATCATGGCGAACTCACTCGGAGGCGAATGCGGGAAGGCGCCGCACCTTGGCCCGCCGTCCGCGCGAACGAAACCCCCCGTCCCTCCGCGCCTGCGATGGGCCCCCGGAAAGGATCGCCGAAAACCCGCCGGACACCCTTGCCCCCCGCCCCCGCCTCCGCTAGATACCCGCCCTCGCCGTTCGCGGCCAAGCGCGCCCGTAGCTCAGCTGGATAGAGCATCAGACTACGAATCTGAGGGTCGGACGTTCGAATCGTTCCGGGCGCGCCATTTTCCTTTTACAATCCTACGGTTGGATAAACTCCGGCTCGACCGCATTCGGGCAACCGGGTGTAAGGTCACCTTCACGCGGCAGCCCTGGCGCTGAATTCCCTCGGTTATTGTTCCAAAACCCGGGCCGAGGCTCTCGACGCGCTGCATTGCGATTACGCCCGGACGGCCGAGCGGTTCTCGACCCCGGCGACTCCTGAAAGTTCGTTCCGCCACCGCCTGTCACGGCCACAGCCAAACCGCTGCGGCGGTGTAGAGGGCGATGCCGAGGGTGAGGTTGAACGGGAAGGTGATCGCGAGGGAGGCGGTGACGAACACGCCGGCGTCGGCGCTGGGGGCCGCCAGCCGCATGGCCGCGGGCACGGCGATATAGGACGCCGAACCCGCGAGAATCGTCAGGAGGGCGGCGTTGCCTGGCTCCAGTCCGGCGAGTCGCGCCAGGCCCAGGGCCACGGCCGCCGAGAGCAACGGAAAACCGAGGGCGAAACCGATGACGCCCGGCGTCAGCTTTCGTCCGCCCTCCACCAGCCGGCGGGCGGCGATGAGGCCGATATCGAGCAGGAAGAAGCACAGGGCCCCCTGGAACAGCGGTCCGACAAACAGGTCCAGACGCGCCATGCCGGCCTCGCCGGAGATCAGCCCGACCAGGAAGCTGCCGAGCAGCATCACGGAGGCGGCGCCGACGAACACCTCCCTCAGGATCATCCTGCGTCGCCCGGGCTCGCCACGGCCCGCGCCGTTCAGCAGAACCAGCGCCGTCAGGATGGCGGGGGTCTCCATGAGCGCAAGCACAGCCGCCATATAGCCGCCCGACGGGAGGCCGAGGGCGGCCAGATGCTGCTGGCCGGCGGCGAAGGTCACCACCGAAACGGACCCGTAGGTCGCCGCCAGCGCACACAGGGTCGGGCGATCAAGCCTCGGGACCCGTTTCAGGATGAGGAATGCGACCAGCGGCATGAGGGCGCTGAGGGCGATGCCGATCGCAGCCGCCGCCAGGAAATCCCCGTTGAAACCCGCAGCGCGCGCCTCCACCCCGCCTTTGAAGCCGATGCACAGCATCAGGTAGAGCGACAGGCCCTTGGCGACCGGCTCGGGAATGGCCAGGTCCGAGCGCGCGAACGCGGCCGCCGCGCCGAGGAAGAAGAACAGAATGGCCGGCGACGTCAGAAGCGCCAGGCTGGTGGAGAGGTCAGGCATGCGTCAACCGGTCCGCTGAAGGTCGGTCCGAGTGACCTCGACCGGGGCGGGCATCCAGTTTATTGACCTAATGCAGGCTATAAGGGACGCTAATGACATGGCCGATCGGCTGGTCAACCTGGACATCGACCTGCTGCGCGCCTTCGTGACGGTCGTCGAAACCGGCAGCTTCACCCGCTCCGCGGCCTTGCTGGGCCGGACCCAGCCGGCCGTCAGCCTTCAGATCCGCCGGCTCGAGGACCAGTTGCGATCCCCGCTGTTCGATCGTGGAGGCAAGGGCGTCGGTCTGACGACAGAGGGCGCCGCGCTGCTGCCGCAGGCCCGCCGGTTGTTGCGGCTGAACGACGAGATCGTGTCGACGCTGGGAGACGGGGATCTGGAGGGCGAGGTTCGGTTCGGCGCCCCCGAGGACATCGCGACCATGCATCTGCCCGGAATCCTGGGGGCGTTCGCGCGCAGCCACCCGCGCATCAAGCTGTCGGTGACCTGCGACTACACCGCCAACCTGCTCGACCAGATGTCGCGGGGCATGCTTGATCTGGCGCTGATCAAGCGCGAGCCGGTCGGGCCGGAGCTGGGCGTCCGGGTCTGGAGCGAGCCGCTGGTATGGGTGGCGCTCGACGCCTCGATCATCGAGGCGTCGCCGCTGCCGCTGATCATCGCGCCGGCGCCGGATATCTACCGGAAACGCGCCCTGGGCGCGCTCGCGGACGCGGGCGTCGCCTTTCGCGCGGCCTTCACCTCGCCCAGCCTCGCCGGACAGATGGCGGCCCTGCGCGCCGGCCTCGGCGTCGGCGTGCTTCCCGCCGCCATGGCTCCCCGTGACCTCGCCGTGCTGGGACCGCCGCTGCCGGCGCTCACCGACAGCGAGATCGCCCTGGTTTCCGCCCGGGGCGCCGGCGGGCCGGCCGGGCTGCTTGCGCAGGAGGTGTTGCGGGCGCTGGAACGCGGTCCCATCCCGGCATGACGCGCGCTTATGGGGCGCATCAGGACTTCTGATTGGCGGCAGGCGGTCGTCGCAGGCACCTTGGCTGTGCGGCCCGGGCCCCTCTGACGATCACTGTGATCGTGATGTCGGACCGCATCGGGTGCGCTCGATCACGGGTCCGGCTTGTTGTCCCCTTCGAACCGACGCCCTCGGCGTCGAGCGCTCCCCTTCAGAGAAGGAGAGGCTCCATGTCTATCGTGCTGGCGCGCCGTTTGCGGGGATTCCACGCCCTGCTGGAGATGGCGCTGAGGGACGAGCGAGCACGTCCACGCCCGGACGACCGCACCGTCGCCGGGATCAAGAAGAAGAAGCTGGTCATCAAGGACCGGCTCGCCCGCTTTGACGGTCGCCAGACGTCGTCCACGTCGCACTAGCGCCAGGAGGGCCGGCGGTCTTCCCCCCCTGCCGCCGGCCGCTCGCCCCCACCAGGAAAACGGTCTCTGCCAGGCCGGCGATACGAAGCGAGGCTCGATGCCCAAAACAAGCAAAACCCAGCGAAGACGGCTTGCGGTCGATCCGCATGAAGTCTGGACCGTGGGCGATGTCGCCCAGATGGATGCGGTCGTCGCCGCCTGCGCCCTGGTCGCCCAGGCTGACGGCTGGGTCACCGGCCAGGAACGCAAGCGGATGATCGACCGGATGAGCCAGTCGCCGAGCATCCGCTTCTTCGGACTGCATGAGGTGACCGTCGGGTTCGAGGCGCTGAACATGCGGTTTGATCGCGATCCGGACGACGGCGAGGCGGCGGCGGAAGCTGCGGTCTCCGTCCTCCGGGGTCAGCCGGGACCTTCGCACCTGCTGATCGAGACGGCGTGTTCGGTCGCGGAAGCGGACGGCGGTTTCGACGCCGAGGAACGCGAGGTCGTTCTGCGCCTCTGCCGGCTGCTGGACCTCGATCCCGCGCGCTACGACCTGATCTCCGGCGAAGGAGGGCGGCGATGAGGATCAGTCCTAACTCGACGCCGGTCGCCCAGGGCCTGGCGGTTCAGCTTACGCAGATGACATGCCGGGTGGCTGCACACCGGAGTTCGCCGACGACACGCCCCGTGGAGTCGCCGGGCGCGATCACCGACGACACGGCCGCACGCCGACCCAGCCGGCACACCTTTGACATCCGCGTCTGATCGCCGGACCAAACTGGAACCCTGACTTCATGGATTTTCTGACCCAGGACGTCCTGACCAAGCCGGTCTGGATGTGGGCGACGTTTCTGACGCTCGTCATCGTGCTTCTCGCGCTTGACCTCGGCGTCCTGCACAAGAAGCACCGCGAGATCGGCATGCGTGAGAGCCTGCTGATGTCGCTCGGCTATCTGACCCTCGGCGTCGGCTTCGGCGGGTGGGTCTGGTTCAGCCTCGGCCAGCAGGCGGGGATCGAATACCTCACCGGCTTCGTGGTCGAGAAGTCCCTTGCGATCGACAACATCTTCGTCATCGCCATGATCTTCACCTATTTCGCCATCCCGAGGCTCTACCAGCACAGGGTCCTGTTCTGGGGCATCCTGGGCGTCATCGTCCTGCGGGCCGTCATGATCGCCGGCGGCGCGGCTCTGGTGTCAGGGTTCCCGTGGGTGCTCTACCTCTTCGCCCTGTTCCTCGTCGCGACCGGGGTCAAGATGATCGCCATGTCCGGCAAGACCCATGACCTTGCCGCCAATCCCCTGCTCCGGTTCCTCAAGAAGCGGCTGCGGGTCACGGAACAGCTGCACGGCGAACGGTTCTTCGTGCGGTTGCCTCATCCCAAGACCGGTCGGGTCGCGACGTTCGCGACGCCGGTCTTCCTCGCCCTGGTCCTGATCGAGGTGGCCGACGTGATCTTCGCGGTCGATTCGGTCCCGGCGATCTTCGCGATCACGACCGACCCCTACATCATCTACACCTCGAACATCTTCGCCATCCTGGGGCTCAGGGCGCTGTATTTCGCGCTGGCGGCCATCCTGCCGCGCTTCGCCTATCTCAAATACGCGCTGGCGCTCCTGCTCATCTTCATCGGTTCGAAGATCTTCATCTCCGATTTGCTGGGCTGGGAGAAGTTTCCCGCCGACCTCTCGCTCGGGATCACTTTCGCGATCCTCGCAGGGGGGATCCTCTGGTCGGTGTGGCGCACCCGTTCGACCCCGCCCGACGCAGCGGCTCCATGACGCCGGGCCCCGACGATCCGCTGATGGCGGGCTACCGGCGCTTTCGCACATCGGTCTGGCCGGGCCAGGCGCAGCGTTACGCCCGACTCGCTCGACGGCGCCAGCAGCCGACCACCGCCGTGATCGCCTGTTCCGACGCCCGGGTGGATCCGCAGACCATCTTCGACGCCGAGCCCGGCGAGTTGTTCGTCATCCGCAATGTCGCGGGACTGGTCCCGGAGTATGCCCCCGACGGCGGGTGTCACGGCACCAGCGCGGCGCTCGAATATGCAGTGAAGATCCTCAGGGTCCGACGTATCGTCCTCCTCGGGCATGCGCGCTGTGACGGCATTCACGCGATGATCCATGGCCCGCTGCGAAACGCCCCGGATTTCCTGGGGCCGTGGGTGGACATCGCCGAGCCGGTGATGTGGCCCATGCCCGAGCAGGGCTCCGGCGAGGCGTTCGAGGCGGCGATCGAGGACGCCGTGCTCCGACAGTCGCAGGCGAACCTCAGGACCTTCCCGTGGATACTGGAGGCCGAAAAGTCCGGACATCTGGCCCTGTCGGCCTGGAAGTTCAGCATCGCCTCAGGCGAGCTGGCGGCCGTCCAGCCGGATTCATAGGCGCTGATTATTGGCCGCATGAGCACAACTCATTGGCCGGCTCCGTGGGGCGCATTCAATGTGACTGGGCGGCCCGGGCCCCTCTGACGATCACTGTGATCGTGATGTCGGACCGCATCGGGTGCGCTCGATGCCGGGGTCTGGTCCATCCCAAGTCCCCAAGCCCTGGGAAAGAGCGCACCCCTCGAGAGAGGAGAGGCTCAATGGCGGCAAGACCCAACCGGCGGCTCAGGCGATACGGCACCCTGGTGGTGCTGGGTCTGATGACCGCGCTCTCATCGTTGGTCATGGCGGTGCGGTCGGCTCGCTCCGGCCTGCGGCGCGCCCGTTGATCCCGGCGGCGGCTCCCTTTTTCCCTCGACCCTTCATCCGGACCCTGAGGCCCATCCACCCATGAGCAAGTTCGAAACGACCCTCCGCGATCGTCCCGCTGTCCGGCCCGACATGTCGGTCGACGCCGGCCTGCGCGCCTTCATGCTCGGCGTCTACAACAAGATGGGTCTCGGCCTCGTGGTTTCCGCGGGTCTGGCCTGGGCGACCGCTTCGGTGACGCCGGTCCGCGACATCCTGTTCGTCGTCGCTGACGGGCGGCTGACCGACTATACGCCGCTGGGCATGGGGCTGGCCTTCGCGCCGCTGGTTGTCCTGCTCGGCTCCGCCTTCCTGGTGCGCAGCGCCTCGCCCCGGATGGCGAGCCTGCTCTACTGGTCCGTCGTGGCGCTGATCGGCGCTTCGCTCGGCGCGACGGCGCTCCGTTACACGGGCGAGAGCCTGGCCTCGACGTTTCTGGTCACGGCCTCGGCCTTCGGCGCGCTCAGCCTCTACGGATACACGACCCGGCGGGACCTCAGCGGGATCGGGACCTTCCTGATCATGGGGGTGATCGGTCTCATCATCGCCAGCCTGGTCAACCTGTTCCTGCAATCCTCGGCACTGATGCTGGCCATCAGCGGCATCGGCGTTCTGATCTTCGCGGGCCTGACCGCCCATGACACCCAGCGTCTCAAGCTGACCTACCACCAGCTCGGCGGCGACCGGATCGCCATGGGGTCGGCCACGAGCTTCGGCGCGCTGAGCCTGTATCTCGATTTCATCAACCTGTTCCAATTCCTGCTCGTCTTCCTCGGCCAGCGCCGGTGAGCCTGCCGCAGTCCGAGCGTCCCCGGGGGCGCTTGAGGGAAGTCACAGTCACGAAACGGCTGGGTGTGGCGCCGAACTCTCCTGTCTTGAGGACCAGAAATGCCGATGCGCGATATTCTCCTTCAGATCGACAGCTATCCAGAAGCGACTCCCGCGGAGGCGATCGACCAGGCCGTGCGGTTCACAGCCGCCGTAGGCGGCGTGCTGTCTGCGCTCGTCGTCGAGGTCGATATCCAGGCGCCCAAGAACTGGCTGGCCGACCACCTGATCGGTCTCAGCCACATGGCCGCGGAAGAGGAGCGGAAGAGTCGCCGGTTCTGCGCGGAGGCGCTTGAGGCTTTCACCGCCGCGGCCGGCGAGGCCGGCGTCCTGGGTGAGGTTCTTCACGGCAAGGCGGATCTCTACGCCGTCGGGGCCTGTGTCGCCGAACGTTCGCGCACACGGGATCTCTGTATCGTGCCCGTGGCCGATCACGCCGATGGTCAGCGGGCCATCGTAGAGGCGGTCGCCTTTGGCTCCGGCCGTCCGGTTCTGAGCTTCCGTCCGGGGGTCGCCGATCTCCCTCTCGCCGGCCTCGGCTCCGTTGTGATCGCCTGGGACGGCAGCCGGACGGCGGCTCGCGCCGTGGCGGACGCCTTGCCGTTCCTGCGGATGGCCCGGGAAGTTCGGGTGCTGACTGTGATCAACGAGAAGCCTTCCGCTCGCGCTGGCCTGGGCAAGGACGCTGTGCGTCATCTTGCGGCGCACGGCGTCAACGCCATTATCGACGAGGTCGATGCGGGCGGTCGACGCATAGGGCTGGTTTTCGAGGACTATCTCGCCAAGCGTCGCCCGGACCTCTTCGTCATGGGCGCCTATGGCCAATCGCGGGCAAGAGAGTTCATTCTGGGCGGCGCCACGGAGCATATGTTGCACGACCCCAGGACGCCTCTGATGCTGTCGCACTAGGCCTGCCCGACCCTTTTCGGGGACGGCGGCCGTTCGTCAGCGACTGGTTCGGCGCCGGACAGTCACGGCGCGAGGGCGGTCGATCTGCAACCTCGACGGCCGGCAGAATCACTGCAGCCTCTGTTGCTGGCCTTCAGGTGAGGCTGGAGATTGGCGACCGCCTTGCGGCGCCTGACCACTCTCACGCCTAATCGTGGCGCAGCCAAAAATCCGCTACTTTATTGCCAATATTCGACCTGAATACGAGGAACCAATAAAGTCGGCACTCGTTGTGTATTTCACAATCTTGCGTGAACAAGACATTCATATCTTGTTAATACACAAAAATGCTAAGGTCTTTATTATTGGCGAACTGGAATTAACCCGCATCTGCGGGAGCAATTTCTCAGATCATCGCCGGCAGAATCGATCATCCAGCCTGACCTACGTGCGTGCTCCGAGCTGCGTGAGAGCCGTTACGCCCTGATACCGCGGCGTCACTTCGAGGCGGCCATGTTGAGATCGAGTCTTGTTCTAGCTGCGCTATTGGCGACTGGCCAAAACGCCTACGCCCAGCAACCGCCCGCGGCCGGGCAGCTGCAGCAAATTCCCCCCGCGGCTGTCCCCCGGAGACCCGCGCCGGACATCCGCATCGAGCGGCCCGACCCTGCAGTGGACGCCGTGGCCGAAGGGTCCAGCATCCGCGTCGATGCGTTGCGCGTGACGGGCGCGACCCTGTTTACCGAAGCGGAGCTGGTGGCCGCCGCAGACTTCACCCCGGGCCGCGACCTGACCCTGCCTGAGTTGCGCAATGCGGCGGCGCGGATCACCCGCTTTTACAATGACCGCGGCTATGTGCTGGCCCAGGCCTATCTGCCCGCCCAGGACGTGGTCGAGGGCACGGTGACCATCGCCGTGGTCGAGGGCCGTTACGGCGCGATCGAGCTGCGCAACCAGTCCGGCGTGTCAGACGCCGTGGCCGGGAGGGTTCTGAGCGGCCTGAACGCCGGCGCCCCGGTGGCGATCGCGCCGCTCGAACGCCGCCTGCTGCTGCTGTCGGACATCCCCGGCGTCGCCGTCCATTCGACCCTGTCGCCGGGCGCGGAGGTCGGCTCTTCGGATCTGACGGTCGATCTCACCCGCGCGCCACGGATTTTCGGCAGCCTCGAGGCCGACAACGCCGGCAATCGCTATACCGGCGCCTACCGGTTCGGCGGGTCGGTGAATTTCGCCAACCTGACCGGCATCGGCGACCTGATCAGCTTGCGCCTGCTCGCCTCGACAGAGGGCCTGGCCTACGGGCGGGCCGCCTGGCAGGCGCCGCTTGGCGACGCCACGGTCGGCGTCGCCTACACGCATATGCAGTACGACCTCGGCCGCGAGTTCGAGGTCCTCGACGCCGGCGGCACGGCCGACATCTTCAGCGTCTTCGCCAGCTATCCCCTGATCCGCTCGCGGAACGCCAACCTCTACGCCCTGGCCAGTTACGACGCCAAATTCCTCAGCGATGAGATCGGCCTCGTCTCCCAGGTATCCGACAAGGAAATCCGGGCGCTGACCGTGGGCCTGCGCGGCGATTCCCGCGACGGGTTCGGCGGCGGAGGCTGGAACGCCGCCTCATGGTCCTGGACGTCCGGCGAGCTCGACATCGAAAGCCCGCTCGAGCGCGCCGCCGACGCGGTCACCGCGCGTTCCCAGGGCGGCTTCAACAAGCTGCAGTACGCCGTCTCCAGACTGCAGGCCGTCAGCGGTCCGCTGTCGCTCTACGGTTCGCTTCGCGGCCAGATGGCCACGGACAATCTCGACGCCTCCGAAAAGATGGAGCTGGGCGGCGCCTATGCGGTGCGGGCCTATCCGGAAGGCGAGGCCTATGGCGACGAAGGCTATGTCGCGACGGTCGAGGCCCGACTCGCGCTGGGCCAGTGGACCTCATCCCTGCCGGGCCGGTTCCAGCTCATCGGCTTTGTCGACGCCGGCGAGGTCGACTTCTCCCATGACCCCTGGTTCACCGGATCCAATCACGCCCGACGCAGCGGCGTCGGCGCCGGCGTGGTCTGGTCCGGGCCGGACGATCTGCTCGTTCGTGTGACCTACGCCCACCGGCTCGGCGACCAGATCGCCACCTCCGGGCCCGATGACAGCGGCCGCGTGTGGTTCCAGATCGTCAAGCTGTTCTGATGACCGCCCCCGCCGCCTTTCCCGCCACACCGCTCGAGACAAGGACGTTCTGATGACCGGACTCCCACACCAGATCGGCGGCGCCCAGAAGCGGGGCAGCGTCGTGCGCGCCCGCCGGAACGCCCTGTCCGCCTCGACCGCCCTGGCGGGCCTCGTCGTGGCCGGACTCGCCGCGTCCCTGTCTTTCGGAGGAACGGCCCAGGCCCAGACCCTTCCGACCGGCGGATCGGTCACCACCGGCGGGGCGACCATCGCCACCGGCCCCGGAACCATGACGATCAACCAGTCGACGCAGAACGTGGCGATCAACTGGCAGACCTTCTCCATCGGCCAGGGCGGCAGCGTCGTCTTCGTCCAGCCGAACAGCAGCTCGGTCGCCCTGAACCGGGTGCTGGGTCCCGACGCATCCGCGATCTTCGGCAGCCTGACTTCCAACGGCCAGGTGTTCCTGATCAACCCGAACGGCGTGCTCTTCGCTCCGGGCTCGCAGGTCAACGTCGGCGGACTGGTCGCCTCCACCCTGGACATGACCGACGCCGACTTCATGGCCGGCGACTATCGCTTCACCGGATCCGGATCCGGCGTCGTGCTCAACCAGGGCTCCATTGTCGCGAACGGCGGCTATGTGGCGCTGCTGGGCGGCAGCGTCAGCAACGAGGGTCTGATCCAGGCCAATCTCGGCACGATCGTCCTCGCCGCCGGAGAGGCGGTGACGCTCGACGTCGCCGGGGACGGACTGCTCAATGTGGTCGTCGATCGGGGCGCGGCCAACGCCCTGGTCCAGAACGGCGGCATGATGCAGGCCGACGGCGGGCGGGTGGTGATGACGGCCCAGGGCGCGGGCGAGCTGCTCCGCACGGTGGTGAACAACACCGGCGTGATCCAGGCCCGCACGATCGGCGAGCGAAACGGCGTGATCCTGCTGCTCGGCGACATGTCGAGCGGCGTGCTGAACGTGGGCGGCGTCCTTGACGCCAGCGCGCCCGACGGCGGCGACGGCGGCTTCATCGAAACCTCGGCGGGGACCGTGAACATCGCCTCGGGAACCCGCATCACAACGGATGCGCCGCATGGCGACACCGGCACCTGGCTGATCGATCCGGCGGACTTCACCGTCGGCGCCGGCGGCAATATTTCCGGAGCCACCCTGTCCGCACAGCTGGTGACCACCAATGTCGTGATCAGCACCCTGACCGGCCCCGGCGCCAGTCAGCCCGGCAACGGCGACATTCACATCAACGACGCGATCGCCTGGACCGCATCGTCCAACCCGACGACCCTGACGCTGAACGCCCACCGGGACATCAACATCAACGCCGCGATCACGGCCACCAATGGCAATCTCGTCGCCTGTTGCGGCCGGGACGTGAACGTCAACGCGCCCATCACCACGGTCAACGGCAGCGTCCTGCTGGAGGCCGGCCGCAATGTGAACGTCTACCATGCGATCACCACGACCGACGGCAACATCGCCCTGTGCGCGGGGCATGACGTTCATATCGATGCGGCCATCACCCTGACCCGGGGCAGCACCATCGTCGGCCAGAGTCTCGGCCTGCCCGTCGGCCTGACCCTGATCGCCGGGGCGGACGGCACCGGTCCGGGCGTGAACGGCGGAACCATCGTGTTCAGCCCGCTGGCCCCGCGGGTCACGGTCACCAACGCCCCGGTGACCATCAACTACAATCCGGTCTCCTACACCACGCCGACGGACTTCTCGACCCGGTTCACCCTGACGGAAGGCGCGACCCTGACCCAGCGCATGCTGCTGTTTCCCGACGGCAGCCGGGTCGCCGACGGGACGACGGCGACCATCCTGACCGGGTTCAGGACCACGGCGACCTCGGGCCTCCCCTCCGGGGTCACCCTGGTGGCCCTGCCCGGCGCCACCGCGACGTTCGATTCGGCGACGGCGGGCGCCGACGTCGGCATCACCTACAGCGGCTACACCCTCGCGGGCGCCAACGCCCACCTGTACGCCCTGGCCGGATCCTGCTGCGTATCCACCTTCCGGACACGCGGGACGATCGGCGCCGCGCCGCCGCCGCCTCCGCCGCCGCCGCCTCCTCCTCCTCCTCCTCCTCCTCCTCCTCCGCCGCCGCCGCCGCCGCCGCCGCCGCCGCCGCCGCCGCCGCCGCCTCCGCCGCCGCCGACCACGCCCCCGCCGGTCGCGCCGCCCTTCCGGCCCTATCCGACCGTGACCTATCCGACAGTGACCCCGACGCCGGGCCTCGATCTGGTGGTCGTCGACTCCGGCGTGCGAATGCCGGCGTATGAAAC
>NZ_BSOY01000075.1 GCF_030160755.1 Brevundimonas denitrificans | reverse complement strand
GCGACGCGCCGCGCCGGTTGCGCCCCCGCCGCCGCTCGTCCCGGTCTATCCGCCCAAACAGGATCGCAATTGACCGCGAGCCTGTGCCTGTGGCGGGCGGCGACGGCCGGGCTGGCGCTGGGACTGCTGTTCGCGGCGCCCAGCCTGGCCGACGAACGTTCCCGGTCGCCGGGCGGCCCGGCCGAAGCGGTCGCCTCGTCCGCCGCCCGGGAGCTCACGGCGTGGGTCCTCGCCACGGCCGACAATCAGGGTCTGCCCTTCCTGATCATCGACAAGGTCGGCGCCGAGGTGTTGGTCTTCGACCGGGAAGGCGCGTTGCTCGGATCCGCCCCGGTGCTGTTGGGGCTGGCGCGGGGCGACGTCTCGCCGGCCGGCATCGGCGACCGCCCCCTGTCCGCCATCGCGCCCGGGGAACGCATCACCCCGGCGGGCCGGTTCCTGGCTTCGATGGGCGAAAACCTCGGCGGCAAGGGCATTCTGTGGATCGACTACGACGCCGCCCTGTCCCTGCATCCGGTCATCACCACCCGGGCGGCAGACCGGCGCCTGCAGCGCCTCGCCTCGGCCACCGCCGAAGACAACCGGATCTCGTATGGTTGCGTGAACGTGCCGGCCGATTTCTACGAGGAGATCGTGCAGTCCGCATTTCAGGGCACGACCGGGATCGTCTATATCCTGCCCGAGACCCGATCGCTGGGGGAGGTGTTTTTCCCGGCTCCCGGCGACGGCCCATCCGCTCGGGAGGGCGGCCCGGCTCCGGATTGAGAGCCCGCCTTCACAGGATCGCGCAGGCCTCGTCAAAGGTCGGGCGGGGGTTGCGCGGGTGCAGGTTCTCGTCCGTGCCGTAGCCGATGTTGCAGATGAAATTGGTCCGCCAGCTTGTGCCGGCGAAGAACTCCTCATCGACGCCCGCGGCCTTGAAGCCTGACATCGGGCCGCAATCCAGCCCCAGCGATCGCGCCGCCAGCATCAGATAGGCGCCCTGCAGCGAACCGTTGCGCAGGGCGGTTTCGCGGGCGACCGCGGGATCCGCGAACCAGCCTGCGGCCCCCGGATTCTGCGGATAGAGGACCGGCAGCTTCTCCGCGAAATCGAGGTCGTAGCCGATGATGACATTGACCGGCGCCTGAAGCGTCTTGGCCCGGTTGCCCGAGGACATGAAGGGCGACAGCCGCTGTTTGGCCTCTTCGCTGGTCAGGAACAGGAAGCGGCCGGGACAGCAGTTTCCCGACGTCGGACCCCATTTGGCCAGGTCATAGATTTCGCGGATCAGCGCCTGTGACACCGTCTCGGGCGACCAGGCGTTGCGGGTGCGGGCGGTCAGGAAGAGCTGGTCGAGCGAGGCGTCGGGCAGACGGTCGGACATGATGGGATCGGCTCCGCGCCCCGGACAGTTTGGCGCCGCCGCAGCCTATGCCATGGTGGCCGCCGATCAATCGCAGGAATTGCCGACGCATGGCCCCGGCCGACGACACCTTCCTCCTGCCCGCCCGGCCCGAGCCGATCCCGCTGGCGGTGAGCCGGACGGCGGTGATCGTCATCGACATGCAGAACGCCTACGCCTCGCCGGGCGGCTATCTCGACCTGGCGGGGTTCGACATTTCCGGGGCGCAGAGGGTGATCGACAACAGCCGCGGCGTGCTGGAGGTCGCGCGGCGGGCTGGCATGCCGGTGATCTATTTCCAGAACGGCTGGGACCCCGACTATGTCGAGGCGGGCGGGCCGGGCTCGCCCAATTGGCACAAGTCCAACGCCCTGAAGACCATGCGGGCGCGACCCGAGCTGCTGGGCCGGCTTCTGGCGCGCGGCGGCTGGGACTATGAGATCGTCGAGGCGCTGAAGCCCGAGCCGGGCGACATCGTGCTGCACAAGACGCGCTACAGCGGCTTCTTCAACTCGCAGCTGGACAGCGTGCTGCGGTCGCGGGGGATCCGCAATCTGGTCTTCGTCGGCATCGCCACAAACGTCTGTGTGGAATCGACCCTGCGCGACGGCTTCTTCCTCGAATATTTCGGCGTCGTGCTGGAGGACGCCACCCATCAGGCCGGGCCGGAATTCGTGCAGCAGGCCGCCCTCTACAACATCGAAACCTTCTTCGGCTGGGTCTCCAGCGTCGCCGATTTCAAGGGCGTCGTCGGGCAGATCGCGCCGACCGCCTGACAGGAGACGACCATGCCCAAGACCGTCATCACCCCGCCCGGCACGCAGACGCCGATCGCCCCCTTTTCAGCCGGCACGATGGCCGACGGAGTGGTCTATGTCTCGGGGACCCTGGCCTTCGACAAGGACAACAATGTCGCCCATGTCGGCGACGCCGAGGGACAGACGCGCGCGGTGCTGGAGACCATCAAGTCCGTCATCGAGACCGCCGGCGGGACCATGGACGACGTCACCATGAACCACATCTTCCTCAAGGACTGGGCCGACTATGCGGCCATGAACAAGGTCTATGCGGAGTATTTCCCGGGCGAGAAGCCGGCGCGGTTCTGCATCGTCTGCGGCCTGGTGCGCCCGGACTTCCTGGTCGAGATCGCCTCCATCGCCCACATCGGGCAGCGCTGACCTTGATCGAGACCGGCCGCGTCGACGGCGTCCATTTCGAGGTCCACAGCGCCGGGCCGGACGACGGCCGGGACGTGGTGCTTCTGTCGGCGGGTCTGGGCGGCTCGGGCGCCTTCTTTGCGCCGCAGATGGAGGCGCTGACGGCGCGGTTCCGGGTCGTGCTGTACGACCACCGCGGCACGGGTCGCAGCGACCGAGTCCTGCCCTCGCCCTATGCTGTGTCCGACATGGCGCGGGACATCGCCGCGATCATCGACGCCCTCGGGGGTGAGGCGGTGCATGTCGTCGGCCATGCGGCCGGCGGTCTGGCGGCCCTGCAGCTGGCGCTGGACCGCCCGTGGCAGGTGCTCAGTCTCGCGGTGGTCAACGGCTGGAGCCGGCCGGACCCGCACATCGCCCGCTGTTTCCGCACCCGGATCGGCCTGCTGAACGACAGCGGGCCGGAGGCCTATGTCCACGCCCAGCCGCTGTTCCTGTATCCGGCGGACTGGATCTCGGAGAACGCGGCGCGGCTGGCCGACGAGGAGGTTCATCACCTCGCGGGCTTCCAGGGGCGCGACACCATGCTGGCCCGGATCAACGCCCTGCTGGCCTTCGACATCGATGACCGGCTGGGCGGGGTCGCCTGTCCGGTGCTGATCAGCGCCAGCGCGGATGACATGCTGGTCCCGTCCCTGTGTTCGCGCCGGATGGCGGACCGTCTGCCGAACGCCGTGCTCGAAGTCGCGCCCTGGGGCGGTCATGCCTTTACGGCGACGGTTCCGGATGCGTTCAATGCGACCCTGGTCGCCTTTCTCTCGGGCGAACCCCTGCCCTGCTGAAGGATCACCCCATGGAAGTCGGCGTCTTCATTCCCATCGGCAACAACGGCTGGCTGATTTCCGAGACGGCGCCGCAGTACATGCCGTCGTTCGCGCTGAACAAGAAGGTGACCCAGGCGGCGGACCGCTATGGCCTCGACTTCGCCCTGTCGATGATCAAGCTGCGCGGCTTCGGCGGCAAAACGCAGTTCTGGGAGCACAATCTCGAGAGCTTCACCCTGATGGCCGGGCTGGCCGCCGTCACCGACCGGATCAAACTGTTCGCCACGGCCGCCACCCTGACCATGCCGCCGGCGATCGTGGCGCGGATGGCCGCGACCATCGACTCCATCGCGCCGGGACGGTTCGGCATCAATCTGATCACCGGCTGGGCCGAGGCCGAGTACAGCCAGATGGGCCTGTGGCCGGGCGATAAACACTACAAGGACCGGTACAACTACCTGGCTGAATACGCCCAGATCCTGCGCGACCTGTTCGACACCGGGGTGTCGGATTTCAAGGGCGACTATTTCACCATGACGGATTGCCGGGTCAGTCCGCGCGCGACGGACACCAAGCTGATCTGCGCCGGCTCGAGCACCGAGGGCCTGGCCTTTACGGCGCAATATGCGGACTACAGCTTCGCCCTCGGCAAGGGGACCAACACCCCCACCGCCTTCGCCGACGTCAACGAGCGGCTGCGGGCGGCCAGGGAAAAGACCGGCCGGGACGTCAGCGCCTACATCCTGTTCATGGTCATCGCCGACGAGACCGATGAGGCGGCCATGGCCAAGTGGGAGCGCTACCGGGACGGTGTCGACAAGGAGGCCGTGGCCTGGCTGGTCGGCCAGGCGTCCGGCAATACGTCAGAAGACACCAACACGAAGCAGCTGGCCGCCGAGAAGGCGGCGGTGAACCTGAACATGGGCACCCTGGTCGGCTCGCACGCCTCGATCGCCCGGATGCTGGACGAGGTGGCGACGGTGCCGGACACGGCCGGGGTGCTGCTGACCTTCGACGATTTCGAGCAGGGGATCGAGGATTTCGGGCGGCGCATCCAGCCGCTGATGACCTGCCGCGCCCACGTCACGAGCGCCTGACGGTCAGGCCGCCTCGGCGTCGAGTTCCGGCGTCGCGGCGGTCAGAACCTGGTCTATGCCGGCAAACAGCGTGGCCATGGTCACCGGCTTGGCGAGGTGGCCGTCCGCGCCGGCCTTGCGGCCCGCCTCGATATGCTCGGGCATGGCGTTGGCGGTCAGCATCAGCACCGGCGTACGGCCCCAGCCGCGCTGCTGCTCGACGGCGCGGATTTCGGCGGTGGCGGTCAGGCCGTCCATCACCGGCATCTGCATGTCCATCAGGACCAGATCGAAGCCGCCGCCCCTGAAGGCCTCCACGGCCTCGCTGCCGTCCACGACGCAGACGAGATCGGCGCTGGCGCCCGACAGCAGGACCTCGATGACCTTGCGGTTGGCCGGGTGATCGTCCGCCAGCAGAATCCGCAGCGGGACCGCATCGGACCCGGTCTCCGACACAGGCGCTTCGACGGCCTGCTCGGCAGCCGCCAGCGGCAAGGGCGCCTCGAACCAGAACCGGGAGCCGACGCCCGGCTCGCTGTCGCAATCGAGGCCGCCGCCCATCAGTTCGGCCAGCTCGCGCGAGATGGTCAGGCCAAGGCCCGTGCCGCCGAACCGACGTGTGATCGAGCCGTCAGCCTGATGAAAACGCCCGAAGATGCGGGCCTTCTGGTCCGGTTCAAAGCCGACGCCGGTGTCTGTCACGGTGAAACGGACACGGTCGTCGGCACCATCCTCGACGCTCAGCCGGACCTCGCCCTCCGCCGTGAATTTCAGCGCGTTGCTGACCAGATTGGTCAGAATCTGGCGGATGCGCACCACATCGCCATGGACCCGCCGCTCCGCCCCGGGCGCAATCTCGATCACCAGGGCGACGCCCTTGTCCTCAGCCTTGGGCCGCCACAGGGCGGCCGTCTCGCGCACGACGTCGGCCAGATGGAACGGCGCCGGTTCGATCATGATCTGGCCGGACTCGATCTTGGCCGTGTCGAGAATGTCCGAGAGCAGGCGTTCGAGCGTGTCGCTGGAAGACCGGACGATATCGACCATCTCGCGTTCGCGCGGACCCAGATCGCTTCGGGCCAGGGCGTCGGCCATCGCGACCACCCCGTTCAGGGGGGTGCGGATCTCGTGGCTCATGTTGGCGAGGAAGTCGCTCTTCGACCGGCTGGCCTCCTCGGCGGCCCGACGGGCCAGACGCAGGTGCCCGGCCGAGCGCCACTGCCAGACCAGCAGGCCCGCGGCCGTGAGGATGAAGACCACGGCGATGCCGACGATCCACCGTTGGGAGCTGATGACGTCCTTCTGCAGCCGGGTGTTGGTCCGGGCCGTGTCGAGCTGCCGGCGGCGCTCGGCCAGCTGTTCCTGCATGTCGCCCGTGACCTGTCCGATGCCGGCGCTGAACCGGCGCGCGCCCTGGACCTCACGCGCCTTGTAATAGGCCTCGAGCCGCTGGAAGGCCTCGCGGGTCCGACCTTCGGCGAACAGCAGGGCGGCCTCGACGCGCGGGACTTCCGAAAAGCCCTCCTCGCGGAACAGGCCGGCGGCTTCCCGGCGTCGGATTTCCGCGAGATCGCGGCGTGCGAGGCCGAGCTGGCCGGTCCGCGCATAGGCGAGGGCCCGCGACGGCAGCATCTGCGGAGCCAAAAAGCCCGCCGCGCCGAGATCGGCCCCATAGGGCGAGAGGCAGTTCAGGACGCCGCGCGAGTCGCCGCCGCCGTCGGCCACCATGGCGCACAGGTTGGCGTCATAGACCATGAGGCTCTCCAGCCCGGCCCGCACGGACAGCCGGTGGTGAGCGGCATAGAGCTGGTTGGCCAGTTCCTGATCGCCGACCTGGACCGACAGGCGCGTCAGGTTGTAGAGGGCGTCGAAATCGGGCCGGGGATAGGCGGGGTTGGAGAAGTCGATCTCGAAGCGGCGAAAGGCCGTGGTCGCCCCCTCGATATCGTTCAGCTTCATGAGGCCCATGCCCGTCACTTCCCACAGTCCGGCCCGGGCGGTGTCGGCATAGGGCGCGTCATCGGGAATGTCGGCGTCGGCCGCGGTCAGCAGGCGGAGCGCCTCGCCGATGCGGTCCTGATCCATCAGCGCCAGGGCGCTGAGGCGCATGGCGTGCGCCTTGACGAACCAGTCCGCGGTGGTGCGGGCGATCTGGCTCATCTCCGCCGCGGCGGCGTTGTCGCCGCTGTCGTAGCGGATGGTCAGGGCGTTGAGCCGGGCGATCATCTGGTACCGTTCGTCCCGGCGCGCCAGGGCGGCGGCGGCGAGGCGGTTGTTCCAGACCGTGGCCCGCTCGAAATCGCCCTGGTTCAGCGTGATCCACATGACGTGGTAGAGCCGGTTCAGGCCTTCGCGGCCCGAGTGGGTCAGGGCGGATTCACCGAAGGCTTCAAGCGCCGGAAAGCTGGTGGCGGCGGCCCGTTGTTCGACGCGCTCGGCCAGCTCGACGCGGCTCTCGCGGGACTGGGTCGCAGCCTCCGCACCGCCGGGGATGGCGAGCACGAAAAGCAGTACGGCGACGAGAACAAGCTTCGCTGAGGGCATGTCGATTCCGTGGTGACCGCCGACCATGGCCCGCCGACCCTTTCCCAAGCTTTAGCGACCTGAGACTTTTCCGGCGTCGGAGCGTCTGTGGACTTCCGCCCGCCGCCGGGTCAGCGTCCCGGAATGGCCGAATCGTCCGTCAGAGAGTCCGCGCCGGGGGGCTATTACGAGTTCTTCGCCGGCGGCGGCATGGTCCGCGCGGGTCTGGGCGAGACCTGGCGCTGCCTGTTCGCCAATGACTTCGATCCGGCCAAGGCCGCGGCCTATCGCGCCAACTGGGGCGACGCCGGACTGCGCGTCGGCGATATCGCGGGCCTGACGGCGGCCGATCTGCCCGGAACGGCGGACCTGATGTGGGGCTCGTTTCCCTGCCAGGACCTGTCGCTGGCGGGAGCCGGCGCGGGACTGGGCGGCAAGCGGTCCGGGACATTTCACGACTTCTGGAGTCTGGCGCGCGCGCTGGCGGACGACGGTCGGGCGCCGCGGATCGTGGCCGTCGAGAATGTCTGCGGCGCCCTGACCTCGCACGGAGGGCGGGATTTCGAGGTCATCTGCCGGACCTATGCCGACGCCGGCTACGGGTGCGGGGCCCTGGTCATCAATGCCGACCGGTTCCTGCCGCAGTCCCGGCCGCGGCTGTTCGTGATCGGCGTGCGCGAGGACGCGATCCTCGACCCGGCCCTGACGACGCCCGCGGCCGGGGGGCCGTTTCATACACCGGCCCTGCGCCGCGCGGTCGAGCGGCTGCCGGGCGAGTTGCAGGGCCGGATGGTCTGGTGGCGGCTGCCGGAACCCGGCGTTTCGAATGCGAGCCTGGGATCGGTGATCGAAACCGCGCCGTCGGGCGTCCGCTGGCATTCGGCCGCGGAAACGAAACGGCTGCTGACGCTGATGTCGCCGAAGAATCTGGCCAAGGTCGAGGCGGCGCGGCGGACGGGCGAGCGCTGCGTCGGGGGGCTGTACCGGCGGACGCGTCGCGATGCGGCGGGCGGGCGTGTCCAGCGCGCGGAGGTGCGGTTCGACGTCGCCGGCTGCCTGCGGACTCCGGGCGGCGGGTCGAGCCGTCAGACCCTGCTGGTGGTCGAGGGCGGGCGCGTCCGGTCCCGGCTGATGTCGGCGCGTGAGACGGCGCGGCTGATGGGATTGCCCGACAGCTACAATCTGCCCGGCTCATACAGCGCCGCCTGCCATCTGACCGGCGACGGGGTCGCCGTGCCGGTGGTGCGGCATCTGGCGCAATGGCTGCTTGAGCCGCTGCTGGCGACGCCGGCGGGGCTCCGTCGGGCGGCCTGACGGGCGCTCTTGCCAAAGCCGTTCAGCGGCGCATCATGGCGTCGGGGGAACCGGGGAGATCATCATGAGAGTCATACTGGCGGGGCTGGCGATTCTGGGATTTGCGACGCCGGCGGCGGCCGAAACCTGGCACGCGTTCTCGCGCAGCGCCAACTCGGCCTATATGGCCGACGTCGACAGCATCGTGGTGGAGGGCGACATCACCCGCGTCCAGTTGGCCATCGTGCCGCTGCGGGGCGAGGCCGGGGACCTGAGCCACACCGTCGACACCTATGAGTTCCGCTGCGGACCGAAGCAGTGGCGCAGCACCCTGTCGGTCGAGTACGGCGCCGACGGCGTCGAGTCGGGCCGATATCCGGACGAGAGCGACTGGTTGAACGCCCGCGACGGGACGATCCCGGGCATTCTGAAGGAGATCGCCTGCGACGGCGTGCGGGCCAATCCGCCCCACTGGCCGACGATCAGGGCGTTTGTCGAGGCGAGGCCCCCCTCGACCTGATCGTCAGGCGTCGACCGCCGCGTCGAGGGCGTTGGCCTGGATGAACTCACGGCGCGGCTCGACCACGTCGCCCATCAGCTTGGCGAACAGGTCGGACGCGTCCTCCTGATGCTCGACCTGCACCTTCAGCAGGGTGCGGGCGTTGACGTCGAGCGTGGTCTCCCACAGCTGTTCAGGGTTCATCTCGCCCAGGCCCTTGTAGCGCTGGATGGCGATGCCCTTCTTGCCGGCGTCGAGGACCGCCTCGAGCAGGTCGAGCGGCCCGCGGACGGTGACGGCCTTGTCCTTGCGGCGGAAGACGGCGGGCCTGTCGAACAGGCCCTCGAAGGCGGCCGAGCGTTCGGCGAGACGGCGGGCGTCCAGCGAGCGGATCAGGGCCTCTTCCAGCACGATGCGTTCGGTGACGGCGCGGCGCACGCGTTCGAAGGCCACGGCCCCTTGCGCGCCCGGTTGGCCGGTCCAGTCGCCATCGCCTTCCTCGGCGTAGAGATTGAGGCGGGCGGCGGCCTTCGCCGGATCGGCGGCCTCCTCGTCGAACAGGCCGGCGAGGGCCGACTGTTCGATGGCGAAGGCCGGGGCGCGTTGCGACAGGCGATCGACGCCGGCCTTGAAGGCCTTGGCCTCACGCACCAGCGCCTGCAGATCCAGGCCGGTGCGGCGCTCGCCGGTCGGCAGGTCCAGCTCGGCCTCGGATGAGCCCTCCTCGATGAGGTAGGAGTCCATCTCGGCCTGGTCCTTGAGGTAGCGGGACTGCTTGCCCTTGGCGACCTTGTAGAGCGGCGGCTGGGCGATATAGACGTGGCCGCGCTCGATCAGCTCGGGCATCTGCCGATAAAAGAAGGTCAGCAGCAGGGTCCGGATGTGGGCGCCGTCGACGTCGGCGTCGGCCATCAGGATGATCTTGTGATAGCGCAGCTTGTCGGCGTTGAAGTCGTCGCGGCCGATGCCGGTGCCGAGCGCGAGGATCAGCGTCCCGATCAGTTCGGATGACAGCATCCGGTCGAAGCGCGCACGCTCGACATTGAGGATCTTGCCGCGCAGGGGCAGGACAGCCTGGTTCTCGCGGTTGCGGGCCTGTTTGGCCGAGCCGCCGGCGGAATCGCCCTCGACGATGAACAGTTCGGACTTGGCCGGATCGCGTTCCTGACAGTCAGCCAGCTTGCCGGGCAGGGAGGCCATGTCCATCGAGGTCTTGCGCCGGGTCAGGTCGCGGGCCTTGCGCGCGGCCTCGCGGGCGGCGGCGGCCTCGATGATCTTGGCCACGACCAGTTTCGCCTCGACCGGATGTTCCTCGAACCAGGTCGACAGGCCTTCGGAGCACAGGCCCTCGACGGCCGGACGGACCTCGGACGAGACCAGCTTGTCCTTGGTCTGGGACGAGAATTTTGGGTCCGGCACCTTGACCGAGAGGACGCAGGTCAGGCCCTCGCGGGCGTCCTCGCCCGAGACCGAAACCTTTTCCTTCTTCGCGGCGCCGGCGGCGTCGATATAGCCGCCCATGACGCGGGTCAGGCTGGCGCGGAAGGCCGACAGGTGGGTGCCTCCATCCCGCTGGGGGATGTTGTTGGTGAAGCACAGCATGGTCTCGTGGTAGCTGTCGTTCCACCACAGGGCGAGATCGATCTCGATCCCTTCCTTCTTGCCGCGGATGACGATGACGTCCTTGAGGATGGGCGTCTTGGACTTGTCCAGGTGGCGCACGAAGGCCTCGACCCCGCCCTCGTAGTGCAGGATCTCCTCGAACTTCTCGGCCCCGCGATGGTCCTGCAGCTTGATGACCACGCCGGAGTTGAGGAAGGCCAGCTCGCGCAGGCGATGCTCGAGCGTCTTCAGGTCGAAGTCGATGTGGGCGAAGGTGGTGACCGACGGGTAGAAGGTGACCTCGGTGCCCGACAGGACCTTGCCGTTGTCGCGCATCGGCGCGTCGCCGGTGACCTTGAGGCTTTCGACGGTGTCGCCGCGGGCGAACTTCATCTCGTGGCGTTTGCCGTTGCGGTAGATGACCAGCTTCAGCCAGTCCGAGAGCGCGTTGACGACGGAGACGCCGACGCCGTGCAGGCCGCCCGAGACCTTGTAGGAATTCTGGTCGAACTTACCGCCGGCGTGGAGCTGGGTCATGATGACCTCGGCCGCCGAGACGCCCTCGCCCTCGTGGATGTCGGTGGGGATGCCGCGGCCGTTGTCGGTGACGGTCACCGAACCGTCGGCGTTGAGGATGACCTGGACGAGGTCGGCGTGGCCGGCGAGGGCCTCGTCGATGGCGTTGTCGACCACCTCATAGACCATGTGGTGCAGGCCCGAGCCGTCGTCGGTGTCGCCGATATACATGCCGGGGCGTTTGCGCACCGCGTCCAGGCCCTTGAGGACCTTGATGGAATCGGCGCCGTAGGCGGCCTCTTCGGCGGTGTCGACGTTGCGCGCGGTCTCGGTGTTCTCGGTCATATATTCGGTCGGTGAAACGCCCTCGGGGAGGGCCTGTGAAGGCGGCGGCGGGGCCGCCTTGAACGGACGGTTTTCAGGGCGCGAATCCGGGTCGCGCCGAGGCCCTCAACATATAGGAAATCGGGGCGGAATTGCGAGGAAAAGCGGCGTTGCGTGAGGGGCGGGAGTGGTGTGTTCCGCGGGAAGAAATGCGGCCCCTGTCCAGCGATTCCCGGAGACGTCCGGGAGCGGCCCCGGAACCGGCCTTCGGGGCGCGGCGGCGATGTGGATGAACCCTGTCAAAGACCCGCCCAGAGTGGACAGAGCATAGAAAGCACGCGCCTGCGTCAGGAACGGTCGCAGGCCGTGCAATGGGATCCAATCGGGTGGTCCGGGAGGGTCGAAAAGGTCGGGTCGGGGTCGCGCAGGGGCGAGAAGACACGGGGCGAGAAGGCACTGTTTTCGGGGCGGTGTCCGCACATTCCGTCTCCTCCCTGTCGCGCAGCGATGGGGAGGTGGCGCGGCGCGGCTTCGCGCCGCGACGGAGGGGGAGGACGGCGGCGCGGCGGGCGCCCCTCCACCATGCTTCGCATGGTCCCCCTCCCCATTCGCTGCGCGAACAGGGAGGAGACGAGCCAGCTACTCCACCGTCAGCGCCCCGCCCTCCACCCGCACGAACTGCGCCCTCCCCCGCAACGGCGCGAACAGTTCCGCCTCGGTGCCGGTCAGGAAGGCCTGCAGGCCGAGGGCCTCGATCTCGTCGAACAGGGCGGCGCGGCGGGCCGTGTCGAGGTGGGCCGGGGCCTCGTCGAGCAGCAGCACCGGCGGGGCCGGCTGGTCGGACAGGCGGGTGATCTGGGCGAGGATCAGGTTGAGCACCAGCGCCTTCTGCTCGCCCGAGGAGCCCTCGGCGGCGGGGCGGTTCTTGGCGCGATGCAGGGCGGTCAGGTCGGAGCGGTGCGGGCCGTAGAGCGACCGGCCGGCGGCGGCGTCGCGGGCGCGGCTGCGGGCCAGGCCTTCGCGGATGGCGGCG
>NZ_BSOY01000074.1 GCF_030160755.1 Brevundimonas denitrificans | reverse complement strand
CGCCGCCGCCCTTCACGACGGTCAGGCGGTCCGGCTCGTCTTCGCCGATGGATCGCGCGGCGCGCGGATCGACGGGGGCGAGGCCCCGCCGCCGCTGCAGAAGGCGCCGGCTGCCCCGCCTCGCGCCAGGGTCCCGCCGCCCGGCCAGGGCGATCTGTTCTGAACGCGAAAGCCGTAGCGCCCCGTCCAAGGCCACGCTAGCCTGCGTCCATGTCCAGGACCCAGACGGCCAAGGCGACCCTCCACTATGGCGACGGCGAATACGCCGTGCTCAAGCCGGGCCGCTTCGTCACCTGCGCGGTCAGCGGCAAGTCCATCCCGCTGGAGACGCTGCGCTACTGGTCGGTCAGTCTTCAGGAGGCCTATGCCGGTCCCGACGAAGCCTTCCAGCGACTGGGCCAGGTCGCGTGATCCTGAACCGCCGGGGTGTCGTTCTGGGCTCCGGCGCCCTGATCGCCGCCGGTGCGGCGCACGCGCGGGATGACGAGGGTCTGAGCCTCACCGGCCGTTTCGTCCAGGGCGGCCATGCCCTGGGCCGGACCTGGCCCCGCGCCCTGGTCTTCATCGACGGAGAATCCCTCACCGCCGCCTCGGCCGACGGCTGGTTCATCATCGGCTTCGACCGCGACGCGGCCGGCAGCGTCCAGATCGAGGCCCGGCTCGACGGCCGCACCGCCCGCCGCACCCTCGACATCGCCCGCGGCCAGTTTCCCAGCACCAGCGTCAACGGCCTGCCGCCTTCCACCGTCGAGCCCTCCGACCCCGAACTGCTGGCCCGCATCCAGCAGGAGATCGTGCTCAAGACCGAGGGGTTCGCCAGCCGCATCGACGCCGACCATTTCCGCGACGGCTTCGACTGGCCGCTGGAGGGCTTCCGCGTCACCAGCCGCTGGGGCAGCCAGCGGGTCCTCAACGGCACGCCGGCGCGGCCCCACTACGGCATCGATCTGGCGGCGCCGCAGGGGACGGTGATCCGCGCGCCGGCCGCCGGCCGTGTCGCGCTGGCCCAGCCCGGGCTGCATTTCGAGGGCGGGCTGATCCTGATCGACCACGGCCAGGGGTTGATCACCGCCTACCTCCACCAGTCCCGGCTCGATGTCGCGGCGGGCCAGGATTTGAGGCGCGGCGACCCGATCGGGCGCGTCGGCATGACCGGCCGGGCCACGGGTCCGCACCTGTGCTGGCGCATGAAGTGGCGCGACCGCAACCTCGATCCGTCGCTGCTGGTGAAAACCTGAAAGTGCGTAACCGGTTACCCCTCTGACTGAACAATGATCGGTCATGGACGGATAGCGATTCGCTCCGTAAATTGACCGCTCTCCCGCCGATTCCGGCACGGCCCCGACTCATGTCCTCTCTCCAGGCACTCCAGGTTCTGCTGGTCGACGACAACCAGCACATGCGGGCGATTACGTCCGCCGTGTTGCAGTCGGCCGGCGTGCGCAAGGTGCGTGAGGCCGCCGACGGCGCCGCCGGGCTCGAAATGCTGCGCGAGCAGGCGATCGACCTGGCCATCGTCGACTTCAACATGTTTCCGCTGGACGGGGTGGAGTTCACCCGCCTGGTCCGCAACAGCCCGGACAGCGTCAATCCCTATCTGCCGATCATCATGATGACCGGACATTCGGAGAAGAGCCGCGTCTATGAGGCGCGCGACGCCGGGGTGACGGAGTTCGTGGTCAAGCCGATCACTGCCAAGGCCATCCTCGACCGCATCCAGGCGGTGATCTTCAAGCCGCGCCCGTTCGTGAAGACCGAGGGCTATTTCGGCCCCGACCGGCGTCGGTCCACCGCGTCGAACTACAAGGGGCCGCTGCGCCGCGCCTCGGATCAGGCCAAGGGCGACTCCAGCGCGGCATAGACCCGGTCGGGCCACCGCTTGTGGACCCAGAACCAGTCGACCGGACTCTCGCGCACCCGATCCTCGATGAAGCGGGTGATCGCCTGCACGCCGCGCACGATGTCGGCCTGGCGGTCGCCGGTCGGCGTCAGCTCAATGGGGTCATAGACGGTCAGCCGGAACCGCACCCCCGGCAGCCGCACCACCGACATCGGCTGCAGCACCGTTCCGAAGCGCAGCGCCAGCCGGCTGGGTCCGGGCGCGGCGTTGACCGGCTGGCCGAAGAAGGTCACCTCCGGCCCCTCCGAGAATTTCTGGTCGTTCATCAGGGCCACGGACTCGCCGCGCGCCATGCCCGCCAGCAGCTCCCGCGCCCCGTCCCCGCCCTTGGGCGCGAACAGCTTCACCCCGTACCGCGCCCGCGCCGCGATGATCTGGGCGTCGACATAGGGGTTGTTGGCCGCACGATAGGTGATCTGGCACGGCACGCCCGAGCCGGTGATGGTCGCCGCCAGGGTCTCGATATTGGCGAAATGGCCGCCCACGAAGACCACCGGTTTTCCGCTGTCCCGAATGGCGTGCAGCCGCTCAAGCCCGACCACCTCGATCCGGCCCTGTTTGACCAGAATGTCCATCACCGCCGTCTCGGCGAAGGCCCGGCCCGTCTGCTCCCACTGCGCCAGGGCCAGCGCCTCGCGCTCGGCCTGGGGCATGTCGGGAAAGGCGATGCGCAGGTTCCGCATCACCGTGCGCTGGGTGCCCGTCCTCGGACCCAGCGTCCGCAGCAGCCAGCCGCCCAGGGCCGACGCCCGCTCCACGCCGAGCAGCCGCATCAGGCCGATGAATCCCGCGAAGGCCGCAGCCTCCAGCCGCCAGATCAGATCCTGGCGGAAGCTCACCCGTTTGGGCTCGTCACCAGGCAATGGTGATCCCGCCGTCCACCACCAGCGTCTGGCCGGTCATGTAGCTGGAGGCCGGCGCGGCCAGATAGACCGCCGCCCCCGCGATCTCATCCGGCTGGCCGATGCGCTTCAGCGGCGCCGGATCCGTGACCTGCTTCAGCAGCTCCGGGTTCTCCCACAGATATTTGGCGAAGTCGGTCTGCACCAGGCCGGGCGCGATACAGTTGACCCGCACGTTCGACGGCCCCCACTCGACCGCCAGATTGCGGGCCAGCTGCATGTCCGCCGCCTTGGAGATGTTGTAGGCGCCGATCAGCGCATTGCCCCGCAGCCCGCCGATCGACGAGACGATGATCACCGATCCGTCACGCCGCTCAAGCATCTGCGGCGCGACCATCTGGATCAGCCAGTGGTTGGACACCACGTTGTTCTGCAGGATCTTGCTGAACTGCTCGTCATTGATCCCCGCCATCGGCCCCGCATAGGGGTTGGTCGCCGCGTTGCAGACCAGAATGTCGATCTTGCCGAAGGCGGCGTTGGTCTCGTCCACCAGCCGTTGCAGGTCTTCCTTCGAGGCGATGTTGGCCGGAATGGCGATGGCCCGGCCCTCGCCGTATTTGGCGTTGATCGCCGAAGCGACCTCGTCGCACGGCCCCGGCTTGCGCGAACTGATCACCACCCGGGCGCCGTGCTCGGCCATCCGCTCGGCGATGGCCTTGCCGATCCCCCTGGAGGAGCCGGTGATGATCGCGACCTTGCCGCTCAGATCGAACAATTCCATCGTTAACCTCGAAGAGTGGGGAGAATTCGTGCGGGAAGCCTAGGCGATTTGCCGTGATACCCCGATACTCAAGCGATTCCATCCAGGAAGACGGACCATCCGTTTCCAATGCGCGCACTCACCCAGGGCTTTCTGTTCTTCGGCTACCTCTTCCTGGCCCTGACGGTCGGCGCCTTCGTGTGGCGCGCGGGTCTCGGCGCCGGCGCGGGCGCCGCGGGCGCTATCGCCACCATGGGCCTGATGGTCGCAGTCCACGTCGGCATCACCGGCCGCGCCGACAAGATCGCGCTGCGCAACGAGATTGAGCAGGTCCGCGAGGCCCACCGTCTGCTGGCCGACGCCATGGAGTCGACCCAGGGCGCCCTGACCGAACTGGCCCAGGCCATCGAGTCCGGCGCGGTGACCTCCAACGAAGCCCTGTCGGGCGAGGTCCGCATGCTGGAGACCCTGATCCAGCAGATGAGCGAGACCCTCGAACATCGCGCGGCCCAGCCGGAGCCGACCAATCCCTATGAGGCCCGCCACCGCGAACAATCCAATGTCCTGCTGGCCACCATCCACGAGGCCCTGGCCGAGAACCGCGTCGATCTCTACCTCCAGCCCGTCGTCTCCCTGCCCCAGCGCCGGACCATCTTCTACGAAAGCTTCACCCGCCTGCGCGCCTCCGACGACCGCATCATGATGCCGGCCGAATACCTGTCGGTCGCCGAGGGCGAGGGCCTGGTCCCGGCCATCGACAACCTGCTGCTGTTCCGCTGCGCCCAGATCGTCCGCCGCCTGGCCCGTCAGGACCGCAAGGTCGGCGTCTTCTGCAACGTCGCCCTGTCCTCGCTCGGCGACGAGACCTTCTTCCCCCAGTTCCTCGACTTCCTCAGCGAGAACCGCGACCTCAACCAGGCCCTGATCTTCGAACTCGGCCAGGCCAATTTCGACGCCCGCGGCGCGGTCGAGGCCCGCAACATGGCCAAGCTGGCCGACCTCGGCTTCCGCTTCTCGATCGACAAGGTCCAGACCCTCGACCTCGACTTCGCCGACCTGCAGCGGTCCGACGTCAAGTTCATGAAGGTGGCGGCCGATCTCCTGATCGAACAGCTGCTCGACCTCGACGGCGCCTCGGCTCTGCCCAGTCTGCGCGACATCTCCGCCGCCGACTTCGCCGGCCTGACCCGCCGCTACGGCATCGAGCTGATCGCCGAGAAATGCGAGAGCGAGCGCCAGATCGTCGACATCCTCGAACTCGACATCTCCATGGGCCAGGGCCACCTCTTCGGCGAACCCCGCGCCATCAAGGAAGCGGTGCTGGCCGAGACCGACCCGCCCGCCGACTTCATCCGCTCGACCCTGCGCAGCGCGGATCAGAGGCGGCGGTTCGGGTAGGGAGAGGGAACGCTGGCGATCGTTGTGATACATCGCCCACCGACGCCTTCCTTAGCCTTCGAGGGGAGAAGGTAACCCACCTCTTAACCCCTCCCCCGACCGTCTCCCTTACACTGCCAAGGTCATGACCGCCCCCGACGCCCCCACTGCCGACGCTCGCCGGCGCCCGCGGCCCCGCGTGGCCATGCGCGGCCAGATTCTGCACGGCATGCATCGGGAGTGCGCCGACGTCGTGATCCGCAACCTCACCGACGGCGGCGCCAAGGTCAGGCTGACCGCCGCCACCGGTGTTCAGATCACGGGTCCGCTGACCCTGCGGATCGCCTCGGTCGATCGCCCCTGCGTCGTGGCCTGGCAGTCCGGGGACGAAGTCGGCCTCCGCTTCGAGTGAACGCCTACCAGCGCCGCCCGTCTTCCCGCCAATAGACCCGCTCGCGGCCGTAGCGGTAATCGCGGTTGTAGCCGCCGAAGCCGTAGCCGCAGGGATCCTCCTCCTCGGACAGCTCGCGGCCGATCAGGGCCCCGGCGATGGCGCCGATGGCGGCCCCCTCCTCGCGGTTGTCGCGGCCGGCCACCGCCGCCCCGACCGCCGCGCCCAGCGCCGCGCCGGCGCCCGTCGCAAACTCCCGGTTCCGCGCGTAGTCCCGCTCGCAGGCCGAGGCGTAGTCGTCGCGCATCGTCGCGCACCCCGTCAGCACCAGCCCGCAGGCCGCCACCGTGGTCATTGTCAGAATCGAACGCATGCCGTCTCTCCCTCTGGCCCCGCAGGTCGAACGCCGGGCGGACGGGGGTGTTCCTCTCCTGCTGTCGTCATTCCGCGCGAAGAGATGCGCAGCGGCGATGGGTCCCGCGCTGTCGTTCTCCCTCCCCTTCATGGGGAGGGACGGCGAGCCCGGGTGGGGAACGCCAGTCCCGCACGGACCGCGCCCGGCTTCACACCTCCCCACCCGGTCGCTTCGCGACCCCCCGCCCATGAAGGGGAGGGAGACGCTTCACCGCCCCCCTCCGAAAGGCTATCAGCCCTGAATGACCCTCCCCCACGCCCTTTCCGGCCTGTCCGACATCGCCGCCGACTATGACCTGCTGCTCTGCGACGTCTGGGGTGTGATCCACAACGGCCGCGAAAGCTGGCCCGGGGCCTGCGAGGCCCTCAGCCGGTTCAACCGTGACCATGGGCACGTCATCCTGATCTCCAACTCGCCGCGGCCAGCGCCCGGCGTGGTCGTCCAGCTCGACGCCCTGGATGTGCCGCGGGACTCCTGGCGCGCCGTCGTCACCTCGGGCGACGCCACCCGGCACGAACTGGCGCAACGCGCGCCCGGTCCCGCCTGGATCATCGGCCCCGACCGCGACTGGCCCCTCTATGACGGCCTCGGCCTGGAGATCGCCGACGGCGCCGCCGACGCCGTCTTCATCTCCGTCACCGGCCCGGTCGATGACGAGACCGAGACGCCCGAGGACTATCGCGAACGCCTGTCCGCCGGTGCCGCCCGCGGACTCGAACTGATCTGCGCCAATCCCGACCGGGTGGTCCAGCGCGGCGACCGGCTGATCTATTGCGGCGGCGCCCTCGCCGACCTGTACGAAAGCCTCGGCGGCCGGGTCACCATGGCCGGCAAACCCTTCGACCCCATCTACGGCCTGGCCCTGGCCGAGGGCGAGCGGCTGCTCGGCCGCCCGGTCGATCGCTCCCGCGTGCTGTGTATCGGCGACGGCGTGGTCACCGACGTTCTGGGCGCCAATCGTCAGGCGCTCGACTGTCTCTTCATCGCCCAGGGCATCCACGGCGACGCCGCGCGCGGCCCCCACGGCCGCCTCGATCCGGCCCGCGCCGCCGACCTCCTCAAGGCCGAGACAACGTACGCCCGCTACGCCGCGCTCGATCTGGCGTGGTGACCACGGCCATTGTTGCTTCAGGTCGCTTCGGCCTGAATCCAAAAAATGGCCCGCTCAAAGGCAAATCGCGCTAAGGCCGGGCCATGACCGAAATTGTCACGAAACACCCCTCCGGCGGCTACATCCTCGAGGAACTCCACGTCGGCATGACGGCGGAGACGCAAATCCTCGTCACGGAACAGCGCATCCAGCAGTTCGCCGAGGCCTCGGACGACTTCAACCCGGTCCATATGGACGAGGCCTTCGCCTCGAAAACCGCCTATCGCGGCCGCATCGCCCACGGCCTGCTGACGGCCTCTTTCGGCTCGGCCGTCGTCGGCACCATCCTGCCCGGCGCCGGGGCCATCTATCTGTCCCAGACCCTGGGCTTCCACATGCCGGTGCGGATCGGCGAAACCGTTCTGGTCCGCGTCAGCGTCAAATCCGTCGATCCGGAAAGCGCCCGCGTCGAACTGGACTGCGAGGGCTTCGTCGACGGCAAGCGGGTCATGGACGGGGTCGCCCTGGTCCGCGTTCCCCGCCGCCGGCGCCCCGCGAAGGACTGACTTGGTCGAGATCGTCTCCGACTGGCGCGACCTGCCCGAGCGGCAGCGCGGCGCGGCCGTCGCCATCGGCGCCTTCGACGGCGTCCATCGCGGCCATCAGGCGGTCATCGCCCAGGCCCGCGCCGCCGCCGACCGCCTCGGCGCGCCCCTGGCCGTGGTCAGTTTCGATCCCCACCCCCGCCGCTGGTTCCAGCCGGACGCCGCCCCCTTCCGCCTGATGACCCGCGCCCAGATGGCGCGCGCCCTGGCCCCGCTCGGCGTCGACCGGCTCTATCTCCTGCCCTTCGACGCCGGCATGGCCGCCATGACCGACGAGACCTTCGCCCGCGAGGTTCTGCGCGACGGACTCGGGATCGCCCATGCCGCCGTCGGCTTCGACTTCACCTATGGCAAGGGCCGCACCGGCTCCGCCGAGGGCCTGCGCCGCGAGGGCGAGACGCTGGGCTTCGGCGTCACCGTCGTCGACCGCGTCGACGATCCGGACGGGCTGAAACTCTCCTCTTCCGGGGTCCGCGAGGCGCTCAAGGCCGGCGATATGCCGCGCGCCGCCGCCATCCTGGGCCGTCCCTTCGCCATCGAGGGCGAGGTCATCCACGGCGACAAGCGCGGCCGCACCATCGGCGTCCCGACCGCCAATGTCCGCATGGGCGACTATATGCGGCCCGCCTTCGGCATCTACGCCACCCGCACCCGCCTACCCGACGGCCGCCTCGTCGACGGCGTCGCCAGCCTGGGCGTGCGGCCCATGTACGCCCTCGACGAACCCCTGCTCGAAGTCTGGCTGTTCGACTTCGACGAGGACCTCTACGGCCGGACGGTCGAGACCGATCTGGTCGCCTTCCTGCGCGGCGAGATGAATTTCGAAAGCCTGGTCGCCCTCAAGGTCCAGATCGACGCCGACGCTGCGGCGGCGCGGGCGGCGCTCAGCTGATGGCGGCCATCAGCTGCTCGGTCAGCGCCGGCCGGCCCGGAACCAGGACGTCCGAGACCTTCCACATCGGCCCTTCCTTGACCAGTTTCAGCGTCTGCCGCTTCGTCTCGCCCATATTGGTGAACACCACCGCCGCCTCGGCCGCCTGCGGCCCTGACTGGGTCACCGTCACGGAATCGAGCGTAAAGCCCCCGCTATCCTGACAGTCGCAGATCGGATCATAGTTCAGCGTCGGAACCTCGCCCGCCGCCTTGGCGAAGTCCGCGCCGATCATGGCGTTCAGCATCCGGTCGTAGATCGGGTCCTGTCCCGCCGCCGGCGCCTCGCCCATGCTCGCGCCCGGCGTGGCGTGGACGGCGTAAAGGGCCCGCACGAATGCCTCGGGCCCGACCCGCGCCGCCTCATGGATGGCGGGGCGTCCCGGCGGCAGGGCGGCCGGCGCATCGGCCGGTTCGACGACCTCGTCCCCTGACGGGGAACAGGCGGCCAGCGCGGCGAAGGCGGAGATGGCGATCAGGGACAGGCGCATGGGAACCTCCGGTCTGGCGCCGACTATCCCGGCCCGGCCCGGCGCTGGCAAGCCTCAGTCGCGCCCCCGCCAACCCGTCGATCCTGTCGGCGCGGGGTGGCGTCCGGCCCTCCCCGTCTGCTAGACCGTTCGCACCATGACCGTCCGCGTGTTTCGCCCGATTTCGATTAGCCGCCCGGCGTAGCGCCGCAGGGCTGTCGCCTCGCGCACGTCGGGACCCCGCTCAAGCAGCGCCGCCGAGCGGCGAGCGATAGCGGAGCGAAATCCACGCGAACGTTCAACACACGAAACGAGACTTCATGGCTGACGCCTCCGACACCCCTTCCGGCCGCGACTATCGCGAGACGGTCTTCCTGCCCGAGACGCCCTTCCCCATGCGCGGCGGCCTGCCGCAGAAGGAACCGGCGATCATCGAGGCCTGGGGCGACCTCTATTCCGACCTGCGCAAACAGCGTCAGGCCGAGAGCGCGCCCCTCTACGTCCTGCATGACGGCCCGCCCTACGCCAACGGCGACATCCACATCGGCCATGCGCTGAACAAGACGCTGAAGGACTTCGTCGTCCGCAGCCGCTTCCTGCTCGGAAACGATGTCGACTACGTCCCCGGCTGGGACTGCCACGGCCTGCCGATCGAGTGGAAGATCGAGGAACGCTACCGCGCCCAGGGCAAGCGCAAGGACGAGGTCTCCAAGGCCGAGTTCCGCCAGGCCTGCCGCGAATACGCCGCCGGCTGGATCGACGTGCAGCGCGACCAGTTCAAGCGGCTGGGCGTGCTCGGCGACTGGGACCACCGCTACGCGACCATGGACTTCACCACCGAAGCCGCCATCGTCGCGGAATTCCACAAGTTCAAGAACTCCGGCCAGCTCTATCGCGGCTCCAAGCCCGTCATGTGGTCGCCGGTCGAGCGCACCGCCCTGGCCGACGCCGAGATCGAATACCACGACCACGTCAGCCCGACCGTCTGGGTCAAATTCCCTGTCACGGGTGCGACCGATGACCATCCCGACGAACTGCTGGCCTTCCGCCACGCGACGCCCTCGGTCGTGATCTGGACCACCACGCCCTGGACCATCCCGGCCAACCGCGCCATCAGCTACGGCCCCGAGATCGCCTATGGCCTCTATGAGGTCACGGCCATGGAGACCGGGCTGGAGTTCGAGCCCTGGGCCAAACCGGGCGACCGGCTGATCGTCGCCGACAAACTGGCCGAAGAGGTCTTCAAGGTCGCGAAGATCGCGACCTGGACCCGGGTCGACGACCTCAACCCCTCGGGCCTGGAATGCGCCCATCCGCTGGCCGAGCTGTCGGCAGGCTACGGCTTCTCCGTGCCCCTGCTGGCCGGCGACCATGTCACCGACGACGCCGGCACGGGCTTCGTCCACACCGCTCCCGGCCACGGCGCCGACGACTTCGAGGTCTGGAAGGCTCACGGCCATCACGAGGTGCCGGACACCGTCGATCCCGACGGCGCCTACTATGACCACGTCCCCCTGTTCGCCGGCCTCAAGGTGCTGGAGACCGAAGGCAAGAAGACCGGCAAATTCGGTCCCGCCAACCCCGCCGTGATCGACAAGCTGATCGAGGCCGGCGCCCTGCTGGCCCGGGGCCGGATGGAGCATTCCTACCCCCACAGCTGGCGTTCCAAGGCGCCGATCATTTTCCGCAACACGCCGCAGTGGTTCATCCGCATGGATGCGCCGCTCGATGACGACGGGACCCTGCGCGAGCGGGCGCTCGAGGCCATCGACAGGACCGCCTTCCACCCCGAGGCCGGGCGCAACCGCATCCGCTCCATGGTCGAGGGCCGGCCCGACTGGCTGATCAGCCGTCAGCGCGCCTGGGGCACGCCGCTGGCCATGTTCGTCGACAAACAGACCGGCCAGCCCCTGATCGACAGCGAAGTCGACGCCCGGATCACCGCCGCGGTGGCCGAAGGCGGCGCCGACGCCTGGTTCACCCGCCCCGACGCCGACTTCCTCGGCGCCCATGACCCGGCCCGCTACGAGAAGATCGAGGACATCCTCGACGTCTGGTTCGACAGCGGCTGCACCCACGCCTTCACCCTGGAGGCGCGCGATCCGGCGCATGGCTACACCGGCGACCGCCCGTCGCACTGGCCCGCCGACCTGTATCTCGAGGGCTCGGACCAGCACCGCGGCTGGTTCCAGTCCAACCTGCTCGAAGGCGCCGGCACCCGCGGCCGCGCCCCCTATGACGCCGTCCTGACCCACGGCTTCACCCAGGACGAGAACGGGGAGAAGATGTCCAAGTCGCGGGGCAACACCACCGACCCCGCCGTCGTCATCAAGGAATCCGGCGCCGACATCCTGCGCCTCTGGGTCGCCCTGGTGGACTACGCCGAGGACCAGCGGATCGGGAAGCAGATCCTGCAGACCACGGTCGACGCCTATCGCAAGCTGCGCAACACCGTCCGCTACCTGCTCGGCGCCCTGGTCGGCTTCGACGAGGCGGAGCGCCTGCCGCTCGACCAGATGCCGCCGCTGGAGACCTTCATCCTGCACCGGCTGTGGGAGCTCGATCGCGACGTCCGCAAGGCCTACGCCGAATACCGCTTCCAGGACGTCGTCCGCCCGGTGCTGGAGTTCTGCTCCAACGACCTGTCGGCCCTCTATTTCGACATCCGCAAGGACAGCCTCTACTGCGACCGCCCCGACGCGATCCGCCGCCGCGCGGCCCGCACCGTCATGCATGAGGTCTTCATGCGCCTGACCGCCTGGCTCGCGCCGTTGACGCCCTTCACCATGGAAGAGGCCTGGGGCACGCGCTATCCGGACGGCGGCTCCAACTGCGCCCGGGTGATCCCGGAGACGCCGGCTGAGTGGCGGAATGTGGCGGAGGCTGCGCGGTGGGCAGGCGTCCAGACGGTTCTGGAAGTCGTCAATGAGTCGCTGGAAGCCGCCCGCCGCGAGAAGGCCATCGGCGGCGCGCTCGACGCCTGGCCCGTGGTGACGGGCCCGGCCTCAGCCTTCGTCTCTTTCGAAGGTCTCGACGCCGCCGAGGTGTTCCGCACGTCGGGCGCCGAACTGATCGTCGGCGGCGAAGCGGTGACTGTTGAAGTCCGCCTCGCGGATCATCCCAAATGCGCCCGCTCCTGGCGGCGCGTGCCGGATGTCGGCTCCGACCCCGACTATCCCGAGCTCAGCGCCCGCGACGCGGACGCCGTGCGCTGGTGGGACGCCCAACACAGCTGACGGCCCGCCCGCTCCGGCGACCCCGGAACGGGCGGACACGCCGCTCAATCAGGACGGCTGGCGGGCGGCGCGTTCGCGCAGCTCGACGGCCCGGCGCTCCAGCTGGTCGGCCTGGTTGGCGAGACGCGGCGACAGGGCCTGCAGTTCAGCGTCGGTGACGGTGTCACCCCGTTCCCGCGCCCGCTCGATCTGCGTCGCGCGATACGCCGGATCACGCAGGCGCGCCGACTCCTCGCGCATATGCTGCGCCCCGGCGACCATCTGCTCGGCGCCCTGGGCCATATGCACCCGCGCATTGGCCATCTCGCGGGCGGCATGCGCGCGAGCGACGCCGGCCTGGGCGCGCGCCTCGGCGGCCGCAGCCATTGCGGCTCTCGCCCGA
>NZ_BSOY01000073.1 GCF_030160755.1 Brevundimonas denitrificans | reverse complement strand
TACACTCTTTCAGACGTGTGCTCTTCCGATCGCGGCGGCTCGCAGCACGGCGGGGGCGGCGGCGGGCACACCGGCCCGCATTGGGCCGCCGCCTTGTCGGCGAACAGCGTCAGGGCGAAGAAGCCCGCCAGCGCCGGCAGCCATGTCATGATCCGCACCCGCATGGGCCGACCTCCAGTTAAGTCCATGCGACCCAGCAGGTCGCTTCAGCGTTCATCTGAACCGCAAAAGCATTTCATTTCCGTTGCCTTTTGCCCGGACCTGCCACAGGCGCAGGCCTTGCGTCGCTGCGGCCAGAGGCCAGAGCGATGTTTCATCCTGACACGCAATTCCTGATCGACCACTGGACCGGGTTGTCCCGCCGGGGCGCCGTGCGCGCCGGCATTCCCGACCGCGCCTCGCTGGAGCCGGACGCCCTCGGCCTGCGTCTGCCGCGCGCCTTCATCGCCGAACGCAACGGCGAGGACGCCGTCATCCGCCTGGCCGGGACCTGGATCGAGGGTTTCCATGGCGAATCCCTGAAGGACCGCGCCCTGTTGTCCGTCTGGCGCACCGCCTCACGGCCTTTGGTGGCCGCGGCCATGACCCAGACTGTCCGCGAAGCCCGGCCGGTCGTCATCGCCGCCCTCGCGGGATTCCTGTCGGCCCAGATCGAGATCGTGCTGGTTCCCCTGCGCGGCCCGTCGGGCGCCGTGGACCGCATCCTGGGCCTCTATGCGCCGATGGCCACCCTGAGCTTCGCCGCCGACGAACCCCGTCTGCTCACGGCGCGGGTCTCCATCGGCGTGGGTGAAGCCGCCCGCCCCGCCCTGTCGCTCGCCGCCGTCGGCGGCCGCCGGATCGCCTGACCGTTCCGGTTCAGGCCTCCAGGTCGCGCGCGTACCGCTTCCAGTTCTGCACATAGTGGGCGGCCGAGGCCTTCAGCGCCTCGATCTGGCCCGGCTCCAACTCCCGCACCACCCTGCCCGGCTGGCCCATGACCAGCGAGCCGTCGGGAATGACCTTTCCCTCGGTAATCAGGGTGTTGGCCCCGATCAGACAGTTCTTGCCGATCTTCGCACGCCCCAGCACCACGGCGCCGATGCCGATCAGGGTGTTGTCGCCGATCTCGCAGCTGTGAAGCATGACCATATGGCCGACAGTGACTCCGTCGCCGATCGTCAGGGGTTCGCCGGGATCGGAATGCAGCACGCTGCCGTCCTGGATATTGGTGTCCCGGCCGATGGTGATGGGGTCATTGTCGCCGCGCAGGACTGCACCGAACCAGACGCTGGCGCCCGGTTTGAGAATCACGTCTCCTACCAGCGTTGCGTTCGGCGCCAGCCAGTATTCGCCCTCAGGCGGAAGCTGTGGTTTCTTGTCGCCGAGACCGTAAACATTCATCAGAACACCGCCATTTCTCAAAAAATCGAGGGCTTTAAGCTCTCGTAAACCACGTTAGGCTCAGAGTGTAGGTGCGATTCGAGGCCGCCATTTCGGCCCCGGATCGGAAGCCGGATCAAGCCCGGTCCGGTCAGACCTCGGGGATTGTGCGTGGTGCGCTCGGTTCGGCGGATGATTCCGCTGGAAGTTGACCCTTCTTCCGACCCGGGCGGATGCGTTGCGTCCCCTGTCTCTCTCTTCCCTGTGTTCGTTCGAGGCGATGCTTTTCCGGCATCGCCTTTTTTCATGCCCCGCGGCGACGCGTTTTCTGCGTCGTCGTCTTCCATGCCCTGGAGGCGTCCATGACCAAGCGTGCGGCCATCAAGCGTCAGACCCGCGAGACATCCCGTGAACACGGAGTGCTCGATTCACGTCAGTTCATGGAGGACTCCAAGGTACGCCGCCTTCCAACCCACGCCGGCTGGTCGCCCTATCCATCCAACGACGACCGCGACCAGGCCTATGTGAAGACGCTGAAGCCCAAGTCAGAGGGTCAGGCTGAACTGATGACGGCGATCGACCACCACAACCTCGTGCTGGCCCTCGGTCCCGCAGGCACGGGCAAGACCTATCTCGCGGTGGCCAAGGCCGTGGAAGCCCTGGAAGCGGGCAAGATCGGCCGCATCGTCCTGTCGCGCCCGGCCGTCGAAGCGGGCGAATCCATCGGCTTCCTGCCCGGCGACATGGAGGACAAGCTCGCTCCCTATCTCCGGCCGCTCTACGACGCCCTCTCGGACCGGCTCAGCATGAAGCGGGTCAAGGCGCTGATGGCCGAGGGCCTGATCGAGATCGCCCCCATCGGCTATATGCGCGGCCGCACGCTGAACAACGCCTTCATCGTCGTCGACGAGGCCCAGAACTGCACCTATGTGCAGCTCAAGATGCTGCTCACGCGACTGGGCTGGCATTCGACCATGGTGGTCACCGGCGATCCGCAACAGTCCGACCTGCTGCCCGGCATCTCCGGTCTCACGGACGTGGCCGAGCGGCTGGCGCCCGTGCCCGACATCGCCGTGGTGCGTCTGGCCGAGCAGGATATCGTCCGTCATCCGCTGGTCGCTTCTATGATCGGCGTCCTCTGACGCCCGTCTCCATCTGACCGATCAGGCCGTCGCCGGGTTCACGGCGGCGGCCTTTTCTTCGGCCAGGATCACCCCTTCGGGCGATCCCTTGAGCGGCGGTCTGGGCCGCGCCCCCATCCGGTCGATCAGGGCGAAGACGAACGGATTGAGCGAGATAGACAGCAGGGCGGCCGCCAGGATCAGGTCGTGCGTCCCCTGCGTCATCCCGCCCAACTGGACACTGACCGCCGCGAGAATGAAGGAAAATTCGCCGATCTGGGCCAGGGCGGCGGCGACCGTCAGGCTGGTCGCCCTGTCCAGTTTGAAGGCCGTCGTGATGGCCAGGGCCGCCAGCGACTTGCCGACGATGACGATGCCCAGCACCCCCAGCACGGCCAGCGGCTCGCGCACCAGAATGGTCGGATCGAACAGCATGCCGACCGAGACGAAGAACAACACGGCGAAGGCGTCCCGCAGCGGCAGGGAGCGCTCGGCCGCATTGTGCCCCAGCGGCGAGCTGTTCAGCACGAGCCCCGCGAGGAACGCCCCCAGGGCGAACGAGTGGAACAGCCAGTAGGCGATCCAGGCGATGCCGAGGGCGATGGCCAGAACCCCGAGCGTGAACAGCTCCCGCGACCGCGTGTGGGCGATGCGCACCAGCAGCCATGGCAGCAGCCGGGCGCCGACCACCAGCATCACCCCGGTGAAGCCCGCAACCTTGAACAGCGTCCAGCCGATGGATTTCGCCAGTTCGGCTCCGTTCAGCGCTTCACCGGGCTGAATGATCAGCAGGGGCAGAATGACAAGCGCAAGGACGATCACCAGATCCTCGACGATCAGCCAGCCCATGGCGAGGCGGCCGATCTGGCCCTTGACCTGTTTGCGCTCCTCCAGCGCCCGCAGCAGCACGACGGTCGAGGCGACCGACAGCGCGAACCCCATCAGGGTCGCCTCCAGATCGGTCATGCCCATCAGACGGCCCAACCCCCACCCCATGGCGGTGGCTGCGGCGATCTGGAACAGGGCGCCGGGGACCGCGATCTTCCGGACCTTCATCAGGTCGGCGAGCGAAAAATGCAGGCCGACCCCGAACATCAGCAGGATGACGCCGACCTCGGCCAACTGCGGAGCCAGTTCGCCATCGGCGACAAATCCGATGGTGTGCGGTCCGACGGCGATTCCGGCGACCAGATAGCCGACCAGCGGCGACAGTTTCAGCCGGTTGGCCAACATCCCGAACACGAAGGCCAGCACAAAGCCGCCGACCAGGGTGAGAATCAGGCTGTCGGCATGCGGCATCGGCGCTCCTCGGGGTGCGGGCGGGGATTGGCTGGCGGGAAAGGAGTAATTGGGGCCCCGGCGCTGTCCGGACAAGCACGGAGACTTCGCCGCGACCCCGTGACACGATTGCCCCTTCGCGCGCGGCGCGGGGGCTGCTAACCGAACGCCCTTCACATTTCAGCGACCCGAATGAAAATCCCCCGCATCGCCTACGCCGCCTACGGCTTCGCTCTCATCGTCGTCGTCCTGGATCAGTTGACCAAGGCCTGGATCATGGGCGGCCTCGATCTGCGCGAGATGGGGCACATCCCGGTCTGGTCTCCCCTCTTCAACCTGACCTGGGTCGAGAACCGGGGCGTCAGCTTCGGCCTGTTCGGCGACGGTTCGGCGCGGTGGATGCTCAGCGCCTTCTCGATCGCTGTGGCCGGCATACTCGGCTGGTGGGCGCTGAAAGCCGACCGCCGCCTGCTGATCACCGCCATCGGCCTGATCATGGGCGGGGCGCTCGGCAATGTGATCGACCGCATCCGCTTCGGCTATGTCGTCGACTTCCTGGATTTCTCAGGCCCGCATTTCTTCCTCGGATCGATGAAGATCAACTTTCCATGGATCTTCAACGTCGCCGACAGCGCCATCTGCATCGGCGTCATCCTGCTGATCCTCGACAGCGTGCGGGCGGAGCGGGAAGCCAAGGTTGGCCTCGCCGCCGAAAAGTCGTAATCAGCCGCTTCCTACAGGGTTTACGCGCGCGTCCTTTCCGGCGCCCCGCACCGAGATATCAAACATGCGTCTTCGCACCGTCGCCGTTCTGACCCTCACCACCTCGGTCTTCGCCCTGGGCGCCTGCTCCGGTCTTCGGACGGGCGTCGGCCTGAACAAGATCACGCCGGACGAGTTTCTGACCGTTTCGACCGCCCCCCTGACCGTTCCGCCGGAGTATGGCCTGCGCCCGCCGGCGCCGGGTCAGCCGCGTCCGCAGGAGTTGGCCCCCGAATCCGCCGCCCGCCAGATCCTGCTCGGCCAACGTCAGGCCGTGACCCGGTCGGACGGCGAACAACAACTGGTCGCCCGGGCCGGCGGCGACCGCGCCGATCCTTTGGCCCGCTATGTCGTGGACGATGAGTTCGGCGACCTGGCGCACAAGGAAGAGGGCTGGGCCAACCGGATCATGTTCTGGCGCCGCGACGACGCCGCGACCCAGGCTCCCACCGCCATCCAGACCTCTGAAGGCGCCGTCACCGTCGACGCGGCGACCGAGTTCGCCCGCGTTCAGGCCCTGACCGGAGGCCGCGCCGGCATCTCCATCACGCCGCGCCGCGACACGGGCTTCAAACTCCCGGGTCTCTAGACCGAAATCGGTCCTGGTGGACGCAGTCCGCCAGGGTTCGGATTTCGATCCGGCATAATGCTCCGGTTCCAATCCGCAGAATGGCCCGGCCGCGAAAGCAGCCGGGCCTTTTCGTTTCAGGTTCAGGCCTTGGCGGCGCCCGCCCTGAGACCGCGCTCGGCCAGGGCGACAATGCCGACCCCGCCCATGGTCAGGGCCGCACCGACCAGGATCTGCGGCGTCAACACATCGCCCATGAACCCCCAGCCGATCAGGATGGAGACCACCGGCGTGGCCAGCAGATAGGGCGTCACCCGCCCCGCCTCGCGTTTCTGCACCAGCCAGAACACCATGGTCGTGGCCAGCACCGATGACACCAGTCCGGCCCAGATCACGCAGGCCCAGACGAGGGCGTCGGCCTGCTGCACCGCCTCCCACTGCCCCCGTTCAAACAGGGCGGATGCGAAGGCCAGGGACGGCAGGGCGACCAGCGACAGCAGGCCCTGCATCTTGAGCGGCGGGATGGAGGTCGTCCGCCGGGCCACGACCGTCGTCAGGGCCCACGCCCCGGCGGCGCCGATGCCCGCCAGAATGCCCTTCCAGTCAGCGATGGCGTGGGGGTCCAGAGTCATCCAGGCGACGCCGAGGAAGGCGACGCCCATGCCGGCCAGGGCGAACCGCGACAGCCGCTCGCCCAGCAGCATGAAGGCGAACAGGGCCGTGAACGGCACCCACAGCTGGGCCGCCACCGACACCGGACTGACGTCCTGCGCCAGCCAGAATGCCAGATAAATCAGGCCGTAGTGGATCGGTCCGCCCAGGCCGACGATGATCAGAAGGCTCTTCCAGTTGGGAAACGGCGGTCGCACGAACGGAACCAGGCAGGCGGCCGCAATGGCGAACCTGAGCGCGGCCATCAGCAGCGGCGGCAGGGTCTCCGTGCCGAATTTGGCCGCCGCATTGTTCACGCCCCAGATCACCACCACCGCGGCGATGGCGAGGATCTCGACCAGCGAGAGCGGACTATGCGGCTTGTCTGGAGTGGTCACGCCCCCGCCTTAACGCGCGCGGCCGCCGGGCGCGAGCGCGCACGGCGACACTTTGCATTTCGAAATGTGGCGCGCCGCCCGACCTAGAACGGAATGTCGTCGTTCAGGTCGTAGCTTTCCTTGGGACCGCTGGGCTTGTTGGCGCCGCCGGTCGAGAAGCCCGAGGAATAATCGTCGTCGCCGCCGCGCGAGGCCCCGCCGCCGGCGCTGTCGCTACGACCGCCCAGCATGGTCAGTTCGCCGCGGAATTTCTGCAGCACGATCTCGGTGGTGTATTTCTCGACGCCCGCCTGCTCGTATTTCCGGGTCTGCAGCGAGCCCTCGATGTAAACGGTCGAGCCCTTCTTCAGATAGTTCTCGGCCACCTTGACGATGTTCTCGTTGAAGATGACCACCCGGTGCCACTCGGTCTTTTCCTTGCGCTCGCCGGTGGCCTTGTCGCGCCACTGCTCCGAGGTGGCGATGGACAGGTTGGCCACCCGCTCACCAGAGTTGAGGGTGCGGATTTCCGGGTCCTTGCCCAGGTTGCCGACCAGAATGACCTTGTTGACGCTGCCCGCCATCGCCGAGCTCCTTCTTCGTTCTGGCCCGCCGCGCTTCGCGCTGTTCGGAGCCGATTGTCAGTTGTCCGGGCCTAGCGCGCTTTCGGCCCCTGCGGGTCCGGTTTGTCGCCGCCATCCACAGGAACGCGTTGTTCCACGTTTGTTCTGTTCCGTCTAGGGCGCGGGCGGCGCCGTCGGATCCGGCTCGCTGTTGGCCGATACCGCGACCGGGGTCCCGTCGATCGCCCGCTGGATCGCGCCCGGCATGGCCAGACGACCGTCGCCGGTGCGGGCCATGGCGTTGAACCGCCCGCCGTCCAGCGTCTGCGACAGCCAGACGCCGCCGCGATCGATGAAGATGAACTGGCCTTGGTAGGAGCCCGTGATCTCCTGTCGCGACCCGCCCATGCGCAGGAACCGCAGCCGGACCTCTTCCAGCCGCGCGGCGCAGAACTCGATCTGCGGCTGGTTGTCCGCCACCTTGTTGAACCGCGGCGCTTCGCCCTCGGCCCCGACCTCGACGGCGTAGCAGACACCCCGGTCGAACGGAGCCTCGACGGCCTTTTCGCAGGCGGCGAGCGCCAGCGCGGCGCTGCCGATGATCATGATTGCGGCGTATCTCATCAGCGCAGCCCCGGGAATGTGCAGCTTCGGTCCTGTTCGGCCAGCGTGCGGAAACGGCTGTTGTCCGGCGATTGCTCGACCCGGCGCGGCACGAGCCTGAGCGTCATGTCGCCCCAACGACCGTAGAGCGCCTCTCCCGGCCGCACGCAGGTGCCCGAGTACAGCGCCTGGACGCAGGCGTTCAGGCTCATATTCGATGACAGCGACCGCCAGTCCGACCCGGTGTGACGCAAACAGGCGGCGCCGGACGCCGGCTGCACCGACGGCTCGATCGGCTGCTGGTCGGTGAGCGGCGGCTGTTCCGTCTCGGTCAGTTCGACCGGCGGCGCGCTGGGCGGCGGGGCGAAGGCGGCGGTCGGAGCGGCGGCCAGGGCGCCGGTCTCGTCGATGCCGACGTCGAGCGCGTCCGTCGCCACGCCGTTGCGCCGCGCGCAGTCGGACAGGGTCGCGAGGCCGATGTACTGGCCGTCGACGAAGCAGCGCAGTTCGCGCGTGGTGTTCAATTCCGGGGCGTCGGCAACATTGACGGTCAACCCGCCCTGCGCCGCGGGCGGCGGCGCCGGATTCCGTTCCCGGCCGGCGCTGAAGATCAGGGCGATCACCACGGCCGCAACGACCGCCAGGCCGGCGCCGATGGCGATGAGAAGACGATTGTCCTGGGGCATGAAGGGCTCGCGCGGATGGAGTCTTCAATAACCCCGCCCGAGGCTCCGGCGTCAACGATCTTCGTCGTCCGGCGCCCTATGCGGAGAGGCGGGCGAGCGCGGCCTGATAGTTGGCGAGCTGGGCAGTGAGGTAGGCGGGGGCCGCTCCCGTGACGGCGGGTCGGGAGGAACCCGGCGCGAGCGCCTTGTAGGCGTCCCTGACCACCCTGACGGCGGCCCTGAGCGCCTCGACCGTGGATTTGATCTGGTCGGCTCCGGCCAGCGACAGGGTCGGCGGCAGGGCCATGGCGAAGGTCTTGAGTTCGCCCGCCTTCGGCGTGGGACTGACGATGCCGGGAGACAGGCCGAGGGCGGCCAGGGCGTCCCGGCCCGTCTCGCCGCTGGTCAGGACCGCGCCGGCCCGGCCTTCCCGGGGCACGATGGACAGCCGCTGCATCCGCCCGCTGTTCATGTCCTCAAGTTCGCCGGTCTTGAGAGCATCGGTGACGACGGTGACCCTCAGCTGGCCGGACGAGGCCTGCTCAATCTTGCGCGCCAGGGTCTGCAGCGTGTCCGCGGCCTCGATGGTGACCGTCCTGCGTCGACTGCCGTCGGCGGGCGACACATAGAAGCGGTCGCCCGGCCGCAACGCCGTGGCCGCCGTCAGGGCCTTGGAGTCTCCCATGGAGACCAGCCCCTGCGGCAAGCCCAGACGGTCCAGCACGCTGGCGCCCCCGCTCGAGACAGCGAGACTGAGAGGCGATGCCTGCTGGTCCGCCCCCGGCCAGGTTCGGGTCCATTCGACCGCCCCGGTCAACGGGTCGAGGCGGGTGAGATAGCCCTGCCTCGGATCATCCTCCGGGGCCCCGGCCGGACGATCGGCGATGCCCGTGATCCAGACCTTTCCGCCATGCACCTTCATGTCCGCGACGCTGTCGTCGCCGGCGCCGCCAAAATAGGTCAGCCGATCCGCGGCGGCCGGCGAGAGGTCGGCCTCCAGCACCGCGACATAGGCGTCCGAGCTGCCGGAATGGGCCGTGTTCACCGTCGCAATGTCCAGGGCGGGATTGCGCGTCGTGCCGGTTAGCACGACCCGGCCGGCGGACACCGCGATCCCGGTCACGTCGCCGCTGGCGGCCCCGAGATCCCGGACCGCGGCCAGGCTCGGCGCTCCATCGCCGTCAGGGGTATAGTGACGCAAGACGACCCGGCCGCTCTCGACCCCGGCCGTGTAGATCGACGAGCCGTCGACGGTCATGGCCCTGACGCTGTCGTCGCCGACGGTTCCGAACTGGCTGATCGACACCGGCGTCGCCGTAAAGGGCGCCAGGCTGTGAGCCTGGGTCGCCGAAAAGCCCTGCAGATACCCGTCCCATCCCCCAAGCCCCGACGCGCCCGGCATCGCTGACCTGGAACGCCCCGCGACATAGACCCTGCCGTCGGCCCCGAACGACACAGCCGTAGCCTCGTCCGCCGCCCGGGCGCCGCGCCGCTGGGTCCACAGCTCCTCCCCGGCCCCATCGAACACGGTGACGAAACTGTCCGACAGATTGGCGTCGACGACCCGCGCGCCCGGTTCGAGGTCGCCGGTGACCGATCCCGCCACGGCCACCCGTCCGTCAGCGGCGATGGCGATCGCATAGCCGCTCGCCTCGTCCGAAGCCCCCAGCATCCGCGTCGCCACCACACGTCCCGCCGGATCAAGTTTCATGAGCGCCACATCGCGCTCGCCCTTGAGCGGCTGCGAGCCCGGCGCCCCCTCGATATCGGCGACGATCCACAGCGATCCATCGGCGGCGACGGCGCTGGCCCGAACCGTCTCGACGCCCTTGGGCAAGGCCGTCTGTGAAGCCCGGCCGGCCACCCAGCCTGTCTGTCCGGAGGGTTCCAGGGGTTCCGGCGCGGCGCCGCCGTCGCTCTGGAATTTCAGAAGTTCGTTTGCGCCCGCGCTGCCCGAGGCCTGCACCACATAGACTGCGTCCGACGTCTGCGACGTGGTGAAGCGCACCGATTCAGCGCTCGTGCCCTGCAGAACCAGCCCCCATTGATCCGCCTGCGCCGGCAGGGTGATGGTCTTGGCGCCGAGCTGGATGGTGCGGGGCGCGCCGTTGACCTTTTCCCGCCCGATCCGCGTCGCGACCCCGGCATCGGTCAACTTGCCGTTGATGAAGGTGATGACGTTGTCGAGCGTGCGGGTCTGGGCGCCCATCCCGGCCAGGTCGATCGGCACGGCGATGTCGCCGCCGACGGTTCCGATCGTGATGTCGAACACGACCGGCCCCTCGAGACCCGCCACGGAAGACGCCAGGTCGCCATCGTGAACCGGCCGCGTCACGATCCGCGTCGCGTCGCGCGCCACGCCTGCCGACGTCTTCGCGCTCGTCGACGACACGCCCTGGACCATACGGATGTCTTCGAAGCCGGCCGTTTGAAGATAGGCGCCGACTTCCGCGATCCCGGATGCAAAGCGCTGCCGGATTCGCGCGGCCTCGGTCTCGCTGACGCCGCTCTCGTCCACCCGTGTGGCCAGGGCGGTCAGGGAGGTCAGACCCTGATAGAGCGCGAACAGTTTGCGGTAGTCGGGGGACGCTCCCGGAAGATCGAGGCGACCGGAATCGACCGTGACCAGCTGCCGCGCCGCAAGCGCGGCCCGCACCACGGCGTCCGGTCTCGAGGCCTTGACGCTGACGTCCCAGGGCGGTGTCGGCTGGGTCCTGACCGGCTTCGCGCCGGACGTCACGCCGGACGCGTTCGTGGCTCCCCCGGGGACGCCGTACAGACCGAGCAGGTAGCTGTTGTTGATCACGGCGAACTCCCGCCGGCGACTATGGCGGCCCAACCGTAACGATCGCTTAACGTCCGGTTCCGGAGGACTTCAACCGCGACTCAGGGAACAATGTTCAGGCGCGTCCGTTATCGGCGCGCTGGATGAGGAGGACGCTGTGAAGACCGCCTTCGTCAATGCCTTGAAATCATTGCTTTCGCTGTATGGGATCGGGACGCGCCGGCGTCCTGCGGCCATCCAGATCGGCCCCGCCGGCGTCCGGCGACCGGCCTAGTTCCGGAACAGCGACAGGATAATCTGCGGCGCCTGGTTCGCGATCGACAGCGACTGCGCGCCGAGTTGCTGCTGCACCTGCAGCGCCTGGAGGCGGGCGCTTTCCTTCGCCAGATCCGCGTCGACCAGCTTGCCGATGCCGGTTTCAAGCGAATCCATCAGCTTTGAGACAAAGGTATTGTGCGTCTCGATCTGCTTGGCCTGCGCTCCCAGCGAGGACAGTCCGGAATTCACCGTCACCAGGGCCGCATCGATCGCTGCCAGGGCGGTCGCCGCAGCGGCCGGCAGAAGCAGGTTCTGCGTGCTGAGGCCAAGGCCGGCGGTGGTGAAATTGTGCGGGTCGATCGAGATGGTGTCGACCGCGTCGACGTTGGCGAGGAAGTCGAGCGGCGCCGCCTGGGAGTTGTCCAGCAGGTTCACCCCGTCAAACGAGGCGCTGTCCGCGAACTGCTGCACCGATCGCACGAGGCTCTGGAAGTCGTCGTTGTAGGCGGCCCGGGATTCGGCGGTCTGGGACAGGTCCGATGCGGCCACGGCCTTCTGGCGCATCTGGATGATCAGATCGGAGATCGACTCACCGGCCGCCAGGGTCACGTCCGCGAGCGAGGTAGCCCGGTCCAGACTGGTCTTGACCGCGTCGAGCGCCCCCAGATCGGCCCGCTGATTTTGCGCGATAGCCCATATCGCCGAATTGTCCTTGGCCCCCCCGACCTTCAGTCCCGTGCTGATACGGTTCTGCACCGACGACATCCGGTCGTTGATCTGGTTGAGATTTTGCAGCGCAACGAGCGCGGAAGCATTGGAGTGGACGCTGTTGGACATGGTTCTCGCCCCGGGTCGGTTCAGGGGCAACCTATGCGGCGAGTCGTGTGCGTATGGTTAACGCAAGATGTCCGGGCGCGCGGCTGCGGCCCGGTGACAGTCAGGTCTGCACGACGTTTCAGACGGTGGTGTTGATCACCGCCCCGACGCCGTAGTCGTCACGCTGCCTCATCTTGAGGACTTCTTCGCTCGGCAGCTGCCGGACGACCTCGCCGGTCTCCCGGTCCAGGGTCTTGTAGACAAAGGATCCCGCACGGGATCCTTGCTCGATCACCAGCCGGTAACGGGCCTGGCGTTCGGCGTCCGCAGCGGCCTTGGAATTGGCTTCGTGGTCAGCGCCGGACTGAAGCGATGGTTCGGCTACGACAGCCGGCACCGCCCTTATTGCTTGTTCTGCATTCATCTCCTGAACGTCGGCGACTAAGCCGACGTCTCCCGGTCACGAACGCTCGGAAGCAGAGGCGGAGCCGCTCACGGCTCCGCCTCCGTTCCCCATTCCTTAGCGGAACAGGCCGAGCAGGATCGAACTCGACTGGTTGGCGATCGACAGCGCCTGCACACCCAGCTGTTGCTTGGTCTGCAGGGCGGTCAGTCGGGCGCTTTCCTTGGCCAGATCGGCATCAACGAGGTTGCCGGACGCCGGCTTCAAGGGCGTCCTGGATCTTGCTGGTGAAGGTCAGCTGACGTTCCAGGGACTTCGAGTTGCTGCCGAGCGTGCCGAGCTTGGCCGCGAACGCCGTATTGGCGGTCTCGACGTTGGCTGCGGTTGCCGTGGCCCGCGTAGCGGTGGTGGCGGTCGACACGGTGGTGGCGGCGCCGGCCACGGCATGCACCGTATAGGTGGAGCCGGTGCCCGTCTGAACCACCAGGTTGTTGGTGGCCGATCCGGCGGAGAACAGGTTGATCCCGTCGAAATTCGCGCCCGCCAGAGCAGCCGTGATCTCGGTGCCCAGAGCGTTGAAGTCAGCGAGATAGGCCGTTTCAGCGGCGGAACCCGCAACGGACGACTGGATGGCGACCGCCAGACCCTTTTGTTCTTCGAGGGCCTTGGTGATCGTGTCCCCGGCGGCCAGGGCGACGTCGATGACCGATTGACCGCGCTGGATGGAGTTCTTCACCGAATCCAGAGCGCCCTGCTCAGCGCGCAGGCCGGAAGCGATCGCGAAGATGGCCCCGTTGTCCTTGGCGCTGGAAACCTTCAGGCCGGTGTTGACGCGGTTCTGAACGGTGTCCAGCTGGCGGCTGGTGGCGTTCAGGCTTTGCAGCGCAACGAGAGCGCCGGCATTCGTGTTGATGCTGTTAGCCATTTTGGCTGTCCTTCTGTCTTCGACATGACCGACGCCGTTTTGGCTGTCGGGGGCGTTCTGCCCGATGGGGTTGAAGCAAGGACGGAGCCACCCACCGCCCCCCTATGCCAACTCAGGGGTCGTTGTTTTTATTACGTTAGTTCTTGTTCACCACATTCCCGACCCGGAAGAATTTGCCGGGCTGGGGCAGGATTTGCCGGGTAGTCGGCAGCCTGTGCCGGGCTCGACGCCGCCCCGGACGCCCGTCGCGGGCAGGCCCGCTGCCCAGGCGACCGGGACGCTCGCCACCGCCCGCCCTGATCGCCCCGCGTCCGGGCAGGAGACTGTCTCGCTCGGCGGCGTCGGGCCGCCGTTTCGGGCTTCCCGGACCGGGGATACAGAGCGGCCGCCGAACGGGACCGGGGCGGCGGGAGGGACCGACTGTGGGGGAGAGCAACGCAGCCAGGTTCACCGCCCCCTCGATGGATCGGGCCCCAATGACCACGGTCGCAAACGAAATCAGCCTTGGCGGACCGGGTCCGCCAAGGCTCAAATTTCGTTCCGGAACGCCGCTGGGCCCAGGGTTGAATCCGGGTTGAGCGGCTGAAGCAGGTGGGCTTAGCGGAACAGGCCCAGCAGGATGGATCCCGACTGGTTGGCGATGCCGAGCGCCTGGACACCCAGCTGTTGCTTGGTCTGCAGGGCGGTCAGTCGGGCGCTTTCCTTGGCCAGATCGGCATCGACGAGGTTGCCGAGACGCCGGCTTCAAGGGCGTCCTGGATCTTGCTGGTGAAGGTCAGCTGACGTTCCAGGGACTTCGAGTTGCTGCCGAGCGTGCCGAGCTTGGCCGCAAACGTCGCACTGGCGGCTTCGACGGCGGCGGTGGTGGCGCCGGCCCGGACAATGGCGCCGGTGGCCGTCGCCACTGTCGTTGCGAGACCGGCGACGGCATGCACCGTATAGGTCGTACTGGTGCCCGTCTGGACCACCAGATTGTTGGTGGCCGAGCCGGCGGAGAACAGATTGACGCCGTCAAAGCTCGCGCCTGCCAGCGCGGCCGTGATTTCGGTGCCCAGGGCGTTGAAGTCGGCGAGATAGGCCGTTTCAGCGGCGGAGCCGGCGACGGACGACTGGATGGCGACCGCCAGACCCTTCTGCTCTTCCAGGGCTTTGACGATCGTGTCCCCGGCCGCCAGGGCGACGTCGATGACCGACTGACCGCGTTGGATGGAGTTCTTGACCGAATCCAGGGCGCCCTGTTCGGCGCGCAGACCGGAGGCGATCGCGAAGATCGCGCCGTTGTCCTTGGCCGTCGCGACCTTCAGGCCGGTGTTCACGCGATTTTGCGTGACGTTCAGCTCGCGGCCGGTCGCGTTCAGGTGCTGCAGCGCAACGAGAGCGCCGACGTTCGTATTGATGCTGTTAGCCATTTTGGCCTGTCCTTTGTCTTCGACATGTCCGACGCCATTTTGGCGGTCAGGAGCGTTCTGCTCGGGTTTCCATTGAGCAAGGACGGAGCCACAAACCGACGGCGGGAATCAGTTCCTTTATCGTTGATTTTCCACGCTAATTTTCTGCCCAGGCCCCATTTCTCCCGGCAAAACCTGCCAGGGCCAGGCAGCTTCTGCCGGGTGGTCGGCAGGTCGTTCCGGTCAAGCAATGTCGGGCGGGGTTTCGCGGGATCCGCGCCCGCCCCCGGCGGGAGCGCGGTCTTCTACCAGGGCCAGATCGCCGGCCTGCGCCGGGCGGCGGTTTCACGCCGCCACCGATCCTGCAGCGCCCGTTCGGCCGTCAGGGTCTCGACCGCGGCCGCCCGGGCGTTCTCGCAGGCGACCAGACTCGCGCCCCGTTCGACATAGGCGACCTCAAGATCCGCCTGGGTCGGCGCTTCGGGCAAGCGCACGAGGACGCAGGGCGTCGACGCCGCCCGGGGCAGGGTCAGCCGGGGCGGCTCCGCAGACGGCGGGAGCGAGGCGGCACAGCTCGCGGTCATGCCCGGCAAGGCGAGCCACACGATCCGGGTCCATCGGGGTTTCAGCATCATGGGCGCTCCTGGCCTGTGTCGCGGCGCGCACGGTCGTCCGCACGACCGCCGCGGTCTGTTGATGAAGCTCGTCGAGACGCCGGACCTGGTCCGCGGCGCCCTCGACCTCCAGGCGACGCGCGGCGGCGTCCGCGGCGGCGACAGCGGCCCTGGCCTCGGCCGCCTGTAGCCGGCGCTCGCCCAGCCCCAGAGGGTCCCAGCGAAAGCCCAGCGCATTCAGGCCGATCAGGGCGGCGCCCAGAAGCCCCGCCGTGACCATCGCCCATCCCCGTGGCGTCAGGGCCCGGAGCAGCGCCGGGGCCCTCACGGGAACACCTTGCGGTCCAGCTCGAAATGCGGACCGTCCCTGAGGCGGCTCCAGTCGCCGCCCCAGACCACCGCCGTGCCCTGACGCCCGGCCGCCGCCTTGAACGCCGCCGCGATGCGCGGATACAGCGGCCAGTCCCAGCGCACCTGTCCGTCGACGAGCGCCGCGACGTCGACCGCATGGCCGGTCAGGTGGCGCGAGCGCTTCGTCCGGCTGGCTCCGGCCCGGACCAGCGCCGCCTGACGTTCGGGCGTGCGCAGGCCTTCGGTCACCATGAACTCCACCGGACTCAAGGCCGCGGCCTCGCGCACCAGGGCGACCAGTCTCGGGTGAACCCCCGCCAGCCGCTTGAGCGATCGTTCCGACAGGCGAAAGCTCATGGCCGGTCCTCCCCGCCCATCCCCTGCCGCAGCATCGCCAGCGTCGCGATCAGCTGCTGGGCCGTCGGCGCCACCAAATAGAGGACCAGCAACAGCGCCAGCAGGGCCATCAGCCCCTGCGCCAGCCGCGGCGCAGCCTCCGGCGGCGTCCCGGCGATCAGACGGTCGAGCAGCAGCCAGGCCGCGCCGCTCGTCGCGAACACATAGAGCCGGCGCCACAGCCACCGGCCCTCGGCCAGCGGCGGCGCGCCGGGTGTCGGAGCGGCGCTCATCGGTCATCCTCCGGGTCATCAAGGGGAGCGTCGCCGCGACGCCAGCCGGGACTGGCGTGGGCGAACAGATCGGCGTCGGTCAGGCGGCCGGGGCTGTCCCAGACCTCCTCGTCCAGCAGCCAGGAATCAGCGCGATCAAGGGACCGGGTCATGGCGCGGCTCATCCGACCGCCGTCAGCCAGACGACGCCGGGCGCGCCGGCGCCGCCGACCCCGCCCGCTGCGACTCCCGCTCCTCCGCCGCCTCCA
>NZ_BSOY01000072.1 GCF_030160755.1 Brevundimonas denitrificans | reverse complement strand
GGCCTTACCGCAGCGCCTCCGACGGGCAGGTCGGGCGACGATCCCGATCCCTGGAACGGCCTGGGTATCCCCCCCGGCCCTCCACCCCGGCCGGCCGGCCCTCAGGAGGCCACCGGATCCGGTCCGGCCTCCCTGCTTGCGCAGCGAGACCCCGCTCCAACCGCTCTCGCCGCCGCTTCGGATCGCCGGCCGAGCGAGCCTCCCTTGCGACGGGACGGGGGGAGTCTAGGACGCGGCCTTCCTATGGCGGACTGAGGACGCTGTATTTTTCCGAAGACGCGCGAAATCAGCAGGTTGGCGGCGCGGAATGTGTTGGCAATCGGCCGACTGTCAGCGGCGGATTCGGTGCGGTCCGCTCAGCCGCGCGGCGCCGCCTCGGCCCTCAGGGTCCCGGCGGGGGGCGGGATCAGCAGTTCTTCCGCCGGGCGGCGGTCGAACAGCCAGTCGGCCCACAGGTCGGGCGGCAGGGGCAGGACGCCGCGCGTGTGATAGGGCGCCACATCGGGGCCGGGTTCAGCGGTCAGCAGGGCGAAGGCGTCGGGATCGCCGTCGCGGCCGGCGCGCCAGACGGCGGCGAGGGCGAGGAAGCCGCCGTCGGCGCCGCGCAGCCGCCAGCGGGTCTTGGGGTATTTGTCGCCGGTGAATTCATAGAAGCCCGAGGCGGGGATCAGGGCCCGGCCGCTGGTCTCGCCATTGCCGAAACTGCGGCCCTCGGAGCGGAAATTGATCACCGGCGGGGGCTTGCCGCCGCCGGGCCGGGCGGGGCCGCGAAAGCCGAAGCGCATGGGCGTCAGCTCGGCGGCGGCGTCCGTTGCGCGGACGGCCTGGGCGAGGTCGGTGGGGCGGACCTCGTCGACCGGCTCGATGTTCGGCAGGCCGCGCGGGAACGTCAGCGGGGCCCCGTGTTTGTCGAAGGCCTCGACCAGCTGGGTGACGGAGAAACGGGCTTCGTAGGAGGCGCACATGGGGGGAGGATAGCGGAGGGAGCCCCCGAGGTCAGTCCGGTTCCTCCGGCGGGACCCAGTTTGGATCGTTCTCGGGAAACCACTCGGCGGCCAGATCGCGCCAGTCGGGATTCTTCTCCTCGATCAGCCTGAGTTTCCAGTCGCGTTTCCAGCCCTTGATCCGCTTCTCGTGGCGGATCGCATCAATGACCCAGGCGCGGCGCTCGAACCAGACGAGGCGGGTGCAGCCGTAGCGTTTGCTGAAACCCTCGAAGGCCCCGACGCGGTGCTTCCACACCCGGGCCGGAAGGTTCGCCGCCACGCCGGTGTAGAGCGTGCCGTTGCGCCGGCTGGCCATGATGTAGGTGGCGACGAACTTCCGATCCGTGCGCATGGCCACAACCTCTCCGCGAGCAATCAGCCGCGTCCACCCCCCCTCCCGCTATCGTCATTCCGGCGAAGGCCGGAACCCAGCGGCGCCGAAGGCGAAATGGTGGAAGCGACCGCGCTCCCGACAGCTTCGCGCTCGCGCGCGCCTCCCCCGGTCCGAGCTTCGCTCGGCCGAAGGATGACGAGGGGTTCCGGGTCTCCGAGCCGCTGCGCGCCTCGCCGCCCGGAATGACGATAGCGGGGGATGGGTTTGGTGGATGCGGCGAAGCCGCCCCCGGACCGTCGACCCACACCCTTTCGCCAGAACGACGGCTGCGCCGCCGTGCGCTCAAGCCCTCTCCCAACGGGAGAGGGAGGCGCGCGCACGACGCACCGCCTCGGTCCGGGGCCCCGCCCTCGCGTCGTCGCCCCCGATCACGCCCGCGCCCGATCCGGTGGCGGCGCGGGCCTCTGGGCCAGAATCCAGAGGCTCACGGGCAGATTGATGAGGACCGCCGTCATCACACCGGGCGCGTATCGGCCGAGCACGATCGCCGCCGGCACATGCGGAACCATCACGTTCACGACGAGGACGGAGGCGATGAGCTTCAGGATGAACCAGGCATCACGGTCTCGCCGGGTCGTCGCGCCCCACGCCAGCGCGACCCCGAGCGCGGCGGTCAGAACCAGCAGGGCCGCCTGGAACACGACGGCCGTCGGGAGCTGAACCGTCGGCCATATTACTTGAGCGAGCCGCGTGGCTTCCGACCGGGTCGCGGCATAGGTCACGCCCTCTTCAAGGTTATGCAGAAGCACGGCGACGAAGAGCAGCGACGCGGCCGTCCGACGCCTCCCCGCCCCATCCTGCATCCGCCCAGGAACCATGGACGGAGCCTAGCACGTCCGAAGGGCTCTCGAGCCCCGCTCGGCTGGCTGCCGGACCTAGTGCACCCGCGCTTTCCCGATGCTCAGCCCGCCCTCCCCGGCTGACACGGCGATCACCGACCCGTCCTCGATCTCCCCGGCCAGCAGCTTCTTCGCGATCGGGTCGACGAGGTCCTTCTGGATCACGCGCTTGAGCGGACGCGCGCCATAGACCGGGTCGTAGCCCTTGTCGGCGAGCCAGGCGTAGGCGCTGTCGTCGAGCGAGATGGTCAGGCGGCGGTCGGCCAGAAGTTTCTCGAACCGGGCCATCTGTATGCGGACGATGCCGGCCATCTGGTCGCGGCCGAGGCGGCGGAAGAGGATGATCTCGTCGATGCGGTTGAGGAACTCGGGGCGGAAATGACCGCGGACCTGTTCCATGACATAGGGCCGGACGGCCTCGACGTCGTCGCCCTCGCCCTGGTTGGCGAGCGCCTCCGACCCGAGGTTGGAGGTCATGATGATCAGGGTGTTCTTGAAGTCGATGACGCGGCCCTGGCCGTCGGTCAGGCGGCCGTCGTCGAGCACCTGGAGCAGGACGTTGAAGACGTCGGGGTGGGCCTTTTCGACCTCGTCGAACAGGACGACCTGATAGGGGCGGCGACGCACGGCCTCGGTCAGGGCGCCGCCCTCGTCATAGCCGACGTATCCGGGCGGGGCGCCGATCAGGCGGGAGACGCTGTGCTTCTCCATGTATTCGGACATGTCCATCCGGGTGATGGCGGCCTCGTCGTCGAACAGGAAGGCGGCCAGCGCCTTGGTCAGCTCGGTCTTGCCGACGCCGGTGGGGCCGAGGAAGAGGAAGCTGCCCAGCGGGCGGTTGGGGTCGTTGAGGCCGGCGCGGGCGCGGCGCACGGCGTCGGCGACGGCGGTCAGGGCCTCGTCCTGACCGACGACGCGGGCGCGCAGGGCGTCCTCCATCTTGAGCAGCTTCTCGCGCTCGCCCTCCAGCATCTTGTCGACCGGGACGCCGGTCCAGCGGGAGACGACCTGGGCGATCTGTTCGGCGTCGACGACCTCGGGCGTGAGGGGGCCGGCCTTGTCGGCCTCATTCTCTTCCGCCTCGGCCAGCTGTTTCTCGATCTGCGGGATCTGGCCGTAGGCGATCTCCGACGCGCGGCCGAGGTCGCCGGCGCGCTGGGCGGCGGCCAGTTCGGCGCGCAGGCGGTCGAGCGTTTCGCGCAGCTGGGCGCCCTGCCCCACCTTTTCCTTCTCGGACTTCCAGCGCGCGGTGAGGTCCTCGGACTCGCCCTCGAGGTCGGCGATCTCGTCTTCCAGTTTTTCGAGGCGGGCGACGGAGGCCTTGTCGGTCTCCTTCTTCAGGGCCTCGCGCTCGATCTTGAGCTGGACCAGACGGCGGTCGATCTCGTCGAGCGCCTCGGGCTTGGAGTCGACGGCCATGCGCACGCGGCTGCCGGCCTCGTCGATCAGGTCGATGGCCTTGTCGGGCAGGAAGCGGTCGGTGATGTAGCGGTGGCTGAGGGTGGCGGCGGCGACGATGGCGCTGTCGGAAATGCGCACGCCGTGGTGGACCTCATACTTCTCCTTGATGCCGCGCAGGATGGAGACGGTGTCCTCGACCGAGGGCTCCTCGACGAAGACGGGCTGGAAGCGGCGCGCGAGGGCGGCGTCCTTCTCGACGTGCTTGCGGTATTCGTCGAGGGTGGTGGCGCCGACGCAGTGCAGCTCGCCGCGCGCGAGGGCGGGCTTGAGCAGGTTGGAGGCGTCCATGGCGCCGTCGCCCTTTCCGGCGCCGACCAGGGTGTGCATCTCGTCGATGAACAGGATGATGCCGCCCTCGGCCGCGGTGACCTCGGCGAGGACCGCTTTCAGACGCTCCTCGAACTCGCCGCGGTATTTGGCGCCGGCGATCAGGGAGCCCATGTCGAGGGCCATGACGGTCTTGTCGCGCAGGCTCTCGGGCACGTCGCCGTTGACGATGCGCAGGGCCAGGCCCTCGACGATGGCGGTCTTGCCGACGCCGGGCTCGCCGATCAGGACGGGGTTGTTCTTGGTGCGGCGGGCGAGGACCTGGATGGTCCGGCGGATCTCCTCGTCGCGGCCGATGACCGGGTCGATCTTGCCGTCGCGGGCGGCCAGGGTCAGGTCGCGGGCGTAGCGCTTCAGGGCGTCATAGGCGTCTTCGGCCCCGGCGCTGTCGGCGGTCTTGCCCTTGCGGACCTCGGCGATGGCGGCGTCGAGCTTGTCGGGGGTCGCGCCGACGGATTTCAGGACTTCGGCCGCGACGCCGCCCTCGCGGGCGATGGCCGAGAGCAGGCGTTCGGTGGTGACGAAGGCGTCGCCGGCCTTCTTCGAGGCCTCCTCGGCCGAGGCGAAGACGCGGGCGGTGTCGCCGTCGAGATAGATCTGGCCCGAGCCGCCGGTGACCTGGGCGCGCTTCTTCAGCGCGGTCTCGGTCGCGGTTTCCGCCTTCGCCGGATCGCCGCCGGCGGCGGTGATCAGATTGCGGGCGAGGCCGTCGCGCTCTTCCAGCAGCACCTTGAGCAGATGCTCCGGAGCGAACTGCTGGTGGCGGCGGGCCAGGGCCAGCGACTGGGCGGACTGGACCGCCTGTTTGGCGCGGTCGGAGTAGAGGTCGAGATTCACGGCGGCTCCCCTGATCAGGCGGACTGTGCGCCCAAGCACGCCCTTTCAGGAAGCGACGCCTTGAGCTGCCGCAAATCTGGGTGTGGCGATCGGGTCACACAAGGGGGGGCCGCCGCCGACGGGTCACCCGCCCGTCGTCGGGGCCGTGAAGTCGAACTGCTCCGGCCGCCGCTGGCCCGAGCCGAAGCTCCAGGTCAGGCCGATATAGGCCGCCCGACCGCCGAAGGTCTGGCTGGTGCGGTCGGTGAAGGTCGGGGTCTGGAGGGTGGTGGTCGAGCCGAAGTCGTCGAAGACGTCGCGGACGGTGGCCTGGAAGGACCAGTCCTGGTTGATCTTGTGGCGGTAGCCGAAATTCACCAGCGTCGCCTGCTCGCGCACGCCCTGGGCCAGCAGCTGGTCGCCGGTCCAGATGCCGGAGAACTGGACGAAGTCGTTCTCGGTCGGTTGCCAGTTGAGGGTCAGACGGCCCGAGACGCTCTCGCCCTCGCTGTCGACCGCGCCGGGCAGGCCGGCGGCGTCGATCTCCTGACGGAAGGCGTTGAGGCTGGCGTTGTAGCGCAGGGTCGAATGCAGCTGGCCGTTGGCGACCAGCTCCAGGCCCATGGAGCGGCTGGAGCCGAGGTTCTCGGGCCGGGTCAGGAAGACGCCGGTCCCGAGGTCGGTGGTCACCGGGGTGAAGGCGTCCTGGGTGTCGCGGTAGTAGAGGGTGGCCTGGTAGAAGGCCGGCGTGACGCGCTTCTGCCAGGTCAGTTCGAACGAATCCGTCTCCTGCGGCAGCAGGTCGGGATTGCCCGAGCGGTAGTTGAAGGTGTCCTGATAGGTCAGGAAGGGGTTGAGGTCCTGCGGGCCGGGCCGCTGGATGCGCCGGCTGTAGCTGCCGCGCAGGGTCTCGCCGTCGGCGATCGTGTACTGCAGGTGCATGGTCGGATAGGCGCGGAAATAGTCGTTGGACGCCTGGATGTTGGTCGTGACCTGGTCGAGGTCGATATTGGCCTGTTCCAGCCGCAGGCCGAACTGGCCCGAAAACTTCTCGCCGAAGGGCCGCTCGAAGGTGGCGTAGAGGGCGTGGACCTGCTGGTCGACGTGGAACTCGTTGGACACGATCGGGTCAATGACCAGGGCGTTCGGATTGGGGCCGCGGGCGACGAAATTGTCGAGCTCCAGATTGACCGCCTGCAGCTCGTAGCCGGCGCGCAGCCGGCCCCCGTCGGCGGTGGGCCGGACATAGGCGCTGGTGAAGCCGATCTGGTTCTGGCGGTTGCGGTTCTCGATCGTCTCATAGGACAACGGCAGGGCGGGGATCTGCTGGTCGACCTCGGTGTCGAAGCCGAAGACGAAGCGGTTGCGGTCGTAGCGGATCTCGTTGGACCACTCGTGGCCCTGGTCGTTGAAGCGGCGCAGCACCCGCGCCGACCCGCCCTGGAACGTGCCCGAGAAGCCGCCGCCCGAGTTCCGTTCAAAGGCCGCGGCCAGACCGCCGCCGGCGGCGTCCGCCTCAAAGAATTCGACCGCGTCGGCGAAGCTGTCGACGTCGACGTGGCGGATGTCGCCGGTGATCTGGGTCTTGTCATCGAGATTATGCTCGGCCGCCAAGCGTACGAAGACGTTGTCGGAATCGCCGTCGACGTTCTGGGTCTGGCGGGATTCGAGGAACTGGCCCGAACCGGCGTCGAAGCGCGTGCGGGTGCGTTCGATCTCCTGCAGGAAGGCGTCATGGCGCACGCCGATGTCGGCCGACAGGGTGGTCTTGCCGATCACATGGGCGATGTTGCCGCCGAAATTATAGCGGCCGCCGTCGCCGATATTGGCCCGCAGGGAGCCGGTCGTGGTCTGGCCGACGCGAGGCGTGTTCGGCTTGGAGATCAGGTTGATCACGCCGCCCGAGCCCTCGGGGCTGTAGGCCGCCGACGGATTGGTCATCACCTCGATGCGGGCGTACTGACTGGCCGGGATCTGCTGGACCATCTGGCCGCGGCTGGGCCCGTTGAACTGGCTCGAGGGGCGGCCGTCGACAAGGATGGTGACATTGGCGTCGCCGCGCAGGCTGACATTGCCGTCGGGGTCGACCTCGACCGAGGGCACATTGCGCAAGGCCTCGGCCAGGGTCCCGGTCGTGGCCTGGAGGTCGTTGGCGAGGCTGTAGCTGATCGAGTCGATCGAGGTGCGGACCTCGTTCGGCTGGGCGGTGACGACCACGTCGTCGAGCGCCGCCGCGTCTTCGGATTCTTCAGCGTCCTCGGCCGGAGCCTCTTCCTGCGGAGCGGCCGCAGCGGGCGCGGGCGGAGGAGTCTGCGTCCGGGGCGGGGTCGCGGGAGCGGGCGTCTGGGCGAAGGCCGCGCCCGACGATGTCGCCAGGGCTGTGCCGACGAGCAGCAGGAACCGGATTGAAGTCATGACGTGCGCCCCCTGCGCGTGGTCGGGCGGTGCAGCCCGTCAAGTTTCCTTTCCATATCGTCCGGCCGGAGCCGGAGCGAGTTACATCTTCTTCATGACGTCGCCGTCAGAACCGGCCACCTTTCGGCCGCAGATTGAGGGGCGTCGCGGACGGGGATGACGGCGGGCGGACAGCGACGTCCCGGGCGTTCGGGGCCGAGAACCGGGGCGGTCGCGTCCGGTCTCTGGTCTTCCCGCCGGGCAGGCGATAGGTCGGGAGACAGACCCTCGAAGGTGGTCACCGGAGCGCCCATTTGATTCCCCACGCGGCCTGGCCTGTCGATCCCGGCGTCATCGCACCCTTTCTGCTGGCGGCGGCCCTGATCGAATTGACGCCCGGTCCCAACATGGGCTGGCTGGCTTTGATCTCGGCGGCGCGCGGGCGGGCGGCGGGATTCGCGGCGGTGGCGGGGGTGACGGTCGGTCTGGCCGTCTGGATGCTGGCCGCCGCCTTCGGCCTGACCCAGGCGCTGCTGATCTGGCCGCCGCTGTATCAGATCATCCGCTGGGCCGGCGTGGTCTTCCTGCTGTGGCTGGCGTGGGAGGCGTGGCGCGGCGACAGCGACCCGGCCGCCGCTGACGGCGACGATCACAGCACGCTGCGCGGCCTGTTCCTGCGCGGCATGACCGGCAATCTGCTGAACCCCAAGGCGGCGGTCTTCTATGTCGCCCTGCTGCCGACCTTCATGCGGCCGGATCACGGATCGCCGCTGGCCCAGGCGCTGACGCTGGGCGGGTTGCATCTGGCGGTGGCCGTCGCCGTGCATTCGCTGATCGTGCTCGGCGGGGCGGGCGCCGGCGGGTGGCTGCTGACACGGGTGCAGGGGCCGGTGCTGCGCGCGGTCATGGCCGGCGGCATCGCCCTCGTGGCGGCGTGGATGGCCTGGGAGACGCGGGGCTAAGGCGGCGATGGACAGGCTCCGCGCGGGCGGGCTAGCGTCCGCGCCGAACCCTGTCCGGAGTCCCTGCATGTCCATCCGCCTCACCCGGCGCGCCGCGCTGATTTCGTCCGTGGCCGGAGCGGCCGCCCTGCCCTCGATCGGCTGGACGCAGTCGGCGGCGAATGACAGCGCCTCGCTGGCGGATCAGGTCGACGCCTATGTGAAGCGGGTGATGGCCGGCTTCCCGGACCAGCCGGCCGTGTCGATCGCCGTCGTGAAGGACGGACAGCCGGTGCTGACCCGCGGCTATGGCGTGCGCGCCATCGGCGGGGCGGCGGTCGACGAGCACACCCTGTTCGCCATCGCCTCGAACACCAAGGCGGTGACCTGCGCGGCCCTGGCCATATTGATCGACGAGGGCAAGGTGAAGTGGGATGAGCCGGTGCGAACCTATCTGCCCGGGTTCAGCCTGTCGAAGCCCGAGCTCAACGACATGGTGACCGTGCGCGATCTGGTCAGTCACCGGATCGGCTTCGGTCTCGGCGCGGGCGACCTGCTGTTCTGGCCCAACAGCGACCGGACGCGGGCCGAGATCATGGCCGCCGTGCCGCATGTGCCGATCGAGGACACGTTCCGGACCAGCTATCACTACTGCAATCTGATGTTCGTGGTGGCGGGCGAAGTGGTGGCGGCGGCCTCAGGGCTGGCGTGGGAGGATTTCGTCCAGACCCGGATTCTCGACCGGCTGGGCATGACCGAGACCCTGCCGCTGATGACCGCCGCCGATCCGGCGAAGTCGGCCCTGCCGCACGGCCGCCTCGGGCCGCCGCTGCGTTACCAGGGCGAGATGCAGACCATCGGCCAGTCGATCCAGGAGGTCTGGAACTGGTCCTCGGCGGGGGCCGCGGGCGGCTTCGTCACCACCCCGGTCGACTGGGCCAAATGGATCGCGGTGCAGCTGGCGCGCGGCGCCCTGCCGGACGGGACGCGGCTGTATTCCGAAGCGCGGGCCAATGAGATGTGGCGGCCCAACATCATCATCTCCAACTCGGCGGGACCGACCGAGACCCTGCCCGGACGCGCCATCGCCTCGACCTATGCGACGGGCTGGCAGGTGCAGGATTATCGCGGCGAGCGGATGATCACCCATGGCGGCGGGGCCCCCGGCTATGTCTCGGGGACGGTGCTGATCCCCGGTCGCAACGCCGGCTTCTCCTATTTCACCAACGCCGAGGAGAGCTTCCTGACGCGGGCCCTGCGCAGCGGCATCTCCGACATCGTCATGGGCAAGACCGGCTTCGACTGGATCGCCGACGGCCAGCGGCTGCAGCGCGAGGGCGACGCGGCCTCGGTCGCGGCGGCGGCGGAAATCGATGCGAAACAGGCCGCGGGCGCGCCGCCCTCCCTGCCGCTGGCGGCCTATGCCGGAACCTGGCGCGATCCCTGGTACGGCGACATCACCATCCAGGCGCGGGACCTTCAGCTGTGGCTGAGCTTCAGCCGGACGCCGGCGCTGCAGGGGCCGGTCGAACCTTACGACGGCGATACGCTGCGGACGCGGTTCCCGGACAAGCGGGAAGAGGACGTCTTCATCACCTTCACGCTGGAGAACGGACGGCCGGTGTCGGCGATGATGAAGGCGGTCAGTCCGGATGCGGACTTTTCCTATGACTACCACGACCTGCGACTGAGGAAGGTTTGAGGCGCCCTACTCCGCCGGACGCGACCGGCTGGCCTCGAGGATCGGCATCGAGGCCTCGGTCGGGATGTAGATGACCTCGCGGCCCGGCTTGCCGGCGGTCTCTTCCAGCATGTGGATATAGGACCAGCGCAGATAGTTTTCGGGACCGCCGAGGCTTTCGGCCATAATGCGGTTGGCCTCGTTGGTGCCGCGGGCGCGGGCGACCTCGGCCTGGGCGGTCAGCTGGGCCGAGTCGAGGGCGGCCTGGGCTTCGAGCACGCGGATGCGGCGGTCCTGGACGGCCTGTTCGTAGGCCGCCTTGCCCTGCATCTGTTTGGAATAGACGTTGTAGGTGGGCAGGCCGATCATGACGATGGCGAGGACGATGACGACCGCGATGACCGAGCCGATGGTGATGCTGACGCCGCGCATGAGACTCTCCTGACGGGACCACCCCGCGTCGCGAGCCTCGCGGTCGGCGCCCCGGGGGTCAAGGGCGTCAGCGGACCAGTTCGAGGATCTCCAGCTTGGAATCGACCTTCGGCCACGGGATGGCCAGGCGCCAGCGCGCGGCGCCGATGCGTTCGAAGACCCCGACCTGATCGCGGAGCGGATCGTCGCCATAGTCGGGGTAGCTCGTTTCCTGCGCGCTCCAGGCCGCGGCGCCGACATAGATCAGACGACGATCCGTATCCGGATAAAGCAGGCCGCGCGTGCGCTGGGAGCCGGTGATCTTGGTCAGGATCAGGTCGCCGCCGGGGGTGAGTTCGATCGTGCAGCGGAAGAAGGGATATTCGAGGTAGCCGGGTCCGCCCGGGCTGTTGGTCCCGAGCTTGATGGTGCGGCAGCGGTAGGTTCCCGGCGGCGGCTGAAGCCGCCCCTGCTGACCGGCGTTGGGGTCGACCAGCGGCCCGAGCGCCTCGACCTGTTCGGCGAACCCCTTGTCCTCGGCCTCGGCCCGGCCCAGGCGCCAGGCCTGGTCGAGGCGGCCGAGGTTGGCGGCGTGGTCGGCGGAGACGACCTGACGCCAGTCGGCGGTTCCGCCCTGCTCGCCCTTTACGGGCGGCGGCGCGGGCGGTGCGGGCGGAGAGGCCGGCCCGTCCGCCGCGGCCGAGGCATCGTCCGTCGCCGCTGGAGGAGGCGCGGCCCGGTCGTCGGTCGGGTCTCCGCAGGCGGCGAGCAGGGCGGCGAGCGAAACGACGGCGGCGAGCGTTCGCATCCGGGGAAACTCCATACGGTCCGGAGACCCGAACGATCGAGCCGCGCCGGGGTTCAACCCGCCGCGCGCGGGCGGGGATCCAGCAGCAGGCCGGAAACGGTGGCCGCCAGCAGGCGCGGCGACAGGGGCAGGCGCGCCGCCTTGCCGAGCAGATGGTCGCGGATCCACGGCAGGATGCGGCCGTCGGCCTGGTAGAAGGGGGTGAAGCCGAGGCTGAGCGCCTGATAGAGGCGGACGTGCCAGCGTCGGGCGGCGGCATAGGCGGACAGGGCGGACGACAGATCGGCGGGCGACGACAGGGCCTGCGTCAGGCTCCAGGCGTCGAGCAGACCCATGTTGACCCCCTGCCCCAGTTGCGGACTGGTCGAATGGGCGGCGTCGCCGATGATCGCCAGCCGGTCGGCGACGGGCCGGGCGAGGGTGTGGTGGCCGTAGCGGGCGAGGGTCAGCTGGTCCGGATCGGTCAGGGTTTCGAGCAGGCCGGCCGTCTCGGGCCAGAGGGCGCGGACTTCGGCCTTCCAGCCGTCGAGACCGGCGGCCCGCCAGGCGGCGTGGTCTTCAGTCCGCAGGCTCCAGAAGAAGGTGGCGAGGCGGTCGGGGCTGCCCGGCCGGGCGCCGACGGGCAGGACGCCGACCATCTTTGACGCGCCGCGATAGACCTGTTGCAGGGCGCGGGGGTCGAAGGGCTCGCCGGGCCAGGGCACCGTGGCCCACAGGGCGCCCCAGGCCAGCGGGCGGGGCGCCGCGCCATGGCCGGCGGCGATCCGCGACCGCGCCCCCGAGGCGTCGATGACGAGGTCGAAGGCCGGGGTGGCGACGCCGCGCGCGTCCGCGAGTCGACCCGCATCGACGGCGATCATTTCACGCCCGGTCTCGAAGCGGACGCCGGCGTCGACACAGGCGCGAAACAGGACATCGAACAGGGCGGCGCGATGGACGCCGAGGGCCGGGCGCGGGCGATTGAGATCGGCGTAGCGCACGTCCAGCACGATGCGGCCGCGCCGGAATTCGCGGCCGAAGAGGCGATCGACAGGCTGGGCCATGGCCTCGACCGCCGGGGTCAGGCCGAGGGCGTCGAGGACGGCGAGGCCGGTCGGCTGGAGCATGAAGCCGGCCCCGACCGGCCCGGCCTGTTCGAAGCGTTCGAAGACGACGACGTCCCGGCCCTGCCGCGCCAGCATGAGGGCGGCGGCGAGGCCGGCGGGCCCGGCGCCGACGACGGCGATCTTCGCCACAGCGTTCAGGCCGGGACCAGTTCGATCAGATCGAGGTTGGACTCGGCCTGGGGCCAGGGGATGACCAGCCGCCAGCGGCGCTCGCCGATCCGCTCGAGCACGGCGATCAGGTCGCGGTCGGGACGCTGGCCGTAGGAGTTGGCGGGCGGTTCCGAAGCGAGCGACAGGGAGCCGAGCATGACCATCTGACGGTCGTTCTCCGGGAAGAGCAGGCCGCTCTGACGCTGGCTGCCGGTCAGTTTGGAGAATTTCAGGCCGCGCGGCGTCTGTTCGATGCGGCAGGCGAACCAGCCGTAGACGACGTAGCCGAGGCCGTCCTCGCCGCCCTGGGAGCCCAGTTTGACGGTGCGGCAGCGATAGTCGCCGGGCGGGGGCGCGACCGACGACCGGGCGGCGCGGGGGTCGATCAGGGCGCCGAGGCCGGTCAGGTCGCCCGAGCCGGGCTGGCGGCGGGCCTGCTGCAGGGCGAGGGACCAGGCGGCGTC
>NZ_BSOY01000071.1 GCF_030160755.1 Brevundimonas denitrificans | reverse complement strand
CGGGCGCGCGGCCGTGGCGGCGGCCTCGGCGCCGGCGGCTCCGGGCAAGCGCAAGCCGGTCGAGGCGGCGCGCCTGATCGCCACGGTGATCGCCGACATGGACGAGGACGGCGACGGCTGGGTCACGGTCAGCGGCCTCGGCGACCGGCTGAGGAACGCCTATCCCGACTTCGACCAGCGCACCTACGGCCACGCCAAACTGTCCGACCTGATCCGTGCGACGGGCCGGTTCGAGGTGCAGACCGGCGCCGCCGGCGGGGCCATGCGCATCCGCGACAAGGCCTAGAAGGTCACGACCGTCCGCACCGCGCGGCCGTCGGCCAGACCGTCGAAGGCGGCGTTGATCCCGTCCAGTCCGATCGTCCCGCTGAGCAGCCGGTCGACCGGCAGCCGCCCCTGCCGGAACAGGGCGACGTAGCGGGGGATGTCGCGGGAGGGGACGCAGGTGCCGATGTAGGACCCTTTCAGGGTCCGCTCCTCGGCCACCAGCTGGACGATATTGACCGCCAGCGCCGCCTCGGGCGGGGGCAGGCCGGCGGTGACCGTGGTCCCGCCGCGCCGCGTCATCCGCCACGCCGCCTCCAGGGCCGCGACCGAGCCGGCCATCTCGAATGTGAACTCCGCTCCGCCGCCGGTCAGGGCCCGGACCTGGTCGACGGCGTCCGGGTCGGCGGCGTTGACGGTCTGGACCGGCCCCAGCGAACGGGCCAGGGCCAGCTTGTCCTCGCTCAGGTCCACGGCGATCACCGGCCCGGCCCCCGCGGCCAGCGCCCCCAGCACCGAGGACAGGCCGACGCCGCCGAGGCCGACCACGACCACGCTCTGGCCCGCCTTGACCCGCGCCGTGTTCACCACCGCGCCCACGCCGGTCAGCACGGCGCAGCCGAACAGGGCGGCGTGTTCGAACGGCAGGTCGCGGTCGACCTTCACCAACGAGCGGCGCGACACCACCGCGTCGCCCGCGAACGCCGAACAGCCGAGATGGTGATTGAGGTCGCCGTCGCCGTCATGGAGTCGCCGTCCGCCGGCCAGCAGTTCACCCTTGCCGTTGGCCGCGGCGCCGGGTTCGCACAGGGCGGGGCGGCCGCCGGCGCAGGGATCGCAGTGGCCGCAGCTGGGCATGAAGACCATGACGACGTGGTCGCCGACCTCCAGATCGGTCACGCCGGGGCCCAGCGCCTCGACCACCCCCGCCGCCTCATGGCCCAGCGCCATGGGCAGCGGCCGGGGCCGGTCGCCGTTGATGACGCTGAGATCGGAATGGCACAGGCCGGCTGCCTTGATCGCCACCAGCACCTCGTCGCGCCCCGGCGGATCGAGCGTCACCGTCTCGAGCGACAGCGGCCGGCTGTCCGCATAGGGGCGGGCGGCGCCCATGGTCCGGAGAACGGCGGCGATGGTCTTCATGACGGGAGGCTAGGCGCTTGACGCCGCGTCCGCCAAGCCCAAGGCTGGAAACAGGCGCGCCGAGACGCGCGGAATCAAAACGCGCTCAAGCAGCGAGCGACCGCGTCGCGAGCGTAGCGCCCAGAGGGAGACTTCATGACCGGGACGATCGAACGGACGAAGCGGGGCGACTATCGCCGGTTCCAGGCCATATCCACGCGCTGGATGGACAATGACGTCTACGGCCATGTGAACAATGTCGTCTATTATTCGTGGTTCGACACGGCGGTGAACCGGCTGCTGGTCGTCAACGGCCTGATCGACATCCACGACGGCAAGACCATCGGCCTGGTGGTCGAGACGGGCTGCCGCTATTTCTCCCCGACCGCCTTCCCGGACGAGATCGAGGCCGGGGTACGGGTCGCGCACGTCGGCACCTCATCGGTCCGCTACGAGATCGGCCTGTTCCGCAACAAGGAGCAGGAGGCTGCGGCCGTGGGCTATTTCGTCCACGTCTATGTCGACCGCGATTCGAAGCGGCCGGTGCCGGTGGACGAGAAGATGCGCGGGTTTCTGGAGAGCCTGAAGACCTGATGCCGGCGTTCTCCCTCCTCATCAGGGGAGGAGAACAGTCTTTCTCAGTCGTCGAGCCGGCCCATCAGCGCCAGCGCGCCCACCGCGGTCAGCACGCCGAGAGCGAAGGCGGCGACGATGGCGCCGGTGGCGACGGCGGTCGGGACGGTGACGGCGCGCGCCTCGTACCATTCGACGATGTCGGCGTTGTCCAGGTCATCCTCGGCATAGGCTTCGGCATCGTAGAGGACATCTTCGGCGGTCATGGATCGGGCTCCGTCGGGTTCGCTTGCGGAATGCCCCGCAAGCCTTGCGGTTCCTGCCCTGATTGTCGCCCCGCGGTCAAAAGCCTGCGCCTTCCGGCAGCGACCCGCCGCCCTTCGGGTCGGCCCGAGGCGGGCGACGTCGTGACAGTCTCGCCGCCATCGGCTAGATGCCCGGCTCCGACTTTTCATGCTCTCAGCAAGACGACCCACACATGGCCGGCCACTCGAAATACAAGAACATCATGCACCGCAAGGGACGCGCCGATGCGCAGCGGTCCAAGCTGTTCTCCAAACTGTCGCGCGACATCACCGTCGCCGCCAAGCTGGGCATGCCCGATCCGGCGATGAACCCGCGCCTGCGCCTGGCCGTGAACAACGCCAAGGCCGAGAGCCTGCCGCGCGACGTGATCCAGCGCGCCATCAACAAGGCCGCCGGCGGCGACGTCGATACGATGGAAGAGGTCCGCTACGAGGGCCGGGGCCCGGGGGGCGTGGGCATTATCGTTGAGGCCCTGACCGACAACCGCAACCGGGCCAATTCCAACATCCGTTCGTGCTTCACCAAGAACGGCGGCCAGCTCGGCGAGATGAACTCGGTCGCCTTCATGTGGAACCGCGTCGGACGGATCATCTACCCGGCCGAGGCCGGGACCGAGGACGCCGTCATGGAGGCCGCCATCGAGGCCGGCGCCCAGGACGTCGAGAGCGATCTGGTCAAGCCCGACATCTACGAGGACGCGCCCGGCCACACCATCTGGACGACGTTCGAGGACCTGAACGAAGTGGCCGAGGCCCTGTCGAAAATCCTCGGCGACGCCAAATCCACGGCCCTGGTCTGGCGGCCGCAGACCGAGGTTCCGGTCACGGGCGAGGCGGTCGGTACCCTGATGAAGCTGCTCGATGCGCTGGACGCCGAGGACGACGTCCAGAACGTCTATTCGAACGAGGACATCTCGGACGAGGACATGGCGAAGTACGCGGGCTGAATGGGGCCGTGGAATCCAGCGCCGCCCGAACCTGAGGCGCCGGAGCCGAAGCGGCGGGATTCCCGGGCAAGGCGCCTGCTGCTGATTGTGGCGCTGATCGCCCTCGTGGCATTTCTGGCCCTGTATGTCGTCGGCGCGAGATTCACGCTCAGGGAAGTCACCTACGACGAGCATTCTGTCGACCTGGAGATCATCGAGCCGCTTCCGCCGCCCGTCGCCCAGCCTGCCGTTCCGCCGCCGCCAAAATCATCAACCGGGCCAAACGGCGAGATGTTGAGACACCCTGAATGGGTGAAGCAACCCGCGCCGGACTTTCCGGCGCTGGCCATGCGCCGCGGCGTCGAACAAGGGGCTGTGGTGCTTCGCTGCGAGACCCTGGCGACGGGGCAGTTCGGAGCGTGCGAGGCGCTCAGCGAGATCCCGGCCGGCGCCGGTTTGGCCGAGGCGGCGCTGGCGGCGACCCGTCAGGCCCGTGTCAGGCCCTACAGTATCGACGGGTTTGAAACGGACAGCGAAGTCACCTTCACTGTCCGGTTCCGCATGGCGCCGGAACCGTAACGGCCCGGGTCAGGCGTCCGGGAATTCAGGCGAAGGCGCGCGGTTTGTCCTCGACCCAGGCCTCGGCGGGGGAGCGGACCGGGCGGCCGGGGCGGCGCAGGCGGATCAGGCGGTGCAGGGCGTCGGCGAGATCCAGCAACTGTTCGTCCGACAGCCTGGCGCTGGTCCGCAGTATCTCGGTCCGCAGGGCGGCGAAATGGCTCGGATGCAGCCCGCTTCCCGGCCGGCGCAATTCAGTCGGATCAGGCATAACGTCGGTCTCCGCGATGTTCCTGAATGCGCGGAGGCTGTGTCCGGTTCCCGACAGTCAGGGGCGGGCCGTGTAGGCCTTGACCAGATCGAACAGGAAATCCCGGCCCTCGTAGAGCGACCGGACCCGGATACGCTCGTTCAGGCCGTGCGCCCCGCCGCCGTCGGGGTCCGCGAACATGCCGGTGACGCCGTAGGTCGGTATGCCGGCCGCGTTGATGAACCGGCCGTCGGTGGCCCCCGTCGACATGGTCGGCACGACCGGCACGCCGGGCCACATCCGGCCGGCGATCTCGCGGATCGGATCGATGATGGCCGGGCTCAGGACCGGCGGCTTCGAGCTCGGATCGGGCGCGCCGAGCGGGGTGATGGAGATGGCCGCATTGTTCAGGATCCGCGCAATCTCGGCCCGGGTCTCCTCGATGGTGTGGCCGGGGAGGATGCGGCAGTTGACGTTGGCGGTGACGCGCTGGGGCTGGGCGTTGGGGGCGTGGCCGCCGTCGATCAGGGTGGGAATGCAGGTCGTGCGCATGGTCGCGTTCCAGACCGGATTGGCCTCCGACAGCCGCGCCGCCGCGGCCGGGTCGGGCGTGTCGGTCGCCGTCAGGGCGCGAAGGTCGGCGGCGTACTGCGGCGAGGCATCCGCGACTGCGGCGAAATAGGCGCGGGTGACGGGGTTCAGCTCGAGGGCGAAGTCGTGATCCCCCAGCGCGGCCAGCGCCCGCGACATGGCGGCGATGGCGTTGTCCTTGCGCGGCCGGGCGCTGTGGCCGCCGGGGTTGGTCAGTTCGAGGGTGTAGTCCTGATACAGCTTCTCGCCCGCCTGGACGTTCAGGGCGATGCGGTTTCCCTCGGCGTCCAGCTGGCCGCCGGCGCCCTCGTTGAGGGCGAAGCCGGCCTGGAGCGCGTCCGGGTGTTCGCGCAACAGCCATTCGACGCCGTTCCAGGTGTCAGCCGTCTCTTCGCCGCAGGTCAGGGCGATCTTGATGTCGCGGCGCGGGACAAAGCCCTGGGCCTTCAGTCGGATCAGGGCATCAACCCAGACGGCGGCCTGCGCTTTGTCATCGGTGGCGCCGCGGGCGTAGAAATAGCCGTCTTCCTCGATCAGGGTGAAGGGATCGCGGGTCCAGTCGGCCCGGTTCGCCTCGACCACGTCGATGTGGGCCAGCAGCAGCATGGGGGCGGCCGACGGGTCGGAGCCGCGAAGGACGGCGGACAGGTTCCCATCCCTGGGCCGGTCGGCCGGCGCCAGCACGCGCACGTCGGCGGCGGGATAGCCCGCGGCCAGCAGGCGCGCGGCCATGCGCTCGGACGCGAGGGTGCAGCTGCCTTCCGAAAGGGTGGTGTTGGTCTCGACCAGCTCTTCATAGAGGTCGCGGAAGGCGGCCTGATCGGGACGGAGGGGCGTCGTCTGCGCCTCGGCCCGGGATGCGTCGAAGGCGAAGATCGCGACGACGATCGGCGCGACCACGATCGAGGTCGCCCCGTGCCTCCGCAGGGTGTTCGCCACCGCCCCCACGGCTCGCCGCGCCATGGCCTCAAGCATCGCCCCGCCTGAACTCGACATCGCTTTTCCCCCGGTTCGGCGGCGACGCTAGCCCGGAAAGGGCCCGGGCGGAACAGCGGACCCGCGCAACCGTTGCCGTGGCATGGAGCGGACATCGGCGGGCGAGGGCCCGCTTGATCCGCACCGCCGGAATGCCGATCTCACAACTGCCCTCATCCCCCTCCCGAAGGATTTCCCATGCAAGGCTTCGTCGACAACATCGAGACCCTGACGACCGAAAACACAGACTTCCGGCGCGTGCTCTACACCGGCAAATATCTGCAGCTGGTGCTGATGGCCCTGAAGCCGGGCGAGGAGATCGGCGAGGAGGTCCACGAGGACCATGACCAGTTCTTCCGCGTCGAGAGCGGCGCCGGCGAGGTCCTGATCGACGGCAAGCGCACGCCGATCAAGGACGACGACGCCATCATCGTGCCCGCCGGGGCCCGGCACAATGTGATCAACACCGGCGACGCGCCCCTGACCCTCTACACCATCTATGGTCCCCCCGATCACAGGGACGGCGTGGTCCGCGCCACCAAGGCCGAGGCCGAGGCGAAGGAAGAGCATTTCGACGGCAAGACCACCGAATAGGTCGCGGTCCTTGATCGATACGCTCCGCCGGGACTAGGCTGAAGATTCGTCAGTTATCGGAGCGATTTTACACAAATGGATTGGGATCTGGTGTGGCCGGTCCTGGCGGCCATGACGGCCGGCGGGTTGATCGGGGTCGAGCGGACCTATCACGGGCATCCGGCCGGGTTTCGCACGCATATCCTCGTGTGCCTGACCTCCTGCCTGCTGATGCTGGCGGCCATGCACCAGTCGACCTGGGCCTTCACCGCCCTGCCGGGGCAGACGGTGGTGATCGACCCGACGCGGATGTCGCACGGCCTGTTGACCGGCATCGGCTTCCTCTGCGCGGGGGTGATCTTCCGCGAGGGTTTCTCGGTGCACGGCCTGACCACGGCGGCGTCGCTGTGGGTCACCTCGGCCATCGGGGTGCTGTACGGCGTGGGGATGATGGAGCTGGCGCTGATCGGCTCCGGCGCGACCCTCGCGGTTCTGGCGGTGCTGCGCCTGCTCGACGCCAAACTGCCGCACGTCGGGGTGATGGACGTGGTCCTGAGCTGGAAGCGGGGCGAGGCGCCCACCGGCCTGGCCGTTCGCGATCTGCTGCGCCGCAAGGGGGTGAAGGTGGTGCGTCTGGGCCATGTCATGAGCCACGGCGGCGCCATCCACGAGCATCATCTCAAGGTGAAGGGGCAGGTCCCGATCGATGTCGACGGTCTCGTGACCCTGCTGGGCGCCGAGGCCGGCCTCGCGGGCTTTTCGATACTGCCGCGCGAGGAGTGACGACCGGTCATTGTTCGTCAACCTCGTTTGAGGCATGAATGGAACGAATGACGAACGAAGCGACTCGAATCCTGGGGCTGGACCCCGGTCTGCGCCGCACCGGCTGGGGCGTGGTGGCGGCGGAGGGGTCGCGCCTGCGCTGGATCGCCCACGGCGTCATCACCCCGCCCGAGGTCGCGCCCCTCAGCGAACGGCTGCTGTTCCTGCTCGAGGCCGTGGGCCAGGTCTGCGTCGACCAGGACTGCGACGAGGCGGCCATCGAGGAGGTGTTCGTCAATATGAACCCGGTCTCGACCCTGAAGCTGGGCCATGCCCGCGCGGCGGTGATGCTGGCCCCGGCGCGGCACGGGCTGAGCGTGGCGGAGTATTCGCCGAACCTGATCAAGAAGGCGGTGGTCGGCGCCGGCCATGCCGACAAGACCCAGATCGCCTTCATGGTGAAGCGGCTCCTGCCCGCCGCGGGCGATGTGAAGGCCGACGCGGCCGACGCGCTGGCCGTCGCCATCACCCATGCGCAGATGCGCAAACGGGCGCTGCTGACCGTTCTGGGAGGGGCCGCATGATCGGCCGGCTCAGGGGCGTGCTGGCCGAGGTCGAGGCGGATCATTGCCTGATCGACTGCTCGGGCGTCGGCTATGTCGTCTTCTGCGGCGCCCGCACCCTGCAGCGCCTGCCGGCCCCGGGCGACGAGGCCACCCTGCAGATCGAATCCACCTTCAACGCCGAGAGCGGTCCGCGGCTGTACGGCTTCCTGACCCGCGACGAGCGCCGCGCCTTCCTGACCCTCAACGGCATCCAGGGGGTCGGCCCCAAGGCGGCGCTCAGCGTGCTGGACGTCCTGCCGCCCGGCGAGCTGGCGGCGGCGGTGGCGCGCGAGGACAAGGCGGCGGTGGCGCGGGCCAACGGCGTCGGGCCCAAGCTGGCCCTGCGCATCGTCACCGAACTGAAGGGCAAGCCGCTGGGGGACGCGTCCTTCACCCCCTCGGGCCCCGGCGTCCAGTCGGATCTCGCCCCGCCGGCGCCCAGCGTCACGGGCGAGGCCGTCTCGGCCCTGCTGGGTCTGGGCGTGGCCGAGGTCAACGCCCGCCGGGCCGTCGATCAGGCGCTGATCCGGCTGGGGGATGAAGCCGATCTGTCGGCGGTCATCCGCGCGGCCCTTCAGGAGCTCGGGCGGTGAGCGATGATCGGATCATTTCGGGCGCCCCCGCTCCCGGCGAAGGCCACGACCGCGCCCTGCGCCCGCAGACCCTGTCCGAATTCGTCGGCCAGGAGCAGGCCAAGGGCAACCTCAAGGTCTTCATCGACGCCGCCCGCGGCCGCGGCGAGTCGCTCGACCACGTCCTGCTGTTCGGCCCCCCCGGCCTTGGCAAGACCACCCTGGCGCAGATCGTGGCGCGCGAGCTCGGCGTCGGCTTCCGCGCCACCTCCGGGCCGATCCTGGCCAAGGCGGGCGATCTCGCCGCCATACTGACCAATCTCGAACCGCGCGACGTGCTGTTCATTGATGAGATTCACCGGCTGGCCCCGACGGTGGAGGAGATCCTCTATCCCGCCATGGAGGACCATGTGCTGGACCTGATCATCGGCGAGGGGCCGTCGGCGCGTTCGGTGCGGATCGACCTGGCGCCCTTCACGCTGGTCGGGGCGACGACGCGGGCGGGGCTGCTGGCCACGCCGCTGAGGGACCGGTTCGGCATTCCGCTGCGGCTGGAATTCTACACGCCGGAGGAGCTGGTTAGGGTCATCACCGGGGCGGCGCGCAAGATGGGGGTGGCGGTCAATGACGAGGGCGCGCGCGAGATCGCCAGCCGCTCACGCGGGACGCCGCGCGTGGCCGGGCGGCTGCTGCGCCGGGTGCGGGATTTCGCCGAGGCCGAGGGCTCGCCCGTGATCGACCGGCTGGCGGCGGCGCGGGCGCTGAGCCGGCTGGAGGTCGACGAGGCGGGTCTGGACAGTCTCGACCGCCGCTTCCTAAAGGCCCTGATCGAGAACTACGGCGGCGGCCCCGTCGGCATGGACACTCTCGCCGCCGCCATCGCCGAGGCGCGCGACTCCGTCGAGGACGTGATCGAGCCCTATCTGCTGCAACAGGGCTTCATCCAGCGCACCCCGCGCGGTCGGATGGCGTGCGCGAGGGCCTATGCGCATCTGGGGCTGGCCGAGCCGCCGAAGCCCGCCGGGGCGGGGCAGGCGGCCCTGTTCGACTGACGACTACGGCGCGGGGGCAGGCGTCGGCGTGAAGCGGAAATTCAGCGCCTGAATGGTCACCGGCGTGGTCGGGGCCAGCAGCAGGCGGCCCTCGATCACGCCCTTGTCGCAGGTCCATCGGAAGGTTCCGGACAGGGCGCCCGTCGCGGTGTTCGGCGCGTCGGCCGCGCAGGCCCCGGCGTCGGTCCTGAGCACGCCCAGCACCGTGCGCCAGTTCTCCACCGAACGATCCATGAGGAAATTCATCGCCAGCCGGTCGCGGGCGACCGACACGTCCCCGGCGGACCAGATGCGGCCGAGGTCGGCGTAGCGTTCGGCGAGGATGTCGCTGGTCGCCAGCGGCCGGACCGGGGCCAGGCCGGCGCGGACGAGCGTCGAGGCGGCCTCGATCAGCGGGGCCGAGGGGCCGGCGTAGGTGCGGTTGGCGAAGGCGAACAGGCCGGTCCGCCGGTCCGGCATCAGGATCATGTAGGAGCCGTAGCCGGGATAGCCGCCGCCATGGGCCAGGAAGGCGCCGAGCTCGCAGTCGGTATTGGCCTGCAGGCCCATGCCATAGGCGCCGGCGCCGGGGCAGGGCTGGCCGTCGGCGCCCGTGCGGCTGCGCGACGAGACGAAGTTCGACCCCTGGGCCATTTCGCGCACGGTCGAACGGCGGACCGGACCGGTCTCGGGGTCGTCGCGGGCGGGCCAGGCCGACAGCAGGAAGGCGATCCAGCGGGCGTAGTCCTCGGCCGTCGTCTGGACCCCGCCCATGGAGCCGAAGACGCCGTGCCGCATGTCGGGCTCTCGCGACCAGGCGTCGTTCTCCCAGCGGTAGCCGAGCGCGCGGCGCTCCTGCGGCGAGGCGAAGACGTCATAGCCGCTGGAGGCCATGCCCAGCGGCCGCATGATCTCGGCCTCGATGTACTGGTCGTAGGGTCGACCGGAGACATTGGAGACGATCCGGCCGAGCAGGGCGTAGCCGAAGTTGGAATATTCGAACGCCGTCTGCGGCGCGCGGGTGAAGGGCACGCCGTCGGTCAGCATGCGGGTGAACTCCGCCTCGGTGAGGACCTGCTGCCGGTCGCCCCACGGATCGTCGGTGACGAAACCGCCGGTGTGGTTGAGCAGGTCGCGGACCCGGATGCGCGGCGAGTCGGCCGTGGGATAGGTCCAGCCCCGCATCTCCGGCACATGGGTCTCGGCCAGGTCGTCGAGCGAGAGTTTGCCCTCGTCGCGCAGCTTGAGGATCGCCAGGGCGGTGAAGGCCTTGGACATGGAGGCGATGCGGAACAGGGTGTCGGGCGTCACCGCGGGGCCGTCGACCGTGCGGACCCCTGCCGTGCGCAGGTGGATGATCCGGCCGTCCTGCACCACGCCATAGACCAGCCCGGGGGCATGGGCGTTGGCCTGCCAGCGGTCGAAGGCCGCGTCGATGACCGGGATCGCCTCCAGCAGCGTCGACGGCGCCGGAGCCGGAACGGGAGCGGGCGTCTGCGCCCGCAGCGGGACGGCGGTCCCCAGAGTCAGGACCACAGCCAAGGCCAGAGCGTTGCGTCGCATCATCCCCTCCGTTTGCAGACGCAAGGCCTAGCATCGGTATCGCGACGCTCCAATCCATCGCCGGGCTTCACCTGTCGCCCGAACCCCGGCATGGTCGCACCTCAGGGAGGCCGCATGGCGCGACGGGCGATACGAACCGACAGACTGATCGCCGTCCTGGGCGTGGCGGTGATCGTCCTCGGCGGGCTGGCGCTGTGGTTCGTCACCCAGGGCTCGGGCGGGGGCTTCACCGAGGAGCCGGCCTCGCGCCGCGTGCTGCGGCAGGCCCGCGAGCAGCTGGGACGGACGGCCGAGGTCCAGTTGATCGAGCCGGGACGGGGCCGCGTGGTCTGCGGCTACATCGCCGCCGAACGGGGCGGACGGGCCGTCGGCTTCATCTCGCGTCCCAATCGCATGCTGCTGAGCCAGGATCCGCTGAACGGCGAGTTCCGCGCCATGATCGCCGCCGACTGCCCGGGCTTCCCGGAGCCGCCCGCCGGGAGCGTTGTGGTCGATTGAATCAGCCCGACACCCCCACCGCCGGCCGTTTCGAGGGTCGCGAGCACCGCCTGCCGATCCGGGTCTATTACGAGGACACCGACTTCACCGGTCTGGTCTATCACGCCAACTATGTCCGCTATTTCGAGCGGGGGCGGTCCGACTGCCTGCGGCTGATGGGGATCGGCCACGCCGAACTGCTGGATGGCGACCGGCCAATGGCCTTCGTGGTCTCGAAAATGGGGCTGCGCTTTCTCAAACCCGCCCGGATCGACGACCAGCTGGTGGTGCGCACCCACTATGACGCCGTGACGGGTCCGCGCCTGTTGATCTCACAGGCCATCACACGCGGCGACGACGTGCTGTGCCGGGCCGAGGTCGAGGTAGTCTGCATCCACATGGACGGGCGGCCGCGCCGGCCAACCCGGGCCCTCATCGACAAGATCGGGCCGTGGCTGGCGCGCGAAGCTTGACCATTTCGCCCGCCTGCTGCGTGCAGACAGGTGACGCCGCAGCCACACCTCGCTAGACCCGGCTCAAACCGCCACACAACCGCCACGCCCGTCCGGTGCACAGTGGACGGACAGACGGAAGGACGCCTGAATGACCACCGCCGCCGAAGCCTCGATGATCAACCCGGTGATGCTCTTCATGGAGGCCGACATCGTCGTGCAGGCGATCATGATCGGCCTGACGATCGCCTCGCTCTGGTCCTGGGCCGTGATCATCGACAAGGCCATGCGCTTCAGCGCGCTGAACCGCCAGGCCAACACTTTCGAGGACGCCGTCGGCTCGGGCCGGCCGCTTGAGGACATCGCCGCCCAGGCCGGGCCGAATCCGGCGCATCCGCTGCCGCGCATGCTGGTCATCGCCCTGGCGGACTGGCGCGAGGCTCGGACGCGCGGGCCGCTGACCGAGAACCAGGCCAATCTGTTGATGTCGCGCATCGACCGCGCGCTCGACAGCCTGATCGCCCGCGAGGGCCAGCGGGTCGAGAACGGTCTGGGCGTGCTGTCGGTGGTGGCGACGTCCTCGCCCTTCATCGGCCTGTTCGGCACGGTCTGGGGCATCATGAACGCCTTCGGGGCCATCGCCTCGTCGGGCAACACCAATCTGGCGACCGTGGCGCCGGCGATCTCCGAGGCCCTGTTCGCCACGGCCCTGGGTCTGGCCGCGGCCATCCCGGCCTATATCGCCTACAACAAGTTCTCGATCGACGCGGGCAAGTTCACCGGCCGGCTTGAGAGCTTCGCCGACGACCTGCAGGCCGCCGTGGCGCGCCGTCTGGGCGGGCCGTCCAGCGCCGCGCCGCAGCCGACCCGGGAGCTCTGAGCATGGCCCTCGCGGGAGGCGGCGGCGGAGGCCACGTCCGGGGCCGCAGGCGGCCGCGCAAACGGCCCCTGAGCGAAATCAACGTCACGCCGCTGGTCGATGTGATGCTGGTGCTGCTCATCATCTTCATGATCTCGGCGCCGTTGCTGAACGTGGCCGTGCCGGTCGAACTGCCCAAGACGGACGCCAGCGCGGTCGACGCCTCGGACGATCCGGTGGTCATCTCGATCAAGCGCGACGGGGCCATCTATGTCGGCGAAGGCGAGGTCAGCTTCGACCGTCTGGTGCTGACCGTGGCCGAGGCCGCCGGTCCCGACGGCCGTGAGAAGGCCGTGTCCGTGCGCGGCGACGGCCGGGCGCCCTACCAGGCCGTGGCCCGGGTCATGGCGCGGCTGTCCTCGGCCGGCTTCACCAAGCTGAACCTGATCACCGACACCGCCGGCGGCGCCCCGACGGACGTGGAGGGCTGACGGCTTGGAGCGGCCCGGGTCCTCGCTGCTTGCCTCCATCGCCGTCCATGCGGCGGTGGTTCTGGCTGTGGTGGGCTACGGCCTGCTGGGCTTCACGCGCGAGCCGCTGAACGTCGAAAGCGCCGTGCCCGTGTCGATCATCTCCGAGACCGTCATCGAGGCCGCCGCGGCCGACAACCCGGACGACGAACTGGTCACCGAGGACGCCGCCACCGCGCCGGTCGCCCCGACGCCGCCTGAGCCGGTTCCGCCCGAACCGCTGCCCGCTCCGCCGCGGCCGACTCCGGCGCCGGCTCCGGTCAAGAAGGCCACGCCGCCG
>NZ_BSOY01000070.1 GCF_030160755.1 Brevundimonas denitrificans | reverse complement strand
TCCGGAAAACCAGCCGTGCGGAGCGTCTGTCTTTCGCCGAAACGGTATTCACTTTGCTTCTCCGGGCGAAGGCCCGGGCGCTCCGCCATGCCTCCCGCAACCGCCCTGGAAACAGCGCGGCGCCGACGGCTGCGGCAAGACCTGTTCACTCACGTTTCGCGAATGAACACCCGCCGTCGTTCGCGAACGGCGGCCGCCCGAACCCGCAATCCTCATGGCGGCGGCCCCGGCGGCCCTTCACGGTCGGTCCATCGAAACGGCCCGGTCGTCGGGCCTCACACCAGAAGGACCCCGCACCATGATCCGCCTCGCCGCCGCCGCCGCCGCCGCCCTGCTGCTCTCCGCCGCCCCCGCCCTGGCCCAGTCGGCCGACAGCAGGGTCGTCCTGACCTTCGAGACCGGCGCCCGCACCGGCATGGTCATGGTCGCCCTCTATGACTCCGCCCGCGCCTTCAACGGCGAGGGGCCGGACGCCGAGGCCAACCGCGCGGTGGCCCGCACCGCCATCCCCGCCTCGGGCCGGGTCGTCGCGACCTTCGAGAACCTGCCCGCCGGCGACTATGCGGTGAAGGCCTTCCACGACGTCAACGGCGACGGCGAGATGAACACCAACCCCTTCGGCATGCCGACCGAGCCCTACGCCTTCTCCAACAACGCCGTCGGCAACATGGGCCCCGCCCGCTGGGACCGCGCGCATTTCGCCGTCTCCGGCGAGACCGCCCAGACCATCAGCATCCGCTGATCCGACCCCGCAGCGCCCGTCAGGAGAGACCTTCATGCACGCTTCCCGCCGCAACTTCCTGATGGGCGCCGCCGCCCTGTCAGCGGCCGTCGTCACCCCCGAGACCGTCCGCGCCATGGCCGCCCAGCAGGCCGCCGCCGACTGGGCCCTGGCCACCGCCGATCTCGAGGCCGACGTCGCGCCCCGGGCCCTGCGCCTCGTCCACGGCCGCGCCCCGGCCGCCCTGACCGGAACCCTGTTCCGCAACGGCCCGGGCAAGTTCCGCCGCCCCGGCGGCTCGGCGACCCACTGGTTCGACGGCGACGGCCTGATGCGGGCCTTCCGCGTCAACGAGGGCCAGGTCACCCTCGACGCCCGTTTCGCCGACACCCCCAAACGCCGCTGGGAGAGCGAGATCGACGCCGTCGTCACTCCCGGCTTCGGCACCGCCGGCGACAGCCGCGCCCGCATCGGCTCGAACGACGACGCCAACGCCGCCAACACCGCCGTCATGGTCGCCGGCGACGAGGTCTGGGCCCTGTGGGAAGGCGGCGCGCCCCTGGCCATGGCGGCCTCGGACCTGTCGACGAAGCGCTTCGTGACCCTGCGCGATGACCTCAAGGGCATGCCCTTCCAGGCCCACCCGCGCTACGACCCCGACGGCACGATCTGGAACATCGGCCTGAACGGCGGCCAGGCCATCGTCTGGCGGCTCAACGCCGACCGCAGCCTGCACACGGCCTCCCTCATCGACCTGCCGCGCGCCAGCTTCATGCACGACTTCACCGCCACGGCCCGGCACCTGATCTTCGTGCTGCAGCCCTGGGTCTTCGACCACCGCGGCATGCCCTACGCCAGCCAGTTCGCCTGGAAGCCCGAGATGGGGACCCAGGTCATGGTCGTCGACAAGGCCGACCTGTCGCGCCGCCGGATCTATGAGCTGCCGACCTTCAGCTATTTCCACCTCGGCGACGCCTGGGAGGACGCCTCCGGCGCGATCCGCTTCGACGTCGCCGCCGGCAAGGACGTGGCCTTCGCCATCGACGGCGCCCGCGTCCTGGTCGAACAGCGCGGCTCGGTCCCCGGCGAACACGCCGTGCTCAACCTCATCACCCTGCACATGGACGGCCGCGCCGAAATGGCCTCCTCGGGCGTCACCGCCGAATTCCCGAAGAACGACCCGCGCCGCGCCGGCCTGCCGCGCCGCCTGACCGTCCATGTCGCCGGCGAACGCCCGGACCGGCCCCTGCCGACCGGCCTCGCGACCTGGGACTGGGACACGGGCCGTTCGGACTATTTCACCTTCGGCGATACGCAGATCGTGGAGGAGGCCGTCTTCGTCCCGCGCGGCCCGGACGAGACCGACGCCTGGCTGATCGCCCCCTCGATCAACCTCGCCGAGGGCGTCACCGAACTGCACGCCTTCGACGCCGCCCATGTGTCGGACGGCCCGGTCGCCAGCTGGCGCGCCGATGTGGCGCTGCCCGCCGGCTTCCACGGGGTCTGGGCCGGCTAGGTTGGGCCGATCAATACCAGCCGGCCTCGCGCAGGGCCCTGGCGTAGCGCCGGCTCACCGGCGCCTCGATCCCGCCTTCCAGCGTCAGGGTCGCCCGGCCGTCGCCGCGGCTCACGTCCCGGACCGCGTCCTTCGCCACCCACCAGCTGCGGTGCGTCTGCGCCCCCTCCAGCCCCTCCAGCTCGGTCAGGGCGTCGGACAACCGCATCAGGATCAGGTCCGACCCGCGGTCGGTGTGGATGCGCAGATAATGGTCCTCGGAGGACACCGCCCGGATGACCGCGCCCTTCAGCTTGAACGGCAGCCGGTCGATGAACCGGGCCGGCTTCGCCCCGGGGGCCGCGGCATGCGTCTGCACCGGCGTCCGCGCCAGAAAGACGTTCAGGGCGCTGATCGCGCCGGTCACCACCATCACCGGCATGAGGAAGTCGGGCAGATGCGCCAGGCCGATCGACCGGTCGCCGTCGAAGAACCGGGCCGTGACCGCCCAGACCATCACCGCCAGCGGCCCCGAGATCACCAGCGTCAGGGTCGCGACCGCCAGCCACGGCCGCCGGTCCATGTCGATCCTCGCCTCGACCAGCCGCGAGCAGAGATGGCCCCAGATCGCCCCGATCAGCATGATCGGCGTCCAGTAGGTCAGCCGAAATCCCAGCGAGGTGTCGGCCATGCCGAACGCCCCGGTAAAGGCCAGCAGCCCTCCCGCCGCCAGCGCCACGGCGACGCCGCGCAACAGGCTCCGGTCGAGCTCGAACCGCACGACGTCATGCGGAGTCGCCCGCTCGCTCATGCCGGCTCCGCCGGACCGCAGACCGCCCGGAACCCGGCGGCCGCGAACCTGACCATATAGTCGCAGGCGCTCTCCAGATCCCCCGACCGGCACAGCCCGCCCGACAGCCGGTCCAGCCGCCCCGTCTCGCCCAGGGTCAGCGTCAGCGCCCCGGAAAGGTTGTGATACGCCCAGTAAAGATCGACCTCGCGGGCCTCCGGCAGGACCCGCTTGATCAGTTCGATCAGCCGCCGGATCGCCGGGTCATAGTAGCGGGCCATGGTCTCGCCGCCGAAGGTCGGATTGGCGTTGGTCTGGGCCACCAGCGCCGAATAGTGCTTCCAGCCCGGCCCGCCCTTCATCGACCACTGGAACGGCGGCCGGAGAAACGCCTCGAACAGGCCTTCCAGCGTCATCGCCTCGCCCATTTCGGCGGCGTAGCGGTTGATGGCGTCGACCCGCTCGTTGTTCCAGACCTCGGCCCGCCGCAGGAAGACGGCGTCGAACAGCCCGCGCTTGGCCCCGAAATAGTAGTGGACCAGCGCCGTATCCACGCCCGCCTCCCGCGCCACCTCGCGGATCGTGACGCCGTAGAAGCCGTGCTTCGAGAACAGGTCCTCGGCCGCGTCGAGGATCAGATCCCGCGTATCGGCGGCCCCGGCGGCCCTGGCCTTGGGCGGACGGCCTCGTTTTGCGGTCGGCGCATCGAGCTTGGTCATGACGCCGAAGCTAGGCCGCATCGCCCCGCCTGTGCAACGGCGCCACAGGTCGGCGCGCCGGTGACCCCAGGGAAGCGGAGCCGTTTGACAGGCGGCTCAAAACGATTAGGTTCCAGAAAATCATTGAACGCTGAATAAAAAGCGTCATCGGGCTGGAAATCACAGGACTGGGGCTACCATGAACCGCTATGTAAAGACCGCCTTGCTCGCCGGAGCCGCCTGGAGCGCGCTCTCCACCTTCGCCATGGCCCAGGATGCGCCCCAGGAGGGCGTTTCGGCCCTCGACGACGTCGTCGTCAGCGCCCGTCGTCGCGACGAAATGCTGAAGGACGTGCCGATCTCGGTTTCGGCCATCGGCGAGGAGCGCCTGGAACAGACCGGCGCCTCGGACATCACCGCCCTGCAGCAGCAGACCCCGAACGCCACCGTTCAGGTCGCCCGCGGTTCGAACTCGACCCTGATCTCCTTCATCCGCGGCGTCGGCCAGCAGGATCCGCTGTGGGGCTTCGAGCCCGGCGTAGGCCTGTATGTCGATGACGTCTATGTCGCCCGTCCGCAGGGCGCTGTTCTCGACATCTACGACGTCCAGCGCATCGAAGTGCTGCGCGGCCCGCAAGGTTCGCTGTACGGCCGCAACACCGTCGGCGGCGCGATCAAATATGTTACCAATACCCTGTCGAGCGACCCGGAACTGACGCTGCGCGGCGCCTATGGCAGCTACAACCAGATCGATCTGATGGCCGTGGGCAGCATCCCGCTGGCGGATAATTTCCGCATCGGCGGCGCCGTCGCCTCCTATCAGCGCGACGGCTACGGAACCAACATCAACACCGGCGCCGAACACTACAACAAGGACGTCCTGGCCGGCCGCATCAGCGCCGAATGGGAACCGCGCGACGACATCTCGATCCGTCTGGCATATGACCGGGTCCAGGACGACTCCAATCCCCGTCACGGTCACCGTGAACTGGCCGGCGCCACGCCCGCCGGCGCGGTCCAGCCGAGCGTCTATGACACCAACGCGGGCGTCGGCGACGACAACTCCGTGATGAACCAGGGCGCTTCGGCGACCATCCAGCTCGACCTCAACGACAACTGGACCTTCAAGTCGATCACGGCCTGGCGCGAGGGCGACACCGACACGGTCATCGACTTCGACAATACCCCCGCCCCGACGCTGGACATCCCGGCCTACTATGCCGACGACCAGCTGACGCAGGAGTTTCAGTTCCTGTTCGACTATGACCGGGTCCAGGGCGTCGCCGGCATCTTCTATCTGGACGGTCATGCCGAAGGCGCCTTCGACACCGTCCTGGGCAACGCCGGCATCGTCATCGGCACGGCTGGACAGGTGAACACCGAGAGCTGGGCGGGCTTCGCCGACGTGAACCTCGATCTGACGGATCGACTCCACCTCGGCCTCGGCATGCGCTACACGCTAGACACCAAACAGGGAACGGTGTTCCGCGCCAACTATCTCGGCGCGACGCGCAGCCCCATCCTGGGCGGAACGGTTCGGGCCCCTCTGCTGGTGCGGACCAACTACACCAACACCAAGGACTTCACCCAGTTCACGCCGCGGATCGCGCTTTCGTATGATCTGACGGATGACATGACGACCTACGTCTCGTTCTCGCAGGGCTTCAAGTCGGGCGGTTTCGACATGCGCGGCGACGCCATCTTCACCCCGAACACCGTCAACGGCTATGATCCGGAAACGGTCGACTCCTGGGAGATCGGTCTGAAGGGCGCGCTGGATCGGCTGACCTTCGCCGCCTCGGCATTCTACAACGAGTACCAGGACCAGCAGGTCACCACCCAGGTCCCCGCCGTCGGCGGCATCGCCAGCTTCGTCGACAACGTCGGCTCCTCGACCTTCTACGGCGTGGAGTTCGAGGGCCAGTTGCGCATCCTCGACAGTCTGTCGGCCAACTTCGCCGTGGGCTATCTGAACTCTGACTTCGAGCAGTTCCTGCGTTACAACCTCGGTACGGCGATGTATGAGGACATCTCCGACCAGGTGGTGCTGCAGAACGCCCCGGAATGGACCGGCTACCTTGGTCTGACCTGGATCGGCGACGTCGCCGGCGGCGACCTGGCGGTGACCCCGTCGGTCAGCTATCGCGGCGATTACAGCCAGTTCGAGTTCCCGAACCCGGTTCTGGACCAGCAGGCCTACGCCCTGGTCGATCTGTCGATCGTCTGGACCGACCCGACCGACCGCTTCACCGTGGGCGTCTACGGCAAGAACCTGACGGACGAAGAGTACCGCGTCGGCGGCTACAACTTCCCGGGCGCGCTCTTCGACAACTCGATCATCGGCTACTACGGCCCGCCGCAGACGGTCACCGCCTCGCTGCAGGTCAAGTTCTGATCGACGAAAAGACTCCTGAAGCCTGATCGCAACTGATCCAGGGCGGCGGTTCACCTGAGCCGCCGCCCTTTTTCTTTGGCGCTGCCAAAAAGCAACGCTACCGTTCCGTCAAACAAGAAGACCAGTCGAGGGAAACGCCATGACCGCCACGGACGCCGCCGCGCCTGCCGTTCGGCCCGGATATCGCTTCTACGTTCTGGCGATCCTGATCCTCGTCTACATGCTGAACTTCCTGGATCGCCAGATCATCGGCATCCTCGCCGCGCCGCTGAAGGCCGAGTTCGGTCTGTCGGACAGTCAGTTCGGCCTGCTGGGCGGCATCGCCTTCGCCTCGGTCTATTCGACCCTCGCACTGCCGCTGGCATGGCTGGCCGACCGCTACAGCCGGGTCTGGATCATGACCGGCGCCCTCGCGGTCTGGTCGGGCTTCACCGCCCTTTGCGGCATGGCCGGGTCGTTCGGGCAGCTGTTCCTGTGCCGCATGGGTGTCGGCGTCGGCGAAGCCGGCGGCGTGGCCCCGGCCTATTCCCTGGTTGCGGACTATTTCCCGCCCCATCAACGGGCGCGGGCCCTGGCGGGCTTCGCCTTCGGCATCCCGCTCGGCACGGCGGCGGGCACCCTCGTCGGCGGCCTGCTGGCGGCCACCTACGGCTGGCGCACCGCCTTCATCGTCGTCGGCCTGCTCGGCCTGCTGGTCGCTCCCCTGCTGCGCCTGACGGTGCGCGATCCGAAGCGCGGCGGCACGGACGCGGTCAAGTCCGAGGCCCAGCTCGCCGAGATTGCGGCGGCCCCCGTCGTCGCCCCGGGGACCACGGGCCGGCTGGCCGCCCTGATCATGCTCGGCCTCGCCGCCGGAGCGCTCGGCCTCGCCGCCCTGATCCATTTCGGCGGCGTGGCGCTGGGCAATCCGCTGATCTTCGCCTTCGGCGGCCTGCTGGCCCTGGTGATCGGCTTCTCGCTGCTGATCGCGCAGCGCACGGCGTCCGTGGTTCTGCCCAAGCCGAGCTTCTGGTTGCTGGCCCTCGGCGCCGCCTCCTCCTCGGTGTGCGGCTATGGCGTCGCCGGCTGGCTGCCGCTGTTCTTCATGCGCAGCTTCGGCCTGACCCTGTCGCAGACCAGCTGGTACTACGCCGGCATCGCCCTGATCGGCGGCGTGCTGGGCATCTGGGGCGGCGGCATGATCGCCGACAAGCTGTCCAAGCGCGGCAAGGGCGCCTATCCGCTGACGCCGGCGATCGCCTTCCTGATCTCGGCGCCGATGTTCATCCTTGCGATGAACTCGCCGTGGCTGATCGGCCTGATCATCCCCGGCGGCGGCACCAACGCCCAGCAGCTGATTCTCGCCTTCCTGATCTTCCTGATTCCGACGGGTCTGAACCTGGCGTGGCTGGGTCCCATCACCGCCTCGATCCAGCACCTGGTCGCGGCGCCCATGCGTTCGACCGCCTCGGCCCTGTTCCTGCTGATCAACAACCTGCTCGGTATCGCTGTCGGCTTCTACTATTTCGGCTGGATGAGCGACCTGCTGAAGCCGCAGTTCGGCGACGAGAGCCTGCGTTGGGCCATCTACACCGGCATGGGCTTCTACCTGCTGGCGGCGGTCCTCCTGATCGGCGCGTCGCGGACCCTGAAGCGGGACTGGGTGGACTGATCGCGGGTGACGGTTGCGCCTGCGAAGGCGCACCCCCTATAAGCGCCGCAACTCCTCCCAGCAGTCCGGCGGCGCCTCTCCATGAACATCCACGAATACCAGGCCAAACAGGTCCTGAAGAGCTTTGGGGCGCCGGTCGCCGAGGGCGTCGCCATCACCAGCGTCGACCAGGCCGAGGCCGCCGCGCGGCAGCTGCCCGGCCCGCTCTATGTCGTGAAGTCGCAGATCCACGCCGGCGGCCGCGGCAAGGGCAAGTTCAAGGAACTGCCGGCCGACGCCAAGGGCGGCGTCCGCCTGGCCTTCTCGATCGAGGATGTCGTGAAGAACGCCCGCGAGATGCTGGGCAATACGCTGGTGACGGCGCAGACCGGCCCGGCCGGCAAACAGGTCAACCGTCTCTATATCGAGGACGGCGCAGACATCGACCGCGAACTCTATTGCTCGCTGCTGGTCGACCGCTCGACCGGCCGCGTGTCCTTCGTGGTCTCGACCGAGGGCGGCATGGACATCGAGGCGGTCGCCCATGACACGCCCGAAAAGATCGTCACCATCGACATCGATCCGGAAGCCGGCGTGACCACCGCCAACGTCGCCGAGATCAACACCGCCTACGGCCTGACCGGCGCGGCGGCGAAGGACGGCGAGACCCTGTTTCCGATCCTGTACAAGGCCTTCGTCGACAAGGACATGTCGATGCTGGAGGTCAATCCGCTGATCGTCATGAAGGACGGCCATCTGCGGGTGCTGGACGCCAAGGTCAGCTTCGACGGCAACGCCCTGTTCCGCCACGAGGACATGAAGGCGCTGCGCGACGAGACCGAGGAAGACGCCAAGGAGATCGAGGCCTCGGAATGGGACCTCGCCTATGTCGCCCTCGACGGCAATATCGGCTGCATGGTCAACGGCGCCGGCCTGGCCATGGCGACCATGGACATCATCAAGCTGTACGGCGCGGAGCCGGCGAACTTCTGCGACGTCGGCGGCGGCGCCTCCAAGGAAAAGGTCGCGGCGGCGTTCAAGATCATCACCGCCGATCCCGCGGTGAAGGGCATCCTGGTCAACATCTTCGGCGGCATCATGCGCTGCGACGTCATCGCCGAGGGCGTGGTGGCCGCGGTGAAGGAAGTGGGCCTGAAGGTGCCGCTGGTCGTCCGCCTCGAGGGCACCAATGTCGTCGAGGGCAAGCGCATCCTCAATGAGTCGGGTCTGGCCATCACCGCCGCCGACGACCTCGACGACGCGGCGCAGAAGATCGTGGCTGCGGTGGGATGACGCGTGGCGTCCCCGTCATTGTGGCCGCCTTCGGTCTGACGGCCTGCAATCCGTCCGGCGCCGACGCCATCACGGATCCCGTCGCCAAGGCTGAATACCACTGCCGCTACGTCGTCGAGCGCGCCATCGCCGACGAGGCCGAGCGGGACGCGGACGGCGTGTTGCGTCGGGAGGTCGCCGACTTCCCCGCCCCCACGGTTACACGGACGGGGGATCAGGTGCGATTTGTTTGGGCGCGGGATTCGATCGCGCGCAAGGACGGCCGGTCCCGGCACGGCGGGACCTGCGTCATGGATATCAAGGACGGGCAGCAGCTCGTCGTCTCGGCGGAGCTGGACGGCCAGCCCCTCCACAGCGGATTTCGGTTTTAGGGCCCACAGAACATGTCCATTCTCGTCGACAAGAACACCAAGGTCATCGTCCAGGGCCTGACCGGCAAGACCGGCACCTTCCATACCGAACAGGCGCTCCGCTATTACGGGACGAAGATGGTCGGCGGCGTGCACCCGGCCAAGGGCGGCACGAACTGGACGGGCTCCGAGGGCGAGACCCTGCCGATCTTCGCCTCGGTCGCCGAGGCGAAAGAGGCTACCGGCGCGACCGCCTCGGTCATCTATGTCCCGCCCGCGGGCGCCGCGGACGCCATCATCGAGGCCATCGAGGCCGAGGTCCCCTTCATCACCTGCATCACCGAGGGCATTCCGGTGCTGGACATGGTGCGGGTCAAGGCGCGGCTGGACCGGTCGAAGTCCCGCCTGCTGGGGCCCAACTGCCCCGGCATCCTGACCCCGGAAGAGTGCAAGATCGGCATCATGCCGGGCTCCATCTTCAAGAAGGGCAATGTCGGCATCGTCTCCCGCTCGGGCACCCTGACCTATGAGGCGGTGTTCCAGACCTCGAACGAGGGCCTGGGCCAGACCACGGCCGTCGGCATCGGCGGCGACCCGGTCAAGGGCACGGAGTTCATCGACGTGCTGGAGCTGTTCCTGGCCGATCCCGAGACGCAGTCGATCGTCATGATCGGCGAGATCGGCGGCGGCGCGGAGGAAGATGCGGCCCAGTTCCTGATCGACGAGGCGAAGAAGGGCCGCTCCAAGCCGATGGTCGGCTTCATCGCCGGTCTCACCGCGCCCAAGGGCCGGACCATGGGCCATGCCGGCGCCGTCGTCTCGGGCGGCAAGGGCGATGCAGAGTCCAAGATCGCCGCCATGCAGGCCGCCGGCATCCGCGTCTCGCCGTCGCCGGCGCGTCTGGGAACGACCCTGGTGGAAGTGCTCAAGGGCTGAGTTTTTGTCCCGCCAGCGGGACAAAAATCTCGGAATTCCGCCGAATTTCGGCCCTTTCGCCCCCATTCGGTCATGACCCATAAGGAAACAGCGCCTATATCAACGGCGCCGGTCGAGCGCAGGCGTGCGCGCGCCGCCCAAGGGACGTGACGAGAACAATGGCGGACGATGCCGGTCGGCTGAATCAGGTCTTTGCCGAGACCAGCTTCCTGTATGGCTCCAACGCCTCGTTCATCGAGGATCTGCATGAGAAATGGGCGGCTGATCCGGCGTCCGTCTCGGGCGAATGGCGCGCCTTCTTCGACCAGCTGCGCGACAACGCCGAGAGCGTGAAAGCCTCGGGCGCCGCCGGCTCCTGGGGCCGTTCGGTCACCACCGAACCGACCGAGGCCACCGGCGTGTTCGATGGCCGCTGGCCTGCGCCGAAACCCGACCCCAAAAAGCCCGCCGCCCCGGCTCCGGCCCCCGCCGCCGCATCCGCCCCGGACGCCGCCGTCCTGGCCGAGGCTGTCCGCGCCGCCGCCCACGATTCGATCCGCGCCCTGATGCTGATCCGCAGCTATCGCGTGCGCGGTCACCTGCAGGCCAATCTCGACCCGCTGGGCATCGAACAGCCGACCAGCAATCCGGAGCTGACCCCGGAATTCTACGGCTTCAGCGAGGCCGACCTCGACCGGCCGATCTTCCTCGACGGCGTTCTGGGCCTCCAGACCGGCACCATCCGCGAAGTCCTGGCCCTGCTCAAGCGCACCTATTGCGGCACGCTGGGCATCCAGTTCATGCATATCGCCGAGCCGGAAGAGAAGTCCTGGCTGCAGGCCCGGTTCGAGGGCGCGGACAAGTTCGCCCGGAACGGCTTCACCCGCGAGGGCAAGCTGGCGATCCTCTACAAGCTCATCGAGGCCGAGGGCTTCGAGCGCTTCCTGCACAAACGCTTCCCCGGCACCAAGCGGTTCGGCCTCGACGGCGGCGAGGCCATGGTCCCGGCGCTGGAGCAGATCATCAAGCGCGGCGGCGCCCTGGGCGTGGACGAGGTCGTCTTCGGCATGGCCCACCGCGGCCGGCTCAACACCCTGGCGGCGGTGATGGGCAAGCCCTATCGCGCCATCTTCCACGAGTTCCAGGGGGGCTCGACCGTCCCTTCGGACATCGAGGGTTCCGGCGACGTCAAATATCACATGGGCGCCTCGTCGGACCGGTCGTTCGACGGCAACAATGTCCACCTGTCCCTGACCGCCAACCCGTCGCACCTCGAGATCGTCAATCCGGTGGTGCTGGGCAAGGCGCGGGCGAAACAGGCCTTCGACATCCGCGAGGCCAACGCCGGCCAGCCGGAAGAGAAATGGGCCCTCGATCGTTCCAAGGTCATGCCCCTGCTGATCCACGGCGACGCCGCCTTCGCCGGCCAGGGCGTGGTGGCCGAATGCTTCGCCCTGATGGGGCTGAAGGGTTACCGCACCGGCGGGACGATGCATTTCGTCGTCAACAACCAGATCGGCTTCACGACCAGTCCGCGCAACAGCCGGTCCTCCCCCTATCCGTCCGATGTGGCCCTGATGGTCCAGGCGCCGATCTTCCACGTCAACGGCGACGACCCCGAAGCGGTCGTCTTCGCCGCCAAGGTGGCCACCGAGTTCCGGCAGAAATTCCACAAGGACGTGGTGGTGGACATGTTCTGCTACCGCCGCTTCGGCCACAACGAGGGCGACGATCCGACCTTCACCCAGCCGCTGATGTATTCGAAGATCCGCGCCCTGAAATCGACGCGCGAGATCTACGCCGAACGTCTGATCGCCGAGGGGGTGATCGACCAGGCCGCGGTCGACGCGGAAGTGGCCCGGTTCGAGGCCTTCCTCGACGCCGAGTTCGAGGCCGGCAAGACCTTCGAGGCGCACAAGGCTGACTGGATGGACGGCCAGTGGCAGGGCATCGGCCAGCCCGACGGCGAGGAGCGCCGCGGCGAGACCTCGGTCCCCGCCGCCAAACTCGTGGACCTCGGCCACAAGCTGACGACCATTCCCAACTCGGTCGACATGCACAAGACGCTGAAGCGAGTCATGGACGGCCGGCGCGAGATGATCACGACCGGCGAGAACATCGACTGGGCCACGGCCGAGAGCCTGGCCTTCGGCTCGCTGCTGGACGAGGGCTTCCCGGTCCGGCTGTCGGGCCAGGACTCGGTGCGCGGCACCTTCTCCCAGCGCCACTCGGGCATCGTCGACCAGACCACAGAGGCCCGCTACGTCCCGCTGAACAACATCCGCGACGGCCAGGCCGAGTTCGAGGTGATCGACTCCGCCCTGTCCGAAGAGGCGGTGCTGGGCTTCGAATACGGCTACGCCCTGACCGACCCCAACACCCTGGTGATGTGGGAGGCCCAGTTCGGCGATTTCGTGAACGGCGCCCAGGTGGTGATCGACCAGTTCATCAGCTCGGGCGAACGCAAATGGCTGCGCATGTGCGGCCTCACCATGCTGCTGCCGCACGGCTACGAAGGACAGGGGCCCGAGCACTCCTCGGCCCGTCTCGAGCGCTTCCTGCAGGCCTGCGCCGAGGACAATATGCAGGTCGCCAACTGCTCGACCCCGGCCAACTATTTCCACATCCTGCGCCGTCAGATGCACCGGCCGTTCCGCAAGCCGCTGATCATCATGACGCCCAAGAGCCTGCTGCGGCACAAGAAGGCGGTCTCGACCATAGCCGACCTGGCCGAGGGCAGTTCCTTCCACCGCGTGCTGCACGACGACGCCCAACGTCGTCCCGACGTCGCCGGCATTACGATCAAGCCGGACGCCGAAATCCGCCGCCTGGTCCTGTGCTCGGGCAAGGTCTATTACGACCTGCTGGAGCGGCGCGAGCGCGATCAGATCGACGACGTCTATCTGATGCGGCTCGAGCAGTTCTATCCGTGGCCGATGAAGTCGCTGCTGACCGAACTGGCCCGCTTCCCCAACGCCGAACTGGTCTGGTGCCAGGAAGAGCCCAAGAACATGGGCGGCTGGACCTTCGTCGACCCCTGGCTCGAACTGACGCTTGAGAAGCTGTCGGTGAAGTCGAAGCGCGCCCGCTACGTCGGCCGCCCGGCCTCCGCCTCCACCGCCGCGGGCCTGATGAGCCGGCACCTGAAAGAACTCGACGCCTTCCTGACCGAAGCCTTCGCCTGATCCCGTCCATTCCGGACAACGGCTGCGCCGTTTCCGGGATGACAAGAGAACGAACCTGAGAGAGCCCGTCCCATGGCCGACATCCTGACCCCCGCCCTCGGCGAATCCGTCACTGAAGCCACGATCGGCAAGTGGACGAAACAGGCCGGAGACGCCGTGAAGAAGGACGAGGTCCTGGTCGAGCTGGAGACCGACAAGGTCTCGCTGGAGGTCGTCTCGCCCTCCGACGGCGTCCTGTCCGAAATCCGCGCCGCCGACGGCGCGACCGTGACCCCCGGCGCCGTGCTCGGCGTGGTCAGCGAAGGCGCGTCCGCCGCCCCCGCCGCCGAGGCTCCCCGGGCTGAGGCGCCGAAGGCCGGGGCCGCGCC
>NZ_BSOY01000069.1 GCF_030160755.1 Brevundimonas denitrificans | reverse complement strand
GCCCAGACGGGCGAAGGCCGCCCAGTCGTCCTGGGTTTCGATATCGAACTGCGGACCGCGCTGAGCGTCAGCCTCGATCGTGCCGAGCGTGTGGTAGCCAGCGTCAATCGCGCCGTACCAGCCATTCGGCTCGGCGTTGGCGACGCCGGCGGACAGGGCGAGAGCCCCGACCGCGCTGGTGGCCATAATGAAAGTTTTAACGCGCATGGGTGGATGCCCTCCGCAGCCCAAATGAATTTTGTGACGGCGCTGTAGCCCGCCGCTGAGACGTCATAACAGCCTAGCTGGCCAAGGTCGAGACGGCCCGGTGCGAAGGCTGGCGAGCGTGGCTGAAGGGCTACAGGACAGCGGCGGAATGCCTGATTGCGGGAATTTCGGCTCCTGATGTCTCTTTCCGGGCGAGGTCAAGGCGTCGCGAGCGGCGGAATCAGCCGACGTGGACATTTCCGGTTGAGTCCGAACGGCATGGAATACCGCCGGACCGGGCCTCAACCGCCGCCGGTTCTTCCCGTCGCCTTGCCGGTTCCGTCGCAGACGGGACAGGTTTCGCCGGTCGATATCGCCCCGGCGCCCTGACACTCCGGACACAACACCGGATCAAGGCCCTGCAGCGAGGCCGGATCCGTCGGGCGGGACCGGGTCAGGTCGCGATCATCGATCTCATGCTCTTTCATACCGGCGTCAACGGTCCGGGCGCGCGCCGGTTTCATGACGGCCGGATTCAGGTGACAGCGGCCGGGCCTCGCTTTAGGAGCCTGCGATCATGGACGAGACCGAACGGCAATCCGGGGATCGCGGCTGGGACACGGCGAAGACGCTCGCCGAGGCCCTGCCCTATATCCAGATCTATGACCGCAAGACGGTGGTCATCAAATACGGCGGCCACGCCATGGGCGAGAGCGCCGTCGCCCGCCAATTCGCCGCCGATGTGGTGTTGCTGAAGCTGATGGGGGTCAATCCGGTCGTGGTCCACGGCGGCGGGCCGCAGATCAGCGCCATGCTGGACAAGGCGGGGGTGAAGTCCGCCTTCGTCGACGGCCTGAGGGTCACGGACGCCGACACCATGCAGGTGGCCGAGATGGTCCTGTCCGGCGCGGTCAACAAGGAGATCGCCCACTGGATCACCATGGCCGGCCGTGAGGCCGACGTTCGCGGCGTCGGCCTGTCCGGCAAGGACGCCGGCCTGCTGACCGTTGAAAAGACAAAGCGCACCAAGCGCGACCCCGACAGCATGATCGAGCACGAGGTCGATCTCGGTTTCGTCGGCGAGCCGACCCGGGTGGATCCCAAGCTGATCAAACGCCTGCTGGAGTCCGACGCCGACTGGGTGCCGGTCATCGCGCCCATCGGGGTGACCGAGGACGGCCAGACCTTCAACGTCAACGCCGACACGGTCGCCGGGGCCGTGGCCGGATCGCTGGGCGCCAAGCGTATGCTGCTGTTGACGGACGTCCCCGGGGTCAAGGGCGCGGACGGCGAGATCATTCGTCAGATGACGGTCGGAGAGGCCGCGAAACTGATCGAGGACGGCGTCGCCACCGGCGGGATGATTCCCAAGCTTCAGACGGCCATCGCCGCGGTGCGCGACGGGGTCGAGGCCGTGGTCATTCTCGACGGCCGCCGGCCGCACGCCATGCTGGTGGAGCTGTTCACCGAACACGGCGCAGGCACCCTGGTGAAGGCGGGATGACGGCCGAACCGGTTCAGGCAACCGAATACGGCGCCGACCTGCGCCATGTCCGCAGCTGGATCTTCGACCTCGACGACACTCTTTATCCGCCCGAGAGCCAGTTCATGAGGCTCATCCAGCAGCGCATCAACGACTATGTCGTGCGCACGGCGGGGCTGCCGGCGGACGAGGCCATGGTGGTCCAGAAAGGGTATCTGCGCGACTACGGCACCTCGCTGGCCGGGCTGATGGCGCACCATCGAATTGATCCGCACGACTTCCTCGCCGAGGTCCACGACGTACCGCTGGATGTGCTGACGCCCGACCCCGGCCTGCGCGCGGCGCTGGAGCGGCTGGACGGGCCGCGCATCGTCTTCACCAACGGCTCCATGGCCCACGCCCGGCGGGTGGTCGAGAAACTGGACCTGGCCGATCTGTTCGACGGCCTGTTCTCCCTCGAGGACGCCGACCTGATCCCCAAGCCCGATCCGCGCACCTTCGCCCGGATGACGGAGCGGTTCGGCGTCGATCCGACCACGGCGGCCTTCTTCGAGGATACGGTGCGCAATCTGCCGCCGGCCAAGGCGATCGGCATGACCACCGTCCTGGTCGGGCCGCACGCCCTGGACGCCGACACCCCGCACGCCGACCACCGGGCCGCCGCCCTCGGCCCCTTCCTCGCCACCGCCCGCCTGCCCGGAGACGCCTGATGACCGACCTCGCCCATCTGGAAGCCGTCATCGAAGCCGCCTGGGAGGACCGCGCCGGCGTCTCGGCGCACACGCACGGCGAGGTCCGCAAGGCCGTCGACCAGGCGCTGGAAATGCTGGACTCGGGCCAGGCGCGGGTCGCCTCGCGCGGCGCCGACGGCGTCTGGACCACGCATCAGTGGCTGAAGAAGGCGGTGCTGCTGTCCTTCCGGCTCAATGACAACGAGATCCTGCGCGGCGGCGACCGCGGACCCGCCAGCCACGCCCCCGGGGTCGGCCCCTGGTGGGACAAGGTTCCCAACAAGTTCGGCGACTGGACCGCCGCCCACTATCAGGAGGCCGGCTTCCGCTCGGTGCCGGGATCGATCGTGCGCCGGGGGGCCTTCATCGGCCGCAACGTCGTGCTGATGCCCAGTTTCGTGAACATCGGCGCCTATGTCGACGAGGGCTCCATGGTCGACGCCTGGGCCACGGTCGGCTCCTGCGCCCAGATCGGCAAGAACGTCCACCTGTCCGGCGGGGCGGGCATCGGCGGCGTGCTGGAGCCGCTGCAGGCCAATCCGACCATCATCGAGGACGGCTGTTTCATCGGCGCCCGCGCCGAGGTGGCCGAGGGCGTCATCGTCCGCGAGGGCGCCGTCCTGGCCATGGGCGTCTATCTGTCGGGCTCGACGAAGATCGTCGACCGGGCCAGCGGCGAGGTCTTCCGAGGCGAGGTGCCGGCGTACAGCGTGGTCGTGCCCGGCAGCCTGCCCGACCCGAACGGCGGGCCGTCGCTGTACTGCGCGGTCATCGTCAAACGGGTGGACGCCCAGACCCGGGCCAAGACGGGCGTGAACGAGCTGCTGCGGGATTGAAGGCGTGGTGAGTGGTTAGTGGCTAGTGGCTGGTGGCTGGCCACCAGAGGTGCGACGGCGCCGTCAGCGCCGCCCTTCCGCCGCCCGTGAAGCCGCAATCACCAACCACTAACCACTCACTGCGCCGCCAGCCGCACCAGCTTGCCGTCGGTCTCGTCGGTGATCGCCCAGACGGCGCCGTCCGCCGCGACCGCGACATCGCGGACCCGTTCGCCGAGGTCGGTCATCAGCCGCTCCTCGCCGACGACGCGGTTCCCCTCCAGCACCAGCCGGGCGATATGCTTTTCCTTCAGGCCGGCGACCAGAAGATTGCCGCGCCAGCCGGGGAACATGGCCCCGTCGTAGAAGGTCATTCCGCCGGGGGCGATGACCGGGTCCCAGTAGTAGACCGGCTGTTCTGTGCCCTCGCGGGCGGTGATCCCGGCATTGATCGGCGCCCCGCGGTATTCGACGCCATAGGCGACGTCGGGCCAGCCGTAGTTGAGTCCCGCCCGGTCCAGATTGATCTCGTCGCCGCCGCGCGTGCCGTGCTCGACGGTCCAGACGGCGCCGTCTCCGGCGATGGCGATCCCCTGCATGTTGCGGTGGCCCAGCGACCAGATCTCCGGCAGGGCGCCGGCGCGGCCGACGAAGGGGTTGTCGGACGGGACCGAGCCGTCGGCATTGATGCGGATGGTCTTGCCCATGTGCGAGCCCAGGTCCTGGGCCTGCGGCCGCATGGGCGCGTCGGACCGCTCGCCCAGGGTGATGAACAGCGTGCCGTCCGGCGCAAAGGCCAGCGACGAGCCGTAGTGCAGCACACCCTCATAGGTCGGCATGGCGCGGAAGAGGACCTGCACGCCCTCGACCCGCGACCCGTCGTCCGACAGCCGACCCCGCGCCACCGCCGTGCCGTTGCCGCCGTCGCGGGGTTCGGCATAGCTCCAGTAGATCATCCGGTCCTGACCGAAGGTCGGGCCGGTCACGACATCCAGCAGGCCGCCCTGCCCGCGGGGATCGACGGCGGGCAGGCCGGCGACCGGCTCGCTGATCGCGCCCTCGGCGGTGATGATGCGCAGGCGGCCGGGCCGCTCCGTGACCAGCCAGCGGCCATCAGGCAGCAGGGCCAGCCCCCACGGCTCCACCAGCCCGGAGGCCACCACCGTATGCGCCATCGCGACGTCGGTCCGAACGCCCGGCGCGCGGGTCTGGCCGGGGAAGGCGGGCTGCTGGTTCGCGCCGTTGGCGGGCCGGGTTTCGACCGGATCGCCGGGCCGGGCCGCATCCTGTCCGGGGACGGCGCAGGCGGCGGCCAGGGCGACGGCGGACACGGAGACGGCGAGGACGAGCAGGCGCATGGGAAACCCCTTGAATCGGACTAGCGACGAACGGTCGTTCCAGCCTAGCCGTTCCGCCGCGGCGGCGTCACCCGTCTGCGACGCATCGCCCCGGCCCGACGGCGGCGTGAAGGCGGCTTGAATCCGCCATCGCCCGCCTATATAGGCACCGCTCTTCCGGCGGACAGACCAGTTCCCGCCGGGACTCGCGCGACCTGATCGTCAAACGGGGCTGGGTAGCTCAGCTGGTTAGAGCGGTGGATTCATAACCCACAGGTCGGCGGTTCGAGCCCGCCTCCAGCCACCATTCTGATTTCTTAGTTAAAACAATCAGTTAGCAAATCTGTAACGAGCCTCAATCGCGCACCCACATGCCTGATTTGAGGTCATTCCAGTCGCGTTCAGCATCGGCTTTCGCCATGGCCGCGATGAGCTGGATCGGCTCAGGAGGGAGGGTGCATTCGGGGTCGCCGGCGGCGGCGGCGGCGGGGGCGATAGAGGGCATTTGCCCGGCCTAGGCCATCACCATGAAGACCGGATGCACGGGCGCTGCGAATAGCTCCCTGAGGCGCGGTTATCCGGCCTGCCCTTGGACCAGAAGCAGCCGCCCATAACCACGCGCTGAGCTACGGCAACGGCCGGATCAGGAGCGGCGACGGAACGGCGACGGGCCCCGCCTCTCAAACACAGACGGGAAGACACCAGCCCGGATGTAGGCCTCGGCGTCAGCCCGATTGTCGAACAGGCGCTCAACGGCGCCCCGGTAGAAGACCGCGAAGCGGCCGGCGGATGGTTTGATCTGTCTGGTCATGAGGCCCTCGTATTCAGGAAAGCCCAGAGCTTCGACGCACGGGCCGCGCACAACAATGCACCGGCCGGATTGCGCCCGGTCTACGTGTCGGAAAACCGCCCGCCATCTGGAACGCGGCGTCGCTGTTCCCGGGCGAGTACCGCATAATGACGATCGGGCATGTCCGCCCGTCGGCCAAGCGCAGCTTGCACCGGTCAGCCTCTAACGCCGCCCAGAGTACGGGAGCGCTGCTGACGACGAAGCCCTCGCCCGTCCGCATCCGTCGGTCCTCGCGGATTTCGAGATTGTACTGGCATAGGTGCTCGGCCTCACTGAGGATCGGGTAGCCGGTGCCGGTCAGGGTCTCGTTCATACGCGAACAGTAGACCGATTCTGACTCGGAGGCCGCGTGGTCCGCCCCGCTTCGCCGCTGATAGGGCGACTGGCCTCGCGCGAGGGGCCCTGACGGTTTCGCATAACACCCAATGTGCGAAGATGCGGATCGACGCGGACCCATAATGGCAGTCGAGTAGTTCGAGGGTTAAGGCCGCCGCCGCCAAGGGGTACCGGCGACGAGTTGATTTTCTAGGTTAGCCAAGCCCGTTAACCGACAGGCAGGCAATTCACCGGAGCGTGCTCTTCACGACCGAGTCATCGTCGGGATCGGTAAGCCCGGCGGGCCGTTTGGCGGGTGCTGGGACAGTTTGACCGTGGAGAGCGGATCATGATACGGCGAGCGAAGATCAAGAAATCGAAGGTGAGGGGCGGCGCAATGACTCAGCTCGAAGAACAGCTACATGGCGTCGGCATTGCCCTTAACTCGAACACCGGTGACCTGAGCAACATGGCCGGTCTCGGCTCCCAGTTGGCCGACTCAACCTTTTCGGGTTACGGCTCGTATCGACCGATCACCGTACGGTCGTATTCGATGCCGGAAAATGCCAACTTGGAACGCAGTCAATAAGCAGATCGATGACCTCGGGAGCACTCCTGAGGCCTGCGACAAGGTCCGCAGCGAATACCTGCAGCTCGCAGAGGCGAAGCTGGGTCGAACCGTTATAGCTTACTATTCGGGCTTCCTTCAGAAAGCCTCTCATCCGGAGCTCGTGATTAGCGACTTCGACATGAACGGCATGATGGCGGTCGTTCACGGCCTCGACCGGAAGCGCGGCCTCGATCTGTTCTTGCACACCCCGGGCGGCGGCATTGAAGCAGCGCGCGCCATCGTCGAATATCTCTATCAGATGTTCGGTAAGGACATCCGGGTCATCATTCCGCAGATGGCTATGTCTGCCGGAACGATGATCTCGTGCGCCTCGAAAGAGGTGATGATGGGTAAACACTCCTGCCTCGGACCTACCGACCCCCAGGTGCGCGGCATCCCAGCAATGGGAGTCTTGGCGGAGATCGAGCGAGCGATCGAGGAGATTAAGGCTGAGCCCCTCAAACAAATCGTCTGGCAACAGGTCTTCGCCAAATACCCGCCCGCCTTCATCGGTGACTGCGAGCGGCAGGTGGAGGGTGCGAAAAAGATGGTCGCCGCTTGGCTCGAAGGCAACATGTACGATGGTCAGGAGGATGCAGCTGACCGCGCGCGCCGGACCGTCGATGAGCTTATGAACTACGGCGAGCAGACCGAGCACGGCCAGCACTACCCCGCCGACAAAGCTCGAGAACTCGGGTTGAACGTCACGATGATCGAAGACGACCAAGAGATTCAAGAGGCAGTATTGAGCGTCCACCATACCTTCGTCGCGACGTTCGCGCGGACTTCAAACATCAAGATCATCGAGAACGCAGCGGGCGGCACTTGGAGCGTGGCCGCGTAAAATCCGGTCGACCAAGAACCGCGGGGACCGGTTAGCCTTAAACGGCGATCCTAAGCAGCGGGCCGGCTGATATGGGAGCAAGGCTGTGGCGCCCTCCAGCCACCATTCCCGCAACCCCTCCCGCACACCCGCGTTAACGGCCAAGGTTCAACGCCGAAGGGGTTTCTCCATGCGCATCCAGTCCATCATCCTCGCCGCCGTCGCCGCCCTGTCGCTGGGCGCCGCCGCCTGCACCCCGGCGGAACAGCAGGAGGCCGAAGCGAACGCCGAGGTGGCGGGCGAGAAGGCGGGGGATGTCGCCGCCCGGGCCGGCGAAGTGATCGAGTCGGGAGCCATGAAGGCCGCGCGGGCGGTCGAGGACGGCGCGGGCGACGTCGCCGCGCGGCTCGAGGAAAATCAGGCCGAGGCGGCCGCCGAAGGCCGGCCCGGCGCGGTCGATCCGGCTACGGACCAGCGCGTCCCGGCCAACTAGGCCCGTCGCGCTCAAGCAGGCCGCGACCGCGTCGCGGCCGTCAGCGCATCATGCGGCCGGCTCCGCCAGCAGGGCGTCGATCAGGGCGCGCGCCTCGGGGCTGGCCCAGTCGGCTTCGCCGGCGAAGGACGCGCGAATGCGTCCCTGGCGGTCCAGCAACACCGTCTGGGGCATCTTGTCTTTTTGCGGCAGCAGGAACGGCAGCTGGAATTTCATGTCGCTGTAGAGCGGCAGGGGTTCGTGCACGTCGATGAAGCTGCGGGCGTCGGCGAGGCCGTCCGGGGTGGCGTCGACATTGATCGGCAGGACCATCAGCTGGTCGTCGGGATAGGCCTCGTCCAGACGGGCCAGGGTCGGCATCTCGGTGCGGCAGGGCGCGCACCACATGGCCCACAGGTTGACCACCACCACCTTGCCGCGGAACTGGGCGAAGGTCGCGTCCGCGCCGTCGCGGGTCTTGAACACATAGTCCGGGGCCATCGGCGTGGCCTCAAGCGTCTCTAGCCGGGTCAGGGAGCCGGTCGCGAAACGGGCCAATGCGCTTTTGGCCGCGGGTTCGGGCGTTGCGGCTTTGAAGAAGGCGTCGCGATTGGCGTATAGCAGCCCGGCGCCCACGACCATGCCGACCGCCAGCGCGCCCGCGATCGCTATCCCCGCCGTCTTCGAGCCCTTCATGACCAAGCCTTCCGCCCCCGTTGATGCAGTTAAGCCTTCTCCGAACGCGGAAGGTCAAGACATGTGGGGCGGGCGTTTCTCCGCGCGACCGGCCGACATCATGCAGGCGATCAATGTCTCGATCGGCGTGGACCGGCGGCTGTGGGCCCAGGATCTGGCCGGTTCGCGCGCCCACTGCCGCATGCTGGCGGCGCAGAAGATCATCACCGGCGCCGACGCCGAGGCCATCCTCGGCGGGCTGGACGCCGTCGAGGCCGAGATCCGCGACGGGACCTTCCCGTTCCGCGACCAGTTCGAAGACATCCATATGAATGTCGAGGCGCGGCTGGCCGAACTGATCGGCGAGCCCTCGGGCCGGCTGCATACGGCGCGCAGCCGCAACGACCAGGTGGCGACCGATTTCCGCCTGTGGGTCCGCGCCGCCTGCGACGCGGCGGTCGAACAGCTTAAGGGTCTGCAGTCGGCCCTGCTGGTCCGGGCCGAACAGCACGCCGGCGACCTGATGCCCGGCTTCACCCATCTGCAGCCCGCCCAGCCGGTCACCTTCGGTCACCATCTGATGGCCTATGTCGAGATGTTCGGGCGCGACGCGGGGCGCTTCGCCGACGCCCGGGCGCGGATGAACGAGAACCCGCTGGGCGCCGCCGCCCTCGCCGGCTCGCCCTTCCCCATCGACCGCCATATGACGGCGGCCGAGCTGGGCTTCGACCGACCGATGGGCAATTCGCTCGACGCCGTCTCGGACCGCGACTTCGCCCTGGAAAGCCTCGCCGCCGCCTCGATCTGCGCCGGCCACCTGTCGCGCCTGGCGGAGGAGATCGTCATCTGGATGACGCCGCAGTTCGGCTTCGTCACCCTGCCCGACGACCTGACCACCGGCAGCTCGATCATGCCGCAGAAGCGCAATCCCGACGCCGCCGAACTGGTGCGGGCCAAGACCGGCCGGATCATGGGCTCGCTGGTCGCCCTGTCGACGGTGATGAAGGGCCTGCCGCTGGCCTATTCCAAGGACATGCAGGAGGACAAGCCGCCGGTGTTCGAGGCCTTCGACGCCCTGACCCTGGCGCTGGGCGCCATGACGGCGATGGTCGCGGCCCTGCAGCCGAATACGGAACGGATGCGCGAAGCCGCCGGTTCGGGCTTCTCGACCGCCACCGACCTGGCCGACTGGCTGGTGCGCGAGCTGAACCTGCCGTTCCGCAAGGCGCACCATGTCACGGGCGCGGCGGTGAAGCGGGCCGAGGCCCTGAACGTGGATTTGTCGCAACTGCCGCTGGCCGAACTGCAATCGCTGGAGGCGGGCGTGACGGAAGCGGTTTACAAGGTGCTCACTCCCGAGGCTTCCTGCGCCAGCCGCCAGAGCTTCGGGGGCACGGCGCCGGAACAGGTCCGCGCGCGCATCGCCGAGTGGAAGACGCGTCTGTGATGAAAAAGCTGGTTCTCGCGGGCGCCGCCGCCCTGATCGCCGTCTCCGCCGCCGGTTGCGGCCGCATGGCCGACCTCGACGCCCCGCCGGTCAAACAGACCGAGCGCGGCATGCGCGACGAGCGGGCTCCCAGCCTGCCCGAACCCGCCACCGTCTATCGTCCGCCCAGCCAGGCGCCGATCGACGGCGGCCCCAGCTCGAACCCCTATGGCGGTTCGGGCTCCAACCCCGGCTAGGCGTCCCTTGCACCATTTCGACCGGATCAACGGCGCGCTTCATGCCGAGGGCGTGCCGCTGGAGGCGCTCGCCGATGCAGTCGGCACGCCCGCCTATGTCTATTCGACCGCGACCCTGACCCGGCACTACGGCCTGCTGGCCGACGCCGTCGCGGCCCATCCGGCGGCGTTGGGGCCGGCGCTGATCGCCTTTGCGGTGAAGGCCAATTCCAACCTCTCGGTGCTGGCGACCCTGGCCCGGCTCGGCTGCGGCGCCGACACGGTGTCCGAGGGCGAGATCCGGCGGGCGCTGAAGGCCGGCGTCCCCGCAAACCGGATCGTCTTCTCCGGCGTGGGCAAGACGGACGCCGAACTGGCCTTCGCCATCGAGGCCGGGGTGCGCCAGATCAATGTCGAGAGCGCCATCGAACTGGACCGGCTGATCGAAATCTCGTCGTCGCTCAAGCAGCGAGCAACCGCGTCGCGAGCGATAGCGACCCCGGAAATAGCCATTCGGGTCAACCCGGCTGTTGGCGCCGGCGGCCATGCCAAGATCACCACCGGCGGCGCGACCGACAAATTCGGCGTGCCGGCCGATGAGGCCCACGCCCTCTATGCCCGCGCCAGCCTGTCGCCGCATGTGACGCCGGTCGGTCTGGCCTGTCACATCGGCAGCCAGATCACGACGCTGGAGCCGCTGGAGGTGGCGTTCCGGGCGCTGCGGACCATGACCCTGGAACTGCGCGCGGTCGGCCTGACCGTGTCACGGCTGGACCTCGGCGGCGGACTGGGCGTGCCCTATCACGGCCAGTCTGACCTGCCCTCGATCGAGGCCTATGTCGCCATGGCCGCGCGGGTGCTGGACGGTCTGGACGTCGAGGCGGCCTTCGAGCCCGGCCGCCTGCTGGCCGCCAATGCGGGCGTGCTGTTGAGCCGGGTGATCCAGGTCAACGAGCGCGGCGACGGCCGGCGCTTTCTGGTGCTGGACGCCGGCATGAACGACCTGATGCGCCCGGCGCTGTACGACGCCTTCCACGATCTGGTCCCGGTGCGGCCCCGCGAAGGCGAGCCGCGGCTGTACGACCTCGTCGGCCCGATCTGCGAATCCACTGACGTCTTCGCCCGCGACCGTCTTCTGCCGCCGATGCAGGCCGGCGATCTGGTCGCCTTCATGGGGGCAGGCGCCTATGGCGCGGTGCTGGCCAGCGAGTACAATTCGCGGCCGCTGGTCCCCGAGGTTCTGGTCGACGGCGATCGCTGGGCGGTGGTGCGGACACGGCCGAGTTACGAAGACATGCTGGATCGTGAGCCGACAGCGGATTGGCTCTAGCGCGGCGGCCACCAGATCCAGATGCGCTCGGCCTCTTCCTCGCCACCGATGGTGAAATCGCCCCGACCACCTTCCATATCGCCGATGGCCGCCTCCAGTTCGGTCAGCCGGTCAGACCCCAGCTCGAGCACCGCGCTGAGCCCCCGTGGCGACAGGATCCAATGGTCTGGAGCCCAAGTCTGATTATGAGACAGTACGAGTTCGGCGGGTCCGACGTTTTGGCTGGATGACGGCACGCCCAAGGCAAAACGCGCCGGATGCAGCGCAGATCGACACAGCGTGATGATGGCCCTCAGGTCGCGGAGTCCGTCGGCCTCAGCCGCAAGATGCCAGCCTTCTCCCTGTGTCTTGCGGGCTTCGCGCCAGAAATAGAGACGGCCTGTCTGTCGCCAGCAGCGAACGGCCTCATCCATTTCCCTAGTCCAGCGCGCAGACGTCGGGAAGTCCCCGCAGCGCGCCCGCGTGATCCAGCCCGTATCCCACCAGGAACCGGTTCGGCGCCTCCCAACCGACGAAGTCCGGCTCGGGCGCGCGGGGCAAAGGCCACGGCTTTTTTGCGAAGACGACGGTGAGGACTTCCGACGCCCCCTTCTCCTTCGCGATCCGGACGGCTTCCGCCAGCGACAGACCGGTGTCGAAGACGTCGTCGACGATCAGCACCCGGCGGCCCTCGATCGAGCGCTGGAAATCGGCATAGACGTCGATCCGGCCCCGGCTCTCCTTCTCGTCGCCGTAGGAGGCCAGCCACAGGGCGTCGAAGCGGACGTTGCGGCCGATCCGCGACAGGGCGCGGGTCAGGTCGGCGGCGAACCACAGACCGCCGGTCAGCAGCACCGCCGCCACAGTCTCGTCGTCGATCACCGGGGCGATCTGGGCGGCGAGGTCGGCGACGATGCGCTGGACCTCGGATTCAGGAAGCAGGACGGTGGGCTTTGGGGAGGTGTCAGCCATGCGAGGCGGATACCGCCTCTTCCTCATGCCTGTCCACCACCGGCACGGCGTCGATCGGCTGCATGTCCAGCGGCGCCGAGGCGCCGGGCGACAGGGCGGGGCGCAGGCCGCTGTCGGTGGGAGTCTCCACGGCAGGCCCGGAGTGCGCATCCGCATGGGCCCGGACCGGCGCGGCAGGCGGCCTGCGTGTGTCGGCGTGGGCGGCGGGCGCGTGCGAGGCGGCGGGCCGGGCGACTTCATCCAGCACGAAGGCGACGCCGACGCCCTGACCGCGGGCGCCCGGGTCCGGAATCACGGCCGCGAAGCCCTGGACCTTGCCGGGCAGGACCGGGGCGGCGTCGATGCGAATGACGGCATGGCCGATCTCGGCGCCATGGGCGTCCAGCAGGGCGACGCGCACCGGCGGCGCGATGCGCTCGTTGTCGCGGACATTCCTCAGCGCGCCGGAGACGATCACCTTGCCCGGGTCATTGGGCAGGGGTTTGGCGCTGACGGCCTCGAAATCCAGTCCGGTGGGGTTCACGGTCAGGCCGACGGCGGCGTAGGCGGCGGCGGCCCGCGGGGCGATCTCGACCACCTCGACCCGGAACAGCCAGGCGGAGGCCAGCAAGGCGGCGAAACCGGAGGCGATGCCGGCCCAGACCACGCCATGGGCCGCGGCGCGGCGCAGGCGGCGTTGATGCTCGGCTCGGGCGCGGAAGGCCTTGGGCAGTTCGGGCGCCGGCGTCTCGGCCAGCGATTCGGGTTCGGGCTCGTCGCGATGGCCGAAACTGACGGCCTCGGTCGGCGTCGAAGACACCGACAGCTCCAGCGGCTCGTCCAGCGTCGCCCGCCAGGTGTGACGGCACGACTTGCAGCGTACGGTCCGGCCGCCCGGTCCGATCGCCTCATCGGGGGTGAAATAGCTGGTGGCGCAGGACGGGCAGGTCAGTATCATGTGCGCTGACTGCGAGGCTCTTCGCCCCCTCCCGTCGCGGCCGTGCCGCGTCCTGACCCGAAATTCATGCCCGTCCAGCCCCGCCGCGCTTATGAATCCGACGCCGTGACCGAGACCGTGCGCCTCTCAGGCGTGGGTTTCGGCTATGCGGCGACGCACCGCGCGCTGCGGGACGTTAACCTCACCTTGCCAGCCGGCTCTTTCCACTTCCTTACCGGGGCGTCCGGGGCCGGAAAGTCGACCCTGCTGAAACTGCTGACCCTGGCCGAACACCCGCTGACGGGGACCCTGCACCTGTTCGGCGAGGACGCCACCACGGCGCCGCGCCGCGCCCTGCCCGCCTTCCGCCGCCGGATGGGGGTGGTCTTCCAGGATTTCCGCCTGCTGGATCACCTGTCGGCCTTCGACAATGTCGCCCTCCCCCTGCGGCTGACCGGCGGCAGACAGGCCGACTATGCGGGCGACGTCGAGGAGATGCTGGACTGGGTCGGCCTCGGCGACCGGATGGACGATCGGCCGCCTTCCTTCTCGGGCGGAGAGAAGCAGCGGCTGGCCATCGCCCGCGCCGTGGTGACCAGGCCCGAACTGATCCTGGCCGACGAACCGACCGGCAGCGTCGACGCCGCCATGGGCGAGCGGCTGCTGAAACTGTTCCAGTCGCTGAACCGGCTGGGGACCACCGTGCTGATCGCCAGCCATGACCAGGCCCTGGCCGAACGGTCGGGCGCGACCGTTCTGAGACTCGAAGGCGGACGACTGACCGGAGGCGCGACATGATGGGCCGCCTGTTCGGCGCCCGCCCTTCGCTGTTGTCGCGCGACGCGGGCGGCGAGGTCTGGCTGGCCAGCCTGATCGCCGTGCTCTGCTTCCTCGCCTGTCTGTCGGCGGTCGGCGCGGTCGCGGCCGACAGGGCGGCCCACGGCTGGGCGCGCCAGCTGCGGGCCGAGGCCACGGTGCAGGTGCGCCCCCGCGTCGGCGAGACCGGGGCCGAGGCCGCCGCCCGCGCCGCCCAGACCCTGGCCGGGGTCGAAGGGGTGTCCGAGGCCG
>NZ_BSOY01000068.1 GCF_030160755.1 Brevundimonas denitrificans | reverse complement strand
GGGATCGCAGCCGCGCCTCCAGCAGGCGGGTGGCCCTCTCGGCGCCCTCGGCCTCGGCCCTCAGCACCGAGGGGATCGCAGCCGCGCCTCCAGCAGGCGGGTGGCCCTCTCGGCGCCCTCGGCCTCGGCCCTCAGCACCGCCTGAAGCGCGGTCTTGCGTCCGGTCAGGGCTTCGATTTCAGCGCGGCGGTCGCCCCGCGCGCTCTCGGTCGTGAACAGCTGTTCGCTGTTCAGGGCGCTGAGGCGGCGCACGCGCACGACCTCGGCCTGACGGTCGGCCAGTCCCTGGGCCCGGGCCTGCAACCCGGGAGCCATGGCGCGCATCAGGATCGCGGCCCGCACCGTGTCCACCGCCTTGTCGGCGGGGATCAGCAGCGGCGGCGGCGGACGGCGGCTCATCATCTGCAGGGCGGACAGGAGCCGGCCCTGGCGGCCGCGCGCCCGTGACAGCTGGGCCACCAGTGCGGCCTCGCGGGCGCTCAGCTCGCGCAGCCGCGCTCTCTGGCCGGCGATCACGGCGTCATCCTGTCCGACGGCTGTGCGCAGTTCGGTGAGCTGGCGCTCCAGTCCGGAAATCTCGCGGGCGGCCGCCGCGGCCTCGTCGCGCAGTCGCCGCGCGCGGGCGCGTTCGTCGCGGAACTCGGCCTGAAGCCGTTTGACCTCGCCGTCAGGAGGAGACTGGCGCGCGATCGCCGCCACGGGCAGGGCGATCAGGCTCAGACTGAGGACAAGGATCAGCGGACGCATCAGTCGCGATGATAGGGCGATCCGGCCAGGATGGTCACGGCGCGATACAGCTGTTCCGCCAGCATGGCCCGCGCCAGCGCATGCGGCCAGGTCTGGGGTCCGAAGGCCAGGGTCGAGCCCGCGGCCGCGCGGACGCTCTCGTCCAGCCCGTCGGCCCCGCCGATGGCGAAGACCAGCCGGCGCTCGCCGCGGTCCCGCAGCAGGGCGATATGGTCGGCGAAGGCGCGGCTAGAGAAGGTCTTCCCGCGTTCGTCGCAGGCGATCAGATGCGCGCCCTCGGCGGCCTTGAGGATCAGCTCGGCCTCGGCCGCCTTGCCGGGCTTGCGCGCTTCGAGGTCGACCAGTTCGAGCGGCCCCAGCCCCAGAGCCCGCCCGGCGAGGGTGGCGCGGTCGGCGTAGTCGGCCGCCAGCACGGCCTCGGGTCCCCGCCCCGGCTTGCCGATGGCGATGACGGCCAGCTTCATCGGTTCAGGAGATCAGGCGCGGGCGTCGACGCGGTGGCCGCTCTCGACCGACCAGATCTTCTCGATGTTGTAGAAGGCGCGCACTTCCGGGCGGAACAGGTGGACGATGACGTCCCCCGCATCCAGCAGCACCCAGTCGCAGTGCGGCAGGCCCGAGACCTTGACCTTGCCAAGGCCGGTTTCCTTCAGCGTGCGCTGAAGGTGGTCGGCCAGGGCGCCGACGTGACGGTGCGACCGCCCGGAGGCGATGATCATGGTGTCGGCCATCGGGCTTTTGCCCTTCAGGTCGATGAGGACGATGTCCTGGGCCTTGTCGTCGTCGAGGCGCGCCAGGATCGCCGTTTCCAGAGCGGTGGAGCCGACGGGAAGGGGAGCCTGCGGACCGTCTTCGGAGCGGATGGGTTCGAATTCGTCCATCTCGTGCGCCGTGTTGGAGACGGCGTCGTCTTGCGCATCGTGCGCGGGCGAGGGGGTCAGCGGAGGGCTCCGGGGAGATTACTAAAGCGGCAGCCTATCACAAATGCGCGGCGGCGTCACGCGCGGCCCGCAGCGCCGTTGAGGACCGGGGATTCAGCGGGGCCGTCAGCCAGGTCCAGGCGGGCGCCTCCATGCCGGCCAGAAGGGTGGCCTGGGCGGTCGGAACCCGCGCGGAGGCGAAGCGGGCGGCGGCCGGGGCGGTGCGGCTATGGTGCAGCGAGCCCGGGCGGGCGATCACCGCCATGGGCATCATCCGCATGATGTCGGTCCAGCCGCGCCATTTGTGAAAACTGGCCAGATTGTCGGAGCCCATCAGCCAGACGAAGCGCACGCCGGGGTGGCGCGCGGTCAGGGCGCGCAGGGTGTCGATGGTCCATTGCGTCCCGACGCGGGTCTCGAAGTCCGAGATGACCATGGCCCGCCCGTCCGCCGCCAGCTTCGCCGCCGCGCGCGCCGAGGCCATCCGTTCGGCCAGCGGGGCGCTGTCGCGGGCGTCCTTCAGCGGATTCTGCGGCGACACCAGCCAGACCACCCGGTCCAGCCCCAGCCGCCGCAGCGCCGTCTCGGCCACATGGGCGTGGCCGTCATGGGCGGGATTGAAGGAGCCGCCGAACAGGCCGACGGCCATGCCGGGCTGCAGGTCCAGACCGTCACGCAGGGCGCCGGGACGAGGCCCTCTGGCTTTCGGCGCGGGTCCGGCGTGGAAGAAGGACAAGACGGGCTCGCGGGGGCTTATGCTCACAAGGGAGCTAACACGCCGGGACGGGCGGGGCTACGGCTCCCAGCCGCCGGGGGTCTCCATGACCGTCTCGTCTTCCTCGGCGGGGGCGATCTCGCCGCGGTCCTTGCGCACCTCGGTCCAGGCGGCGCGCAGCAGCTCGGTCACGCCCTCGCCCGAGACGCCGGACACCAGCATGGGCCGACGGCCCGCGACGGCCTCAAGCTCGGCGGCCTTTTCCTCACGCGCCTCGGGGGTCAGGGCGTCGACCTTGTTCAGGGCCAGCACCTCGGCCTTTTCGGCCAGGCCGGCGCCATAGGCCTCCAGCTCGTGACGGATGGTGCGATAGGCGCCGGCGACGTCGTCCTGGGTGCCGTCGACCAGATGGATCAGACAGCCCGAGCGCTCGACATGGCCGAGGAAGCGGGTGCCGAGGCCGGCGCCTTCCGACGCCCCCTCGATCAGGCCGGGGATGTCGGCGATGACGAACCGCTCGGTGGGCGACAGGTCGACCACGCCGAGGTTGGGCACGAGGGTCGTGAACGGATAGTCGGCGATCTTGGGCCGGGCCGCCGAGGCCGCCGCGAGGAAGGTCGACTTGCCGGCGTTGGGCAGGCCGGCCAGGCCGACGTCGGCGATCAGTTTCAGCCGCAGCCAGATCCAGCGCTCCTGGCCTTCCTGGCCCGGGTTGGCGTAGGCGGGGGCCTGGTTGGACGGGCCCTTGAAATGGACGTTGCCCCAGCCGCCGTTGCCGCCCTTGAGCAGCATCTCGGTCTTGCCGACATAGTCCATGTCCAGCAGCACGGTTTCCTTGTCGTCGTCCAGCACCTGGGTGCCGACCGGGACCTTGAGGATGATGTCCTCGCCCTTGGCCCCGTGCATCTGGCGGCCCATGCCGTGGGTGCCGGTCGCGGCCTTGAAATGCTGCTGGTAGCGGAAGTCGATCAGGGTGTTCAGGCCGTCGGCCGCGGTGATCCAGACGTTGCCGCCATTGCCGCCGTCCCCGCCGTCGGGCCCGCCGTTCGGGATGAATTTCTCCCGCCGGAACGAGACGGCGCCCGCCCCGCCGTTGCCGGAGCGGATGTAGATCTTGGCCTGGTCGAGAAACTTCATCGCGGGCTTATGTAGGAAAAGCGCGGCGAATTACAGGCGGGTCGCGCTCATGGAATTTCCCTCCCCCGGAGGGGGAGGGATACCCGTTTCGACCTTCAGCCCTTCGCCCACACCCCGAACGGATCGCTCCACGGCATGTCGAGCGCCTCGGCGACGGCCGGATAGGTGATCTCACCCTTCAGCACGTTCAGGCCGCGCGCCAGGTGCGGGTTCTGCTTCAGCGCCTCGAGGCCCTTGTCGGCCAGGGCCAGGCCGAACGGCAGGGTGGCGTTGTTGAGGGCTTCCGACGAGGTGCGCGGGGCGGCGCCGGGCATGTTGGCGACGCAATAGTGGACCACGTTGTCGATGACATAGGTCGGGTCTTCGTGGGTCGTGGCGTGGCTGGTCTCGAAACATCCGCCCTGGTCGATGGCGACGTCGACCAGCACCGAGCCTGGCTTCATCTGCTTCAGGTGTTCGCGCTTGATCAGCTTGGGCGCCTCGGCGCCCGGGACCAGAACGGCGCCGATGATGACGTCGGCCTTGACCATCTCCTCCTCGATCGCCCCGATCGAGGAATAGCGGGTGATGACGCGGCCGTTGGTGACCTCGTCGATATAGGCCATGCGCGGGATCGAGCGTTCGAGGACCACGACCTCGGCGCCCAGGCCCATGGCCATGCGGGCCGAGTTCAGGCCGACGACGCCCCCGCCCAGCACCAGCACGCGGGCGGGCGCCACGCCGGGGACGCCGCAGAACAGCAGGCCCATGCCGCCGTTGTGCTTCAGCAGGGTCTCGGCGGCCGAGAAGACGGCGATGCGTCCGGCGACCTCCGACATCGGGGCCAGCAGGGGGAGCCCCCCTTGCGCGTTCGTCACGGTCTCATAGGCGATGGCCGCGCATTTCGAGGCGATCAGCCCCTTGGTCTGTTCGGGATCGGGCGCCAGGTGCAGGTAGGTGAACAGGATCTGGTCCTCGCGGAGCATTTCCCACTCGACCTTCTGCGGCTCCTTCACCTTCACGATCATGTCGTTGTCGGCGAAGATGGTCTTCGCATCGGCGACGATCTTCGCCCCGGCCTTCTTGTAGTCGGCGTCGGTGAAGCCCGCGCCGAGGCCGGCGCCGGTCTCGATCGAGACCGTGTGCCCGTGGGCCACGTATTCGCGCACCGCGGTCGGCGTCAGGCCGATGCGGTGTTCGTTCTTCTTGATTTCCTTGGGGACGCCGACGCGCATGACCGTTTCCTCTTCAGACGGGACGGGCCGATCTGCGGCGGCCGCGTTTCGCGCGGCAATCTAGCGGCGGTTCCGTCGCAGGTTCCTGTTCTTTTCGGCGCGTGAACGATGTAAAGTCGCAGACTCTGCGAAGGAGTGCGTCTTTGAAGACCGTTTCTGCTGTCGCGCTCGACGACACCGACCGCAAGATGATCCGCGCCCTGCAAGGGGACGGGCGGATGACCAACGCCGATCTGGCCCGGACGGTGAACCTGTCCGAGAGCGCCTGCCTGCGTCGGCTGCGCGCGCTGGAGGCCGCCGAGGTCATCAGCCGCTACGCCGCCATCATCAACGAACGCGCCGTCGGCCTGCCGATCAGCGTCTTCGTGACCGTAACCCTGTCGTCCCAGGCCGAAGCCTCGCTGACCGCCTTCGAGACCGCCATCTCGACCGTGCCCGAGGTGGTCGAATGCTATCTGATGACCGGCGGCTCGGACTATCTGCTGCGGTTGGTGGTGCGCGACGTCGATGACCTGGAACGCGTGCACTCGCGTGAACTGACCCGCATCCCCGGCGTGACCCGGGTGTCTTCCAGCGTGGCCATGCGCACGGTGGTCAAGCGGGGGGCTCTCCCGGTTTGACGCTCAGCCGCGGCGGCGCAACACGCGGATGACCGCCACCACCAGCCAGACCGCACCGATGATCAGCAGCAGGTCCGCCACCGGCCGGGAGATGCTGTAGAACTGATAGTCCTGCCACCGGCCGACGGCGAACTCCGCCAGCCAGTTGGCCGCCGCGCCGACGATCAGCAGCGCGACCGGCCAGACCAGAGGCTTGAACCGTCGCCGCGTCACCGCCGTCACTCAGGCCCCGATCGTGTCGAGATTCCGCCCCTTGGTCTCCGGCAACCAGATCAGGGCGACGATGGCGGCCAGGGCCGTGAAGGCCACCGAATACCAGAGGCCGAAATAGATGTTCCCCGACCAGGCCACGAGGGCGAAGCTGGCGGCGGGCAGCAGCCCCCCGACCCAGCCTGTGCCGATGTTGTAGGGCAGGCTCATCGCCGTATAGCGCACCCGCGTCGGGAACAGCTCGACCAGCGCCGCCGCCTGGGGTCCGTACAGGGCCGTGGCGGCGACCATGAAGATCATCAATATGCCGAACACCAGCGGCATGTTGATCCGCGCCGGATCGGCCCTGGCCGGATAGCCGGCCTCGACCAGCGCCGCCTTGAGGCGGGTTTCGACTCCGGTGCGCGCGGCCTTCAGCGCGGCGGGGTCCATTCCCGCCCCCTCGACCGAGGCGATCTCGACGCCGCCGACCCGGACCATGGCGACCGAGCCCGGCGCGGCCTCGGCGTTGCCGTAGGAGACGCCGGCGTTGGATAGGACGCTCTTGGCGATGTCGCAGGAACTGGAAAAGGCGGCCTTGCCGATCGGATCGAACTGCAGGGCGCAGGTGGCGGGGTCGGCGACCACGGTCACGGGGGCGGCGGCCTGCGCCTCCGCCAGGGCCGGATTGGCGGCCTTCGTCAGGGCGTGGAAGCCGGGGAAGAAGGCGACCAGCGCCAGGATCATGCCGAACAGCATCACCGGCTTGCGCCCCACCCGATCCGACAGCCAGCCGAAGAAGACGTACAGGCCCGCCGAGGCGATGGTCACCATCAGCACCAACTGGTCGACCGTGTTCACGTCGATCTTGAGCACCCGCTCCATGAAGAAGCGGGTGTAGAAATAGCCACAGTACCAGACCGCTCCCTGGGCGATCATGATGCCGAACAGGGCGATCAGCACGAACCGGCCGTTGCCCCACTGGAAGAAGGCTTCCTTGTATGGCGCGCGGTGGTCGCTGTCGGACGCCTCCGCCTCCATGCGCTGGTAGGCCGGGCTCTCGTTCAGCTTCAGCCGGATCCACAACGACACCGCCAGCAACAGGGCGGACAGCAGGAAGGGGATGCGCCAGCCCCATTCGTCGAAGGCCTCGACGCCGACGATCTGGCGGGTGATCAGGATCACCGACAGGGCGCCGATCAGGCCGAAGGCGGCGGTGGTCTGGATCCATCCGGTCAGCAGGCCGCGCTTCTTCGGCGGCGAATGTTCAGCGACATAGATGGCGGCGCCGCCGTACTCGCCACCCAGGGCGAAGCCCTGCAGCACCCGCATGATCAGCAGCAGGATGGGGGCCGCGAGGCCGATCTGGCCATAGTCGGGCAACAGGCCGATGGCCACGGTGGCCACACCCATCAGGGTGATGGTGACGAGGAAGGTGGTCTTGCGCCCGGTGCGGTCGCCGAACCAGCCGAACACCAGGGCGCCGAGCGGGCGGACGATGAAGCCGAGACCAAACGTCAGCAGGGCCAGGATGTAGGCGACGGTCTCGCCGGCGTCGGCGAAGAAATGCCGCGCGATGACGGTGGCCAGGGAGCCGAAGACGAAGAAGTCATACCATTCGAAGGCGGTGCCGGCGGCCGACGCGACCACCACCGTTCTCAGGCTCGGGTCCGCCCTGGTCTCAGCCGTATCCGTCATCGATCGCCTCCCCGCGTCATTGCGGCGTCTCTGCGGACGCCTGGACAGGGATGCTAGACGGCGTTGACGGCGCCGCAAATAGCGAAGGCCCGCCGGCGGGGGGATGCCGGCGGGCCTTCTTCAACCGAACCGCGCGTCGGGGGGGAATCGCGGCCGGGAAGGGGGTGTCTAGTTCTTGGCGTCTTCGGCGGCGCCGGTCACGGCCTGGCCGGCGGCCGAGGCGTCGCGGCCCACGCCGGAGACGGTGTTGCACGCGGCGGTGGTCAGGGCGGCGGCGGCGGCGAACAGGACGAAAATCTTGCGCATCTAACGAACTCCTTGAGGCCGGGGAGGCGGCGTCTGAAGTATCAACGTCGGGGCGCCGCAGCGGTTCCAAGATCGGCGGGATCAGTCGGCATGACGGCCTCGGGCGTGGCGAAGGTCATCCGGGCGATCATGCCGCCCCCTTCGGCCGGGACCATTTCGACCGAGCCCCGAAGCTGTTTGGCGAAAGCGCCCATCAGGGTGCGTCCCACGCCGGCGCGGAAGGTCTCGCTGACGCCCGGGCCGTCGTCCTGGACCTCCAGAACGCTGGTGTCGCCGCGCACGAAGAACCGGACCTTCAGATCGCCGCCCCGTCCGACAAAGGCGTGCTTCTGGGCGTTGGTCACGGCCTCGACCAGCCAGAGCGCCAAGGGCGCCAGCTTGTCAGGGTCGACGACCAGGGAATCCGCCTCGACCGAGGAGGTGACCAGCTGGCCGCGTCCCGTTTCACTGGCGACCAGCTGCCCCACCAGTTCGGTCAGGAAAATGCGGGCGTCGGCGTAACGCAGATCGTCGCTCTGGTAGAGGGTGCGATAGATCAGGGCGAGCGCCGAGATGCGCTGGCGAGTGTCGCCGACCGCCGCCTTGGACGCCGGATCGGTCAGGGCCCGCTGCTGCATCGACAGCAGGGACGAAATGATTTGCAGATTGTTCTTCACCCGGTGGTGGATCTCGCGCATCAGCGCGTCCTTCTCCTCCAGCGAGGCGGTGAGGGCGGAATCGCGGGTGACGATGGACTCGGCCAGTTCGTCCAGCGTTCGCGCCAGCACCCGGATCTCGGCGGGGGCGTTCATGGCCTGGACCGGACGGACCGAGAACCGGCCCTTGGCATAGATAGACGCCACCCGCTCCAGATAGTTCAGCCAGCGGACCACGACCCGCTCGCTGACCCACATCACCGCTGTAAAGGCCAGAAGCCAGGCCAGCAGCGGCATGAGCAGGGCGCCGACCGGATTCAGCCGGGCCCAGGAGAGCAGCCCCGGCGCCGGCGCCGACAGCAGGGCGTAGACGTCCCGTCCGGCGATCGCCGCCCCGGCGTAGACCCGATGGCGGCCGTCCGCATCGTCGGCTTCAAAGATCGCCGAGGCGCCCGTGCGCGCGCGCTGGACCCATCCGGTCAGAGACTCGTCGCCGGTCAGGGTGAAGGCGTCGATGTCGGTGGCGGTCAGCAGCCGCCCGTCCGCATCGGTGAGCGCGGCCTGCGACCCCTCGGGCAGGGAGGGATCGTCCATGTCGGGTTGCAGGCTCGACAGCGGGATCAGGGCGACCATGGCGCCGTCGAAGCGGCCCATCGGCCGCTCCAGCCGGATGGCGACGATCAGCCCCGCCGGCTGGCCGGCGGCGGCCGGCGCGCGCGCCAGGACGGTGCCCTCACCCGCGCGAAGACGTTCGAACCAGGGGGCGGCCTGGACTTGGGTCAGCCAGGCCGGAGGCGTTGCAGCGAGGCTGTCCGAGGCGCAGGCCGTAGCGCCGGTCGCCGTCAGGCGCACAAGCCCGTTCAGGCCTTCAAGACGGGCGACCAGATCACTGAGCCGCGGCTGGCAAAACATCTCAAGGGCTTCAGGCCTCAGGGCCAGAAGCAGGATGCCGGTGCTGTCCAGCCGGGCCTTGGCGTTGGCTGCGCTCCGTTCGGCGGCCAGTTGCAGGTCGGACCGGCGTTCGGCGTCCTGGGCCCGGAACGCCGACGCGGCCTGAAAACCGCCGAGGATCAGCAGGGGCAGGAGGGCGATGGCCAGCCAGAGACCCAGCCGGAAGCGTATGCCCTGGAATCTCGCGGGGCCCAGGCCCCGTCCCACGCCCCTGGCGATCGCTCGGCCGAACTGGACCACAGCGTCAGCCTTGCCTGACGCTGCTCAGACGGTCGGCGGCCGCAAGGATGGAGCGCATGGCGTCGCCGGCGGCGCGGCCGTCGCGGGCGTAGCCGCCCTTTTCCAGCGTAGCCTGCAGGGCCTTGCGGGCCCGTGAGACCCGGCTCTTCACCGTGCCGACGGCGCACTGGCAGATTTCAGCGGCCTCTTCGTAGGCGAAGCCGCCGGCGCCGACCAGGATCAGCGCCTCACGCTGTTCTTCCGGCAGGGTCGCGAGGGCCAGGCGCAGCTCGTCCAGCGCCACCGGCGATTCCGGATCGTCCACCGCCACCAGGGTGCGCTCGGCGGCCTCCTGGTCCAGCTGCGTCTGGCGCCACGAACGGCGCTTCTCGGAATAGAACTGGTTGCGCAGGATCATGAAGGTCCAGGCCTTCATATTCGTGCCCATCTGATAGCTGGCGCGCGCGTCCCACGCCTTCATCATGGCGTCCTGGGCCAGATCGTCGGCCGCGGTCGGATCGCCGGTCAGGGTGCGCGCGAACGCCCGCAGATGCGGGATCAGCACGACCAACTCCCGCTTGAAGGCGTCGTCGTCAGCTGAAGGGGGTTTGGGCGGCGGGCTGGAGGCGCCGCTCATTCGCCGCGCCCCTCGGCGGAGCGCACGTCGGCCCGACGCAGGATGTCGAGAAACTCGTCCGGAACGGGCTCGTTCACGACTTCGTCGAACATGTGACGCAGTTTGACGCCGATCGCCTGCTGGCGAAGTCGGGCTTCCTCCAGGCTCGCGCCGCCCTTGGGAGGCTTGCCGGGGGGATTGGAATTGTCTGTCATTGAGAAAACGGCCGCCACCCTGACGATAGTTGTTGCGAGTGCCGAAACGCCGCCCCGCAGGCCGGGTTCCTAGGGAAGGAGCAATAAATGCTCAAGCTTGCGTCCCGAAGCGGAACCGTGGCCGATTTGATACGTTGACGGGCACTGCAGCGGCTCCAAGGTGGGAGCCGTAATTCGTCGGGGACTTGATACATGAGCCTGCTGGCCCGCCTTGCGCCGCATCTTCCTTACGTCCGTCGCTACGCGCGTGCGCTGACCGGCGACCAGACCACGGGCGACAACTACGTCCGGGTCGCGCTGGAGGCGCTGGCCGCCGGCGAACGCCAGCTGCCGGCGGAAATGACGCCGCGCGTAGCACTCTATCACGTCTTCCACGCCATCTGGACCACCACCGGAGCGCAGCTCGAGGACAAGAGCGGCCTCGAGGGGCGCAACGACGACGCCTCGCGCCGACTGATGCGCATCGCCCCGCGCTCGCGCCAGGCCTTCCTTCTCACGGCGCTCGAGGGGTTCACGCCGTCCGAGGCCGCCCAGATCCTCGACGCCGACGCCCATGACGTCGAACGCCTGATCTCGGAGGCCCAGACCGATATCGACGCCGAACTGGCCACCGATGTTCTGATCATCGAGGACGAGGCGATCATCTCCGCCGACATCGAAAGCCTGGTCAAGGAACTGGGCCACCGCGTCACCGGCACCGCCACCACCCATGACGAGGCCGTCGACGCCGTCGCCCGCCACCGTCCCGGCCTGGTGCTGGCCGATATCCAGCTGGCTGACGGCTCCTCGGGCATCGATGCGGTCAAGGACATCCTCAAGCGGATCGACGTGCCGGTCATCTTCATCACCGCCTTCCCCGAGCGGCTGCTGACCGGCGAACGGCCCGAGCCGACCTTCCTGATCACCAAACCCTTCCAGCCGGAAACGGTGAAGGCGGCGATCAGTCAGGCGCTGTTCTTCCACCCGTCGCGCCAGAAGGCCGCGGCGTAGACTCTCTCCCCGGACAAGGAAAAGCCCCGGTCGCAGGACCGGGGCTTTTTCGTATCCGGCCTACTGCGGCGCTGGTGTGGGCGCCGGCGCAGCCCCCGTGTCGTCGAACGCCTGCACATCGACAGCCTGGGCGCCCGTATTGGGGTTGGTGTCAGCGAAACCGCCCTGGCTGACGACCCACATGCCCAGCAGCAGAACGGCGACAGCCGTGAGCGAGACCAGCAGAATGGTCAGGATGCGCCGGCCCTTGCCGCCGCCGCGAACATACTGGGCCTCGACCGGCCGGCCTTCGTGCACCGCGTCGGCGGCCTTGTCGTGGGGCGATTGATGGGTCATGGCGCGGCTCCGTGAGCGATGTATCCGACCTCCTGAACGCGGTCCGAAGCGCCGCTGTTCCGGTGTCGCCCGGCGCGCGAAAAAAGATTCAGAAACTCCGGAACCCGATCCGGGAGCCGCCGTTATTCGCATGCGGAGGCGGCGACGCCCCCCGACTTGAGGCTGGCGCAAGCCGGCCTGTCGCCTCCGCGCCTCATTCTCGATGATGCCACTTCAAGGCGGACCTTCCGGTCCGCCTTTTTCTTTGCTCCGGCTGGACAGCAGGCCGCGCCTTGCAGACTATGCGGGTTCACAAAGAAAACCCCACAAAGACCCGGAGATGGCCATGGCTCGCGTGAATCGTCAGTGGGTGCTGCGCCAGCGGCCCCGGGGCTTGATCCAGCCGGGGGATCTGGAGCTGGTCGAGGCGCCGGTTCCCGCCCTGAACGAATCCCAGGTGCTGGTCCGCACCGTCTATCTGTCGCTGGACCCCACCAACCGCACCTGGATGAACGACGCCGAGGGCTATCTGCCGCCGGTGCCGATCGGCGGCGTCATGCGCGGCCTGACCCTGGGCGTGGTCGAGGAAAGCCGGTCCAGCCGGTTCCGGGCCGGCGATGTGGTCACCCCCATGTCCGGCGGCTGGGCGGACTATGCTGTCGTCAACGAGATGGAGCTGCGACAGGTCCACCGCGCGCCCGGCATGCCGCTGACCGCCAATCTCAGCGTGCTCGGCATGACCGGGATGACGGCCTATTTCGGCGTGACCGACGTGCTCAAGGCCAAGGCCGGCGAGACGCTGGTGATCTCCGCCGCCGCCGGGGCCGTGGGTTCGATCGCGGGTCAGGTGGCCAAGGCGCGGGGTTGCCGCGTCATCGGCATCGCGGGCGGCGCCGACAAATGCCGCTGGCTGACCCAGGAGCTCGGCTTCGACGGCGCCGTCGACTACAAGAACGAGGATGTCGGCGAGGCGCTGGACCGGCTGGCGCCCGACGGGATCGATCTCAATTTCGAAAACGTCGGCGGCGACATCATGATCGCCGTCTACAATCGCCTGAAGACCCATGGCCGGATGGCGGTCTGCGGCCTGATCTCGGCCTATAACGCCACGAAGGCGCCGCCGTCGCCGAACTTCAGCCGGATCATCACCCATCGCCTCAACATCCAGGGCTTCCTGGTCCTCGACTACGCCCACCGCGCCCGCGAGATGGTCGCCGAAATGGGCCCCTGGCTGCAGAGCGGCGAGGTCAAGTGGAAGGTCCACGTCGATGACGGGCTCGAAGGCGCGGTGAATTCGCTGAACCGCTTGTTCACGGGCGACCATGACGGCAAGTTGCTGGTCCGGGTGTCGGAAGAGCCTGCGGGCTGATGGGAACGCGCTGATGACCGAGCCCCTGCTCGTCCATTTCGAGGATCTGGGCGTGGGCGAGGTCGTGCCCCTCGGCGCCTGTATGGTGGACCCGGCGTCGCTGGACGTGTTCGTCGAACGCTTCCTGCCGGGCTGGGACGCGTCCTACGGCGCGCCGGACGCCCTGGTCTATGCGCTGTGGAGCCGGCTGTTCGCCGACAAGGCCTCCGGCTGGGCCCAGTCCAAGGTGCTGGCCGTCGACGGCCTGCGCTATATGCGCAATCCGCCGGCGGGCGAGCTGATGCGCGGCCGGATGACGGTCATGGGCAAGGATCCGGTCGGCGACGAGAAGGGCATCGTCATCGCCCAGCACGACCTGCTCGACGAAGCGGGCCGTCTCGTCTTCTCATGTCTGACGCGGGCGTTGCTGGCCCGAAGGTAGGGGCGGGTGATCAGGGTCAGGACCCCGGCCGCCAGCCGTCCCCTTCCCGACGAAACCGCTTCCCATCCGCCGATGACGCTGATTTTATCCGGGAATCGCCGATCGGCCACGTTTTCGTCGCCGGTCGGCCCGTAACTGCCTGACCAAGAGCCGCCTCCCCGTTCGCTGAAAGAGACCCGATGCGTAAATTGTTGCTGGTTGGCGCCGCCGCCGTGACCCTGGTGGGGCTCGGCGCCGCGTCCGCCACGGGCCAGACGCCCCGCAATGAGGCGTTCCGGATGCTGGCTCTGTTCGGGGACGTGCTGGGCATCGTCGAACAGGCCTATGTCGTGCCGGTCGACGACAAGAAGCTGATCGAGGCGGCGCTGCAGGGCATGATGGGGGCGCTGGACCCCCACTCCAACTATCTGCCGCCGGCCGGCTTCGACGAACTGCAGGAGCGCACCTCGGGCGCCTATTCCGGCGTGGGGCTGACCATCCAGGCCGAGGGCGGGCTGGTGAAGGTGATTTCGCCGATGGACGGCGGGCCCGCCGCCCGCGCCGGCGTGAACGCCGGGGACGTCATCTCCTCCATCGAGGGCCAGAGCGCCGCGGGCCTGACGGTCAGCCAGGTCTCCGAAAAGCTGCGGGGCGCGGTCGGCACCTCGGTGCGGGTCACCTTCCTGCGCGACGGCGAGGAGCCGCGCGAGGTCACCCTGACGCGCGAGGTCATCAAGATCGAGTCGGTCACCGGCCGCATCGAGGGCGAGTTCGCCTACCTGCGCGTCTCGACCTTCAACGAGAACACCGGGCGTGAACTGGGCGAGACCATCGCCCGGCTCAAGGCGGAGAACCCCGGCATCAAGGGCTATGTGCTGGACCTGCGCAACAATGGCGGCGGCCTGCTGGACGCAGCCATTGCCGTGTCGGACGCCTTCCTCGAGCGCGGCGAGATCGTCAGCCAGCGCGGGCGCAAGGCCGACCAGATCCAGCGCTATGGCGCGCGACCGGGCGACCTGACCGACGGCGCGCCCCTGGTGGTGCTGATCAACTACGGCTCGGCCTCGGCCTCGGAGATCGTGGCCGGCGCCCTGAAGGATCATCAGCGGGCGACGATCGTCGGCCTGACCAGCTTCGGCAAGGGTTCGGTCCAGACCGTCATTCCCCTGCGCAACGGCGCGGACGGCGCCCTGTCGATCACCACGGCGCGTTATTTCACGCCGTCGGGCGCCTCGATCCAGAAGATCGGCATCGAGCCCGATCTGGAAGTGTCCCGCTCGCTGGCCGAGGCGCGGATCGTGTCGCGGTCCAACTTCATCTATTCCGAGGCCGCCTACGCCACGGCGCTGGACGCCTCGATCGGCGCCGAACGCAAGGGGCCGCACACCCCGCACGAGGCCCCCGGCGAGGACTGGCCCGAGGACAAGGACTATCAGCTGGAGCGGGCCTTCGACGTGCTGCGCGCCGGCGGGAGCCTGGCCCAGCTGGCCGCCGCGCCCGAGGGCATTGTGGTGACCCCGCCGGGCACGGCCCTGGCCGCAGCCGAGCCGGAGCCCGGGCCGGACAACTGACGCCAGACGGGCGCTGGATGGCTAACGGCGCGTTAGGCTTTCTTAACCGACGCCCGCCACTGTGAGCCCTGAAGGAGTCCGCTTCGCGGACCCCCGTTCGAGCGTCCAGTCCTGCCCATGTTCGCCAAGCGCCAGTCTGTCCTCGCCACCACCGCCGGAGCGCCCCCGGTGCGCCGGTCGTTGCGTGAAAACCTCGCCCCTGTCGGCCGCATCCTGAGGAAGCCGCCGGTCGCCGTCGCCGGCGCCGGCCTGCTGCTGCTCGGGGCCGCCGCCCTGTTCGTCACCGTGCTGGGCGATCCCCGCGCCGGCGCCCCCTCG
>NZ_BSOY01000067.1:7500-15599 GCF_030160755.1 Brevundimonas denitrificans | reverse complement strand
TACCACACGCTCGGCACGATCGAGGCTGACGCTCAGCGCGGTCCGCAGTTCGATATCGAAACCCAGGACGACTGGGCGGCCTTCGCCCGTCTGGGCTACCGGTTCGACCAGAACTGGCGCGTCGAACTCGAGGGCGGCTATCGCTCGAACGACATCGAGTCGATCGTCAACCCGAACCCGGGCCTGCCGACGGGCATCTGCGCCGTCGGGCCGGCGGCCGGTCCGTGCGGCACGCCGGACGGCGAGATCAGCTCTGCGGCGCTGATGGTCAATGTGATCTTCGACTTCGGCAACGAGGGCGACGCCCTGCGTCCGTTCATCGGCATGGGCGCCGGCGTCAACCGGGTCAACACCGAGATCCTGGGCACGCTGGGCGGCAACCGCACGGTCGGCTTCGGCGCCGACGACAGCTCGACCGAGCTGGCGGCGCAGTTCCTGGGCGGCCTGGCCTTCGCGATCAGCGACCGGGCCCACCTCGACCTGACCTATCGCTATCTGATGTCGAACATGGAGTTCGAATCGTTCACCTCGACGGCGGCCGCCAACCCCGGCCCGTTCACGGGCCGCTATGACGACAGCCACACCCTGACGCTGGGCCTGCGCTATGCGTTCGGTGCGGACGAGCCGGACTATGTGCCGCCTCCCCCGCCCCCGCCGCCGCCGCCGCCGCCGCCGCCGCCGCCGCCGCCGCCTCCATGTTGCGAGAATCCGCCGCCGCCGCCCTGTTGCTGCGGGGGCGGCAATCTGAACGTCAACGTCAATGTGAACGCCAACGCCAACTCGAACGCCAGCGCCGGCGCGCGGGCGGGGATCAGCGCCCGCGCCGGCAGCTTCTCCAGCGGCGGCGGCGGCGGCGGCGGTTCGGCCTATGTGACGGTGGACCAGCCCTATCCGACCACGATCAACGGCCTGATGGTCGAGGGCGCGCGCGTCCGGCAGGTCATCCGGGTGCCCTATGAGGCGCGGCGGCGGTGGGAGAAGCGGGTGGTCATCCGCGCCTTCTGCATCGACGACCGCAATGTACCCCATCCGGCGTCGCAGGTCCGTCCCGACCGGGACGTGGACGGCGACTATGAGGGCGAACTGTACCGCTGCCTGGCCGGCACCTGGCTGCAGATCACCTGGGCGGAATATTCAGGCGACGTCGACTTCGGCCACGGCGAGACCATGGACTGCCGCAAGGGCGAGGCCCTGTGGCACGGCCGCGGCGGCCGGATCGAGTGCAGGCCGCAGCGGGCCGAACGCGAGTGCAACGAACGCTCGCTGCTGCGCCGCTACGGCGCGGGCGTGAAGATCCTGATCTGGGTGCGCGAGGAGACCTACACCGAATATCGCGAGGAAGTGGTCGAACAGGCCGGTTATGCCGTGCAGGGCGCGACCATCACCCTGGACGGCGGCGTCGGCGGCCGGGTTTTCTGACGCGGGAGTGAACACCGGCGTTCAGCCGCGCGTCAGTCGCGGCGGCCCATAGTGCGACGGTCGGCTCCGTCGACGATCCTGAGAAGCAAACTGGCCCCGATCCGCAAGGACCGGGGCCATTTTTTCGCCTATTGCGCCGCCGGAGCGTTGGACGAGACGACCACGGCCTTCCAGGCCGTGTCAGACTTCAGATACTGGCGCGCCAGGGCCTGGATGTCGGCCGGGGTGATGGCCTCCAGGTCCGTGATGTGGGTCAGGATCTGCTCGATGTCGCCGGGCTGGTCGACCACTTCGCCGAGTTGGGCCAGCCAGTATTCGTTGGAGGCCTGGCTGCGGCGCAGGGATTCGATGACCGGAAGACGGGCCCGGTTCAGCTCATCCTCGGTGACCGGCGTGTCACGCAGCGATGCGATGATCGCGTCGACCGCGGCGTAGAAGGCGTCCAGCTTGTCCGCCGCCGTCTCGGCCGTGATCGAGATCGAGCCGTAGTCCTCATAGACGTCCGAGGCGCTGGCGCGGACCGCCGGCGAATAGGCCAGGGCCTGACGCTCACGGATTTCCTCAAGTACGCGCAGCTTGAGCACTTCGGACAGGATCGAGGCCCGGCGCGCGTCCGTACGGTCGCCGACGGCGTCGGTGGTCGGCCAGGCGATATAGGCCAGCGCCTGCTCGGCAGGACCCGTGTGGGTCAGACGGACAGGCTCGGCCGTCGGCGCCGGGAAGCGCAGCACCGTGGCGCCGGCGGCCGGCTGTGCGTCCGGACCGCGGGCGGGGAGGGCGCCGAAGGTCGGGCCCACGGCGGCGATGGCGTCCTCGACGGTCAGGTCGCCGACCACGATCACATCGATCGGGCCGCTGGCCAGTCCGCTGGTGACGCCGGCCCGCAGGTCCTCAATGGTCCAGGCCGCGATCTCCTCGGCCGTGGGCAGTGATTCGCGCTTGTCGCCGCTGGCCAGCAGGCCGGAGCCCTGGATCTGGAAGGCGCCGCCGGGGGTGGCCATCAGCTGGGCGATCTGCTGCGGGAAGACCGACTTGATCAGCTGCATCGGCGCGGGCCGCAGACCGGGATCGGTCAGATAGGCGGCCAGGACCTGCATCTGCAGCGCCAGGTCCTCGGGACGCGTCGCGCCCTGAAGCTGGTAGCTGTCGCCGCCGACCTGGAAGCCGGCCGAATAGATGCGGCCGTTGAGGGTGCGGCTGAGTTCGTCGAAGGTCAGACGACCCAGACCGCCCGGGGGCACAATGGCGGCGGCCAGCAGTTGCGGGTCGGCGCGGTCGGGGCTCATGCCCAGCTCGCCGATGCCGGTGCGGACGCTGACCAGGATCTGCTCATCGCGGAAGGTCGTCGGCTTGACCGTCAGGCGCACGCCGTTGGCGAAGGTGACGACCGTGGCGCCGACCTCGGCGATCTCGCGGCGATCCTGCGCGGCGCCGGGAGCGCCGAAGGTGGCATAGGGCCAGTCCATCTGGGCCTGGGCGGCCGGGGCCGCGACGGGGACTAGGCGCGAAGCCTCCAGAGCGGCGGTCACGGCGGCTTCGCCGCCTTCGATCTCGACCGGGGTGATGACCAGGGCCAGCGGGCCCTCGCCGGTGAACACCGGCTTGACGGCCTCGCTGATCTGGGCGGCGGTCACGCCCTGAACGGCGGCGTTGAACAGGTCGAGGTTGGTCTGGGGCGATGAGAAGACATCGCGTGCATTGACCGCATTGGTCAGTCCACCCGCCAGCTGGGGCGTACGGCGGGTGGCGGCGCCGGCGACGGCGTTCTCAAGGCTGGCGCGGATGTCGGTGATCTCACGCTGGAGCTCGGCTTCCGAGACGCCGTACTGCGCGAGCCGCCGCTGCTCCTGTTCGATCGCCTCAAGGGCGCGCTTCCATTCGCCGGGCGCGAACTGGGCCGAGACCGACGCGATGTCGAGGCTGTCGACCAGATTGCCCTCGCCGCCGCCCGCACTTGCGAAAGGCGGATTGTCCGTACGGGCGATCTCTCCGAGGCGGCGGTTCAGAACAGCGACGCCGAGGCTCCGCAGCAGGTCCTCGCGGCGTTCGGCGACGGAGTCGGGGTCGCGGTCGGGGTTGCGGATCCAGTTGAGCTGGATCGAGGACTGGACGCCGGGCTCCACGAGGATGCGGGTCTCCGGCTGGCGCGGCGCGACCGTGCCGAGGTCGGGCTCGGGGCCGTCGGCGGCGCGGGGCTGCCAGCTTTCGAAGGCGCCGCGGATCTTGGCCTCCATCACGTCCACGTCGAAGTCACCCACGGCGACGAAGGTCGCGCGCGAGGGGCGGTAATAGGCGTCGTAGAACTCCACGAACCGCTCCCGCGGCGCGTTGCGGATGATATTGAGGTCGCCGATCGGCAGGCGCTGCGAGACGCGCTGGCCGGGGGCGAGCAGCGCCAGCTGGGCCTTGATCGAACGCAGGCCGGGGGTGTTGCGCAGGCGCTCCTCGCCCTCGATGACGCCGCGTTCGGCGTCGACGGCGTCAGCGGCCATCAGGGCCTCGGACACCTGTTCGCGCATGATGTGAAGGCTGGCGTCGACTGTTTCGTCATTCGTGCGGGGCAGCTCCAGCATATAGACGGTCTGGTCGAAGCCGGTGGAGGCGTTGGTGTCGGCGCCGAAGGCGAGACCCAGGCGTTCGAGGATGCGCAGCAGCTCGTTCTCGGGGACGTTGGTCGTCCCGTTGAAGGCCATGTGCTCCATGAAGTGGGCCAGACCCAGCTGGTCCTCGTTCTCCATCAGCGAGCCGGCGTCCAGCCGCAGGCGGAACGAGGCCTGTCCGGGCGGGGTGGCGTTGCGCATGATGGCGTACTGCATGCCGTTGGCCAGGACGCCGAAGCGGACGTTCGTGTCCGCCGGGATGTCGCTGGTCGCCTGGGCCCATGGATCGGACGGCTGGACCTGCGCCAGGGCAGGGGCGGCGGCGGTCAGCACGGCGAAGGAAGCCGCGGCGAGCAGGAACAGACGGGCGGAACGCATTATCGGTCTCTTTCCGAAGGGCGCGAGGGCTCCCGGATCGGGGCCGCGCCGGACAACTGGTAAGGACCGCAATACACCTATCGCCGACGCCCCGCGCAACCCTTCGGCGACCGGGCGACGAGGCTCAAGTTACCGAATGTTAATTTCCGGGTCGCGAAACGTAGAAGCTGGCTGAGTTTCCGACCGCATTGGCGCCTGTGATCACCGAGCGGTTGGAACCCGCGACAGTTGTATTGGCGACCGCCGACACATCGCCCGAGTTGGTCTGGGTGTTGCCGGCTTCCAGATAGCCTTCGCATTCCGAACAGGCATAGCCGGTGACGCTGTTGCCGACGGCGTCCGCCCCGACGGAGACGTCGTAGCCGTTCGTCCCGGAGAAGGTGGAGATCACGTCCACCCCGCCGGTGTTGAACTGGGTGTTGTCGATCTCGACATAGATGTCGTTGTTGCCGACCGACAGTTCGTTCGCCGCGCCGCGGGCATAGGCTTCGGCGCGACCGTAGTCATAGGCGGTGGTCAGGGCCGAGGCGCGGACGAAGCTGGAGTTCCTCTGGTCCGACGCGTTCACGACCGAGCCGCCCTCATTGTAGAGCACGGCCTGGTTGGCCGTGGCGCGGGCGCGGGCGGCGAGATCCCAGGCGTTGCCGGCGTTGGCGCTGGCCTCGGCTTCGATGAAGCTGCCGAAGGAGCGCTGCGCGATGCTGAGGTCCTGGCCCGAGGTGTTGTCGCTGTTGACGGCGATGGCGTTGACGATCGCCTGACTGTTCACGCTGGCCTCGGCCGGGATGTACTGGCTCTCGATCCGGCCGAAAGAGCGGACGATGGCGGACGAGGACTGGTCGATCGTCCCGCTGACAAACGAGGTCTGGCCGTAGACCGCCACGGTGTTGGAGATGGCCGAGGCGCCCACAGCCGCGCCGGCATGCAGGCGGGCGCTGCTGTCGCCGACTTCGGTGGTCGCGCTGATCAGGCCGTCGTCGGTCGTCTGGGTCGCGTCGAGGGTCAGGGTCGCGTCATAGGCGCTGACCGCCAGATAGTTGCCGCCGGCCTGGGTGGTGGCGTTGACGACCCCCCAGGTGTCGCCGCCCAGGGTGATGTCGGTGGTCGCCACCGCGTCGCCCTGCATGGTCTGGTCGGACTGGACCGTGATCGAGCCGTTATAGACGGCGCCCGAGGCGCTGTTGCCCTGGGCCGAGGTCTCGACCGTCACCTGGTCCTGCGAATCGACGACGTTGAGCGTCTGGCCGGCGAAGACGTCGCCCAGTTGCAGTTGCTGGTTCAGGACGATGGCGCCGTCCTGCGCCGCGGCCTCAGTAGCGGCTGCGGCGCACAGCATCGTCGCGGCGATCGTGCCAGCGAGACGGATCCGCGCGGGTTTCGCCATTGTTCGTGTCCGTGTTGGGGTAAGCGGCATAGTAGCCTCCGGTCGGTCCGACCGTGCCGCCCAGCGGGTCGGGGCCCGCGCTGAGGCAGACTTCCGGCCCGGGGGCGCCGTAGAGATTGGCCATGAACTCGACCGTCGCGCGTTCGATCAGGGCGCGCACGGCCAGCTGGACCGGTTCCAGCCCGCCTTCGCCGGCCGAGATGTCGAAGACATTGCCGTTCAGGAAGTCGAACACGCCGGCCGAGATTTCCCGGCCGATGATCTGCTTCTGATAGGAAACGACATCGACCACCTCCAGCGTGGTGGTCTGGACCAGGCGCAGGTCGATGGCGATGTTCATCACATAGGCCTTGCCGGCGAAGGCCGTCGACAGGGGCGTCTGGCTGGTCGCCTGGCCCGCGGCCATATCGAAGCCGCCCGAGCGGATGTTGTAGTTCACCTCGGTGATGCCGCCGATGATGTAGAAGTCCGAGCCGGGCACCGAGCCGGCCAGGATGCGGCGATACTGGACATCGTCCGCGCCGCCGGGGCCGTCGTCGCCGATCAGCCGGTTGTTGGCGTAGCGCAGCTCCATCTCGGAGACGGAGGTGTCGTAACGTTCAACCATGCGCGCGCCGGACTTGGCCAGGGCGGTCATGGCCATCTGCGAGGCGCCGCCGGTGATCTGGCGTCCGCCGTCGGCCGAGACCGTGCCGGTGTAGTCGCTGATTCGGCCGATCGCCATGCGCGGGGAGGGCAGGTTGTAGCGCCGGGCGTAGTCGGCCATGCAGTAGAGGGCGGCGGAGTAGGGGGTCGGATTGGCCGTGACCGGCGCATTGCCGATGGGCGTGGCGTAGAGGCCTTGCGGTCCCGCCGAGGCCGAGATGCAGCCGCTCAGCAGGGCCGCCGCCGCACAGGCGACGCCGGCCGTTCCCAGGCGCCGTGAGAGGGAGCCAGCGATCATGGAAGCCTCAGCGTGCCGTTCAGGCTGGTTCCGGCGGTGACGGCGCCGTTGTTGACCTGGGTCGAGTTGACGATGACCGTGTTGTGATTGCCCTGAACCACGACGTTCAGGCTGTTGCCGATGGCGGTGGAGCCGCCGATGGCCGTTCCGCCCGCGCCGCCGGCCCCGGAAAAGCTGGAAGACACGCCGCCGGTGGCGCTCGAATAGGTGCTGGCGCCGGCCTGGATGATTCCATCCACGATCAGCCGGTTGCCGTTGGCGTCCCGCGTCGAGCCGGACTGCGGGCGGGCGGTGGAATAGCGCGCCCCGCCGTAGCCGGCCGTGTAGCCGCCCAGTCCCGATGATCCCGCGGACTGCGCCGCGGCCACGGCGGGCAGGGCCAGCAGCGCCACGGCGACGGCGGCGAGGGCTGGCAGGGCCTTGGTCCGGAGATTCATGGCGGGCGGCTCCACGCAAACATGGTTTACGGGCCGGCAAGGACCCTGCGTGCCAATCTGGGTCATGGTTATTAAGAACCACTTGCCATGTTGACGTTTGGCGCCGCAGGCGGCGCCCATCGCCTCGTCCCGGAGTCTGATCTGACCCACGCGCCCGCCGAACGGATATTGAACGCCCCGGCGGTGGCCCTGCTGGTCGCCGCTTCGATGCCCGCCCTTTATCTCGTGCAGGAGAGGCTGCCCGACGGGGGGCTGTCGCTGGCCTTCCGGCCGTCTTCACTGTGGAATGGGCAGTGGTGGCCGGGGATCCTCACCTCCATGTTCGTGCACGGAGGCTGGGCCCATGTGGCCATGAACGCCGTCGGGGCCCTGGCGTTCGGCCCGCCGGTCGCCCGGCTCATGGGCGGGCCGAAGGGCGTCGCCGGCTTCCTTCTCTTCTATATAGCGTGCGGACTCGTCGCCACGGGCGGCTACGGCCTGATCCATCCGGCCAGCTACGATTCGCTGGTCGGGGCGTCGGGCGCGGTCTTCGGCCTGATGGGCGCTGCGCTCCGGCTGCTGGGGCGCAGGGAGCGCGGCCTGCGATCCCTGGGGGACCGGCGCTTCCTGACGTCGGGGGCGGTGATCATGGGAGTGAACGCAGCCGCCGGCCTGGTCGGGCTCGCGCCGGGGATGGAGGGCGCCCAGGTCGCCTGGGAAGCGCACGCCTTCGGTTTTCTCTGCGGCGCCCTGTTGATCGGCCCCTGGGCGAGGGCGTTCGAATCACGGCGCGATCCATTTGCTTCCCCGCCCGATCTGCGCGACCCTGACGTCTGAAGCGGGCCGTCCGCGCCCGCGCTCTATATAGAGAGGGAGGAGCCGCGATGCTGGTCGCCGAAATTCTCAAGGACAAGGGCGACGCTGTCTACGCCATCGGACCGGAGATGCCGCTGGGCGAG
>NZ_BSOY01000067.1:0-2500 GCF_030160755.1 Brevundimonas denitrificans | reverse complement strand
GGGTCTGACGCCTGCCCGGTGCCTGAAGGTTAAAGGGAGTTGTGAAAGCGACGAACTGAAGCCCAGGTAAACGGCGGCCGTAACTATAACGGTCCTAAGGTAGCGAAATTCCTTGTCGGGTAAGTTCCGACCTGCACGAATGGCGTAACGACTTCCCCACTGTCTCCAGCACAGGCTCAGTGAAATTGAATTCCCCGTGAAGATGCGGGGTTCCCGCGGTCAGACGGAAAGACCCTATGAACCTTTACTATAGCTTCGCCTTGGCGTTAGCGACCGTATGTGTAGGATAGGTGGGAGACTATGAAACCGGGGCGCCAGCTCTGGTGGAGTCATCCTTGAAATACCACCCTTACTGTCGTTGACGTCTAACCGAGGGCCGTTATCCGGTCCCGGGACATGGCGTGGTGGGTAGTTTGACTGGGGCGGTCGCCTCCTAAAGTGTAACGGAGGCGCGCGATGGTGAGCTCAGAGCGGTCGGAAATCGCTCGTCGAGTGCAATGGCATAAGCTCGCCTGACTGCGAGACTGACAAGTCGAGCAGAGACGAAAGTCGGCCATAGTGATCCGGTGGTCCCGCGTGGAAGGGCCATCGCTCAACGGATAAAAGGTACTCTAGGGATAACAGGCTGATTTTGCCCAAGAGTCCATATCGACGGCAAAGTTTGGCACCTCGATGTCGGCTCATCACATCCTGGGGCTGGAGCAGGTCCCAAGGGTATGGCTGTTCGCCATTTAAAGTGGTACGTGAGCTGGGTTCAGAACGTCGTGAGACAGTTTGGTCCCTATCTGCCGTGGGTGTTCGAAGCTTGAGAGGATCTGTCCCTAGTACGAGAGGACCGGGATGGACATACCTCTGGTGGACCTGTCATGACGCCAGTTGTGCAGCAGGGTAGCTATGTATGGAATAGATAACCGCTGAAAGCATCTAAGCGGGAAACTAACCTCAAAACAAGGCTTCGCTGAGGATCGTGGAAGACTACCACGTTGATAGGCCAGGTGTGGAAGTGGGGCGACCCATGAAGCTTACTGGTACTAATAATCCGATCGGCTTGATCGTTTCTCAGCAAAACTCATTCGATTTTCGAATACGACAATGTCTTCTCACAATCGTCTATCCGCCTGGTTGACCTGGTGGCTATGTCGGAGGTTCCCCACCCGATCCCATTCCGAACTCGGTCGTTAAGGCCTCCAGAGCCGATGGTACTTCGTCTCAAGGCGCGGGAGAGTAGGTCGCCGCCGGGTCTACCAGACGGATAGAAGATTGTATTATGGGCCGTCGCCCATCTCTCGAACTGCTCTTCCCTTACACTACCGTTTGCCGCGGGATGGAGCAGCCCGGTAGCTCGTCAGGCTCATAACCTGAAGGTCGCAGGTTCAAATCCTGCTCCCGCACCCAAACTTTCAGAAGCCCGCATGGACCCGTCCGGCGGGCTTTTGCATATCTGGCGCAGGGGCGTGCGGGATGGAGCGGCCCGTTCGCGTCGCCGTATACGGCCCGCTCACCTCGTCAGGCTCATAAGCTGAAGGTCGCAGGTGCAAATCCTGCTCCCGCACCCAGGATCTGAAAGCCCCGCCCGGCATCGCCGGCGGGGCTTTTTGCTGTTCGGCCACCTGTCTGCCAGCCGGCCGCCCCCTAGCCCTTACCGCGAGTTCACCCCGCCGCCTCAATCCTGCCCCAGTCCGCTACAAACGTAGCGCGACAAATGTAGCGCCAATCCGAGGAGCCGGTGTGATCGAATCCCTGCCGCGACGCGAGCGAGAGGCCTTTGAGGTCCTTTGCCGCCTGGAGGAGGCCACCACGGGCGCCGTGCGCGTGGCCATGAGCGGCGACCTCAGCGACTCCGCGGTCCGGACCCTGCTGGCGCGCCTTGAGGCCAAGCAGTTGGTCGGGCGGCGGTCGGCCGAGGACGGCTTCGTCTATCGGCCGATGCAGCGGCCGCAGGCGCTGGCGGCGGGCGCGCTGCGGCGGACGGTCGACACCTTCTTCGCCGGGTCCGCGGTTTCCGCCGCGACCGCCCTGCTGGGCCTGACCCAGAAGCTGAAGCCCGAGGAGCTCGAGGCGCTGGAACGGGCGATCGAACAGGCCCGGGAGCGCGGCTCGTGAGCGTCGCCCTGATCCTCGAACTGCTGGTCAAGTCGGGTCTGATCGCCGGCGCGGGCCTGGTCCTGGCGACCGTTCTGCACAGACGGCCGGCCGCCGAACGGGTCGACATCCTGCGGGCCACGGTCGGCTTGCTGATCGCCCTGCCGCTGGTCATGGCGATCGCGCCGGACCTGTCGGTTCCCCTGCTGCCGGCGGCCGGGTTCGCCGCCGCCCCGCCGACGCCGGTCGTCTGGGCCGGGGCGGTGGAGCCGGTCGAGGGCGTGGCCCTGTCCGGCTCGATCCTGTGGCCGTCCGGCGGAGATCTGGCGCTGTGGGCCTGGGCCGTGGGCGCCGTGCTGGTGCTCGGCCGGTTCGCCGTGGGAGTCTGGACCCTGCGGCGCTGGACGCAGCGAGGCCG
>NZ_BSOY01000066.1 GCF_030160755.1 Brevundimonas denitrificans | reverse complement strand
GGCGGGCCTCGGCAAGGGCTCGGCCGAGGTGGCCGCCGGTTCCGGTTCCGGCGCGGGCGGCCTGACCGGCGCGACCTCACCCTCCGCGCGCAGCCGGGCGAGCGGCGTCCCGACCGGGACGGTGGCACCTGGCTGCACCAGCAGCTGTTCGACCACGCCAGCGTCGAAGATCTCGATCTCGATCGCCCCCTTCTGGGTCTCGACCACGGCGACGATATCGCCGCGCTTGACCGCGTCGCCGGGCTTGACCAGCCACTCGACCAGCGTGCCGGCCTCCATGTCTGCGCCCAGCGAGGGCATGAGGAATTCGGCCATGCTCAGCTCCTCCCTAGGACGGTCCGGGCGGCGTCGATGATCTTCTCCGTCGACGGCAGGGCGGCCTGCTCAAGATGGCTCGCATAGGGGATCGGGACCTCCTCGCTGCACACCCGGACCGGGGCCGCGTCGAGGTCGAAGAAGGCCTTCTCCGCGATGCGCATGCCGATCTCGGCCGCCAGTGAACCGCTGCGCCAGCCCTCGTCGACGATCACCACCCGGCGGGTGCGGGCCACAGAGGTCAGGATCGCCGTCTCGTCCAGCGGCCGCAGAACGCGCAGGTCGATCACTTCGGCCTCGATCCCTTCCTTCGCCAAGGCATTGGCCGCTTGGAGAGTCTTGGCCAGGGACCCGCCGTAGGTGATCAGGGTCAGGTCCTTGCCGGCGCGCCGCACCGCCGCCCGGTCGATGTCGACCGGTCCGGCGTCCGCGGCCAGGGGCGCGACGGCATTGTACAGCATGACGTGTTCGAAGATGAGGACCGGATCGGGCTCCTGCAGGGCGGTCCACAGCATGCCCCGGGCGTCCTCGACCGTGGCCGGCGCCAGGATGCGCAGGCCCGGGATATGGGCGTACCAGCCCTCCAGACTGTGGGAATGCTGCGCCGCGAGCTGACGGCCGGCGCCGGTGGCGAGGCGGATGACCAGCGGGCATCCGAACTGCCCGCCGGACATGTGGCGGAGGGTGGCCGCGCTGTTGAGGATCTGATCCAGGGCCAGCAGGCTGAAATTGACCGTCATCAGTTCGACGATCGGCCGCATGCCTGCCATGGCGGCCCCCAGACCCGCGCCGGTGAAGCCGGCTTCGGACAGGGGCGTGTCGCGGATCCGCGCCGGACCGAACTCCTCCATCAGCCCCTTGGACACTGCATAACATCCCCCGTAGGCGCCGACGTCCTCGCCCATGAGGAAGACCCGGTCGTCGCGGATCATCGCCTCGCGGATCGCCTGCCGCACCGCCTCGCGACAGGTCGTATCGACCGGGGCGCCCTGCGCCGGGCGGGGGTCGGGCGCCGGAGGCCGTTCGGCGGCGGTGACATGGCGGGCCAGGTCCGCGACCGGCTCCAGAGGCGACGCCTCGGCGAAGGCGACGGCCGCCTGCACCTCGGCCGCGGCGGCGGCTTCGAGCGCCGCCACATCCTCGGGATGAAGCAGGCCCGCCGAAAGGGCCCAGGCCTGGAAGCGCCGGATCGGATCCTTCGCCTTCCAGCCCTCCACCTCCGCCTTGTCGCGATAGAGCTGGGCGTCGAACATCGAATGGGCGCGGAAACGGTAGGTGCGGCACTCGAGGAAGAAGGGCCTGCCGGTCTCGCGGATGGCGGCCACGGCCCGCCGGGCCGCGGCCTCGACCGCCACGACATCCATGCCGTCGACGGCCTCGGCGGCGATGCGGTAGCCTTCGGCCTTGCGGTGGATGTCGGTTTCGGATTCCGACCGCCCGAGCGCCGTGCCCATGGCGTAGAGGTTGTTCTCGCAGACGAACAGCACCGGCAGGCCCCACAGCGCCGCCAGGTTCAGGCTCTCGTGGAACTCGCCCTCCGCCGCCGCGCCCTCGCCGAAGAAGCAGACGGTGACCCGGTCCTCGCCGCGCATGTGGTCGGCCAGGGCCAGGCCGACCGCCAGCGGCAGGCCCCCGCCGACGATGGCGTTGCCGCCGTAGAAATTGGCCGCCCGGTCGAACAGATGCATCGAGCCGCCGCGCCCGCCGCTGCAGCCGTCGCGCCGTCCGAACATCTCGGCCATGACGGCCGGCATCGAGACTCCCCGGGCCAGGGCGTGACCATGTTCGCGATAGGTGGCGACGACGCGGTCGCGGGGCTCGAGCACCGGGATGACGCCGACGGCGACCGCCTCCTCCCCGTCGTAGAGGTGCAGGAAGCCGCGGATCTTTTCCTGCGTATAGGCCTCGGCGCAGGCCTGTTCGAACGTCCGGATGCGGATCATTCGACCCAGCAGGTCCAGCACATGGGCCCGGGACAGTCGCGGCTTGAGGCCGGCGTCGGTCATCGCTCCTCGCTTTCCAGGGTCGACAGATCCCCCTCGGGCAGGCCCAGTTCGCGGGCCTTCAGCAGGCGCCGCATCAGCTTGCCGCTGCGGGTCTTCGGCAGGTTCTGGCGGAAGGCGATGTCCCTGGGCGCCACCGCCGGCCCCAGCCGCTTGCGCGCATGGCCGAGGATGTCCCGGCGCAGGGGCTCGCCCGCCTCGAGACCGCCCCTCAGGGCGACATAGGCCTTGACCGTTTCCCCCGCGATCGGGTCGGGCAGGCCGATCACCGCGGCCTCGGCCACGGCCGGATGCTCCATCAGGACGCTCTCGACCTCGAAGGGACCGATCAGATGGCCGGCGCTCTTGATGACGTCGTCGGCCCGGCCGACGAACCAGTAGTAGCCGTCGGCGTCCCGCATCGCCAGGTCGCCGGTCAGGTACCAGCCGCTGGCGAAACATTTCCGGAAGCGTTCCTCCTCGTGCAGATAGCCGCGCAGGATGGACGGCCAGTCGGGCCGCAGGGCCAGCTCGCCCAGGGCCATGGGCTCCAGCGCCTCGCGGACCGAGCCGTCGGCGGCCCGCTCCACAATCCCCGCCGTCACGCCCGGCAGCGGCCGGCCCATCGATCCGGGCTTGATGTCCATGGAGGCGAAATTGGCGATCATGATCCCGCCGGTCTCGGTCTGCCACCAGTTGTCGTGGAAGGGCCGGCCGAAGGCCTCGACGCCCCAGAGAACCGCCTCGGGGTTCAGCGGCTCGCCGACGCTGGCCATGAAGCGCAGGGCGGGCAGGTCATAGGGGCGCGGGTCGCTGTCCCAGGCCTTCATCAGCATCCGCACCGCCGTCGGCGCCGTGTACCAGACGGTCACCTTCTGCTCGCCCAGGATGCGCCGCCAGCGCTCCGCGTCGAACTCGGCCTCGTCGACCACCAGGGTGACGCCGTTGGTGAGCGGCGCGATGATTCCGTAGGAGGTGCCCGTCACCCAGCCGGGATCGGCGGTGCACCAGTAGATGTCGCCCGGCCTCAGATCGAGCGCCGTGCGGCCCGTGACATGGTGGGCCACGACCGCCTCATGGACATGCACCGCCCCCTTGGGCCGCCCCGTCGTGCCGCTGGTGAAATGCAGCAGGGCCATGTCCTCGGGCCGGGTCGCCACGGTCTCGAACACGGGGTCGGCCGTCGCCAGGGCCGCCTCCAGATCGATGCAGCGGGCCGGCGCCGCGCCGGGGCATCCGGCCAGGAGGAGGTGGCGCAGGCTGGGGATGGCGTCGCGCCAGGCCTCGACCTTGCGATGATAGAGGGCCTCGGTCGTCACCAGGACATTGGCCTCGCCGATCTCCATCCGGGCCTGCAGCGGCTCCGGGCCGAAGGCCGAGAACAGCGGCGTGAACACCGCGCCGGCCTTCAGCGTCCCGAGGGCGGCGACATAGAGCTCCGGAATCCGCCCGAGCACGGCGTAGACCCGGTCGCCCGGCTTTACGTCCAGCGACCGGAGCAGGCTGGCGAAGCGGTTGGCCTGTTCGGTCAGCTCGGCGTAGCTGAGGTCCCGCACCGTATCGTCCCGGCCGATCCAGCGCAGCGCCGTCCGGTCGCCACCTCCCGCCGCCACATGCCGGTCCAGGGCCTCATGGGCGATGTTGAGGCCGCCCCCCGGCAGTCCGGACAGCTCCGCCCGGGCCGCCGCCCAGTCGAAGGCGGCCGCCTCCGCGTCATAGTCCTCGAGATTGGCGCCGGCCCGCTCCGCCGCCGACTTGCGGATGACGGGCCAGCTCACGCGATCGCCCCGGGTCGGAACGCAGAATGGACCTGTCTCATCTTCGCCTCTCAGACCGGAAACCCATGCTGACGCATCGATCCGGCACCGCCTTGCGCTGGATCAACCGGCCCCGGCGGCGACCGGCGCGGCAAATGCCATCCGCGGTCGCCCGAGGGCGGACGCGTCGGCGAACAGCTGGGCTGATTCCAGCGGACCACCCTGCTGCGCGAGGTCTCGGCGCTGACGGCCTGTCGCCGGGTCTGTCGCGACAGCGTCAAGCCCTGGCTGGGGCGGCGCCTGTCGTGACGTGGGCGCCGAAGGCGACGGCGAGCGCCAGCGCGAGGAACGCCGCGCGGACGGGTGACCGACAGTCGCCGGACCTCGCAGCCATCGAACAGCGTTCCCCAATTCTGACCGGACGGCGGGTCGGGGCTGGCGACGCTGAAGCCGTCGCCCGACTGGACTTCCGACGCGCGACAATGTTCATCTGCGCCCGCAAGGACGCGGCCGACGAGCGGCGCGAGACGTCCGGCCATGCCCCGGGGATGACACACCATGAAGCGCGCTTTTCTGACCACGGTCGCCCTGCTGGCGCTCGCCTGTCCCGCCGCGGCCCAGACGCCCGAACCGGTCTCGCCGATCGCCGCTCCGCCCGTCCCCGGGCCGGTCGAGCCGCAGGCCGCGCCCGGTCCGGTCGCCGCGCCCGCGGCCGCCGCCGCGGCCGAGACGCCCAAATGGGATGTGCAGAACCCGCCCGGACCGTCGCGCGACATTCCCATCGACGTGACCCGCGGCACCTGGATGTCGCTGGACGTCAGCCCGGACGGCCAGACCATCGTCTTCGATCTGCTGGGCGACATCTACGTCATGCCCGTCGCCGGCGGCGAGGCGCGCGCCATCGCCTCGGGCGTCGCCTGGGACATGCAGCCGAAATGGTCGCCCGACGGCCGCCACATCGCCTTCACCTCGGACCGGGCCGGCGGCGACAACATCTGGATCATGGACGCCGACGGGTCGAACCCGACGCAGGTGTCCAAGGAGACGTTCCGCCTGCTCAACCAGCCCGAATGGTCGCCCGACGGCCAGTTCATCGTGGCGCGGAAGCATTTCACCTCGTCCCGCTCGCTGGGGGCCGGTGAGCTGTGGATGTACCACCGCTCGGGCGGCGGCGGCGTGCAGATGACTGAGCGCCGGACGCAGCAGAAGGACACGGGCGAACCCGCCTTCTCGCCGGACGGCCGCTACATCTATTTCAGCGACGACGCGACGCCGGGCGCGACGTTCGAATATTCCAAGGACGTCAACGACCAGATCTACATCATCCGCCGCCTGGACCGCGAAACCGGCGAGATCGATCCCTATATCACCGGCCCCGGCGGTTCGATCCGTCCGACCCCCTCCCCCGACGGCAAGTCGATCGCCTTCATCCGGCGGGTTCGCTACCAGTCGGTGCTCTATGTCATGGACATTGAGTCCGGGCGCGAGACGCCGGTCTTCACCGGCCTCGACCGCGACCTGCAGGAAACCTGGGCCATCCACGGCGTCTATCCGGCGATCAGCTGGACCCCGGACAACCGCTCGATCGTCTTCTGGGCCGACGGCCGCATCCAGCGCGTCGATGTCGGCACCCGGGCGGTTGCGGAGATCCCCTTCCACGTCGCCGACACCCGGCGGGTGCAGGACGCGGTGCGCTTCCCCGTCGAGGCGGCGCCCGACACCTTCGACGTCCGCATGATCCGCTGGGCCCGCCCCTCGCCGGACGGGACCAAGGTGGTGTTCGAGGCCCTGGGCAATCTCTGGATCCGCGACCTGCCGACCGGAACCGCGCGCCGGCTGACGCGCCAGAACGACCATTTCGAGCTCTACCCCAACTGGTCCCGCGACGGCCGGTCGATTGTCTATACGACCTGGGACGACCAGGAATTCGGCTCGATCCGGGTCGTTCCGGTCAGCGGCGGCGCGGGCCGCGTCGTGACCTCGCAGCCCGGCCACTATGTCGAGCCGACCTTCTCGCCGGACGGGCGAACCATCGTCTACCGCACCGTCAGCGACGGCTTCCTGACCAGCGCCCTGTGGAGCCGCGATCCGGGGGTCTATCGGATCCCGGCGGCGGGCGGCGAACCGGTCTTCATGACCGATGACGGCTCGACCCCGCAGTTCGGCGCCGCCAACGACCGGGTCTTCCTGTCGGACCGCGACGGCGACAAGCAGACGCTGATCTCGGTCAATCTCGACGGCGAGGACGAACGCACCCACCTGACCTCGGAATGGGCCAGCGAGTTCGCCGTTTCGCCCGACGGGAACTGGATCGGCTGGACCGAGCGGTTCAACGCCTATGTCGCGCCCTTCGTCGCGGCCGGCCGTCCGATCACGATCAGCGCCGACGGCAAGTCCCTGCCCCAGGCCCGGGTCACCCGCGACGCCGGCGACTGGCTGAGCTGGTCGGGCGACTCTCGCCGGCTGCAATGGTCGCTGGGGCCCGAACTGTTCACCCGCGACCTCAACCAGGCCTTCACCTTCGTGGACGGCGCGCCGGACGAACTGCCTGCGCCGGACGAGCGCGGCATCAACCTCGGCTTCACCGCCCAGGCGGACGTGCCCGAAGGGCGTATGGCCCTGACCGGCGCGCGGATCATCACCATGAACGGCGCCGAGGTGATCGAGAACGGCGTGATCGTCATCGAGGGCAACCGCATCGTTGCGATCGGCCCGCTGGCCGCCACCACGATACCGGCCGGCACGCCGACCCTCGACATGGCCGGCAAGACCATCATGCCCGGCCTGGTCGACGCCCACTGGCACGGCTCCATGGGGTCGGACGAGATCATCCCCGAACAGAGCTGGGTCGATTACGCCTCGCTGGCCTTCGGCGTGACCACGATCCACAACCCCTCGGCCGACACCAGCACCATCTTCGCCCACAGCGAACTGGCCCGCACGGGCCGGATCACGGCGCCGCGCATCTTCTCGACCGGCACCATCCTGTACGGCGCCAACACCGCCTTCACAGCCCAGGTCGACGACCTCGACGACGCCCTGTCGACCCTGCGGCGGATGCAGGCGGCGGGGGCCTGGAGCGTCAAGAGCTACAACCAGCCCCGCCGCGACCAGCGCCAGCAGATCATCGAGGCGGCCCGCCAGCTGAACATGATGGTGGTGCCGGAGGGCGGCTCGCTGTTCCAGCACAATATGTCGATGATCGTCGACGGCCACACCACGATCGAACACTCGATCCCGCTGGCCCGGCTGTACGACGACGTGCACCAGCTCTGGCGCCAGACCGGGGTGGCCTACAACCCGACCCTGGTGGTGGCCTATGGCGGCAGCTACGGCGAGAACTACTGGTACCAGGAGAGCGAGGTCTGGAACCATCCGATCCTGACCCAGTACGTCCCGCGCCGCATCCTCGACGCCCGCGCGCGCCGGCCGGTGACCCTGCCCGACAATGAGTGGAACCACATCTCGGTCGCGCGCGAGGCCACCCGGCTGTCCGAACAGGGCGTCAGCGTCTCGATCGGGGCCCACGGCCAACGCGAGGGCCTGGCGGCGCACTGGGAACTGTGGAGCCTCGCCCAGGGCGGAATGGCGCCGATCGACGTGATCCGCGCCGGCACCCTGAACGGCGCCCGTTCGCTGGGCCTGGACCGGGATATCGGCTCGCTCGAGGTCGGCAAGCTGGCCGACATGGTGGTGCTGGACCAGAACCCGCTGGAGAACATCCGCAACACCACGGCGATCGCCTACACCATCGCCAATGGTCGGGTTTACGACTCGGGGATGAACGAGGTCGCGCCGCGCCAGCGGGCCCGCGCGCCCTTCTGGTTCGCCGAAGCCGGCGGCGAGGGCTGGGCCGCCGGTGCGACGGAGGCCAATTCAGAGGGCGATCACGGCCACTGAATCGGAGGTTTGAGGCGTCAGGCGGGGCCCGACCCGGTTCCGCCTGACCTCAGCCGCGGCCGGCCGCCAGTCCCGGGTCGCCCATCAGCCAGGGCGGGGCCGGCATCTGCCGGCGGGCCTGGACCTGGGCGCGGGTCCATTGCTCGTGCAGGTCGGTGAAATAGGCGTCGTCTGCCTCGATCCGCCGATGCTCGCCGCTGAGGAAGTCGCGCCGAAGGGTGAGCATGTCGAACGGCGCCCCGACCCCGACATTGCTGCGCATCGTCGTCGAGAACGAAATCAGGCCCAGCTTCACCGCCTCGGCCAGGGGCGTGTCGAACGCCAGTCCGCTCTCGAGGATCGGCTTGCCGTATTTGGCCTCGCCGATCTGGAGATAGGGCGTGTCGCGCCCGCATTCGATGAAATTGCCCTGGCTGTAGATCAGATACAGCCCCATCCGGCCGCCCGCCACCTGACCGCCCAGCAGCATCGAGGCCGAGGTGTTGAGGCTGTCGGCTTCCATGGCCGGGGCGATCGACAGCCGCGTCTCGCGCAGGGCGTGCCCCAGCAGCTGGGCGCAGCGGAACAGGGTCGGCGCGGTCTCCAGCGTCTCCTTCTCCTCGCCGACGTGGAGGTGGACCCCTTCGCGCGCCATGGCCAGGGCCGTCTGGGTCACGGACAGATTGCCGGCGGTGCAGACGCCCAGCACCCTCTCGCCGGGGCGGTCGACGATGTGCAGCTTGCGATAGGACGAGATGTTGTCCACGCCCGCATTGGTCCGGGTGTCGGCGATCATCGCCAACCCCTCCTCAACCAGCATGCCCACGCAATAGGTCATGCGGCGCGCAATCCCCGCTGCCCGTCCGTCATGACGTTCACGGTAACAGATTCCTCCCTCGGATCACCCACGACCTAAGCCTGTTGCTGACCCTGTTGCATGTCGGCATCACGCACGTTCAACCGCACCGCCAGCCGCTCGCCGCCGCCGCCGTAGCTCGCCCCGCGCACAGGCGCGGCGCCGCGGTAGTCCAGCCCGGTCGCGACCCGCACATAGCGGTCCGTCGAACAGATGCCGTTGGCCGGATCGAAGCCGACCCAGCCCAGATCGGGGATCCACGCCTCGGCCCAGGCATGGGCCGCCTCCTGGTCGTCCTTGCCGTCCCGGCGCAGCAGATGGCCCGAGACATAGCGGGCCGGCATGCCCATCTGGCGGGCGCAGGCGATGAAGACATGGGCGTGGTCCTGGCAGACGCCGCGGCCGAGCGCGAGCACCTCGGCCGCCGTATGGGTCGGCGTCGTCACCCCGACCTCGAAGGCCACCGAGCCGTGGATCCCAGCCATCAGCCGGTGCAGCCGCTCAAGCGGCGGCCAGGCCGAGAACTCGGAGGCGAAGACCGAAATCAGCTTGTCCCGCCGGGTCAGGGCGGTGTCGCGCAGGAAGACCAGCGGCGACAGCGTCTCCTGCCCGGCCGGCACGACACCGGCGGTGTCGGTGGTCACCACCTCGCCCGAGACCCGGACCGTCAGGCTCTGGGTCGGCTGTTCGGTATAGAGGGTGTGGACGATGTTGCCGAAGGCGTCCTCCGACTTGCGCAGCCGCGCGTCGACGTCGGTCTCGACCCGCCAGTTGCGGACCTGCTGCGCCTCGGAGGACCGGGGCGTCAGCCTCAGGGTCTGGATGATGAACCGCGCCGCCCGGTCGTAGGCATAGGTGGTCGCATGGTCGATGCTGATGCGCACGGGTCAGCTCAGATACTGGTCATGGATGGCCTGCCCCAGGCGGCCGTTCTCGCCGAGGAAGGCCTGGATGTATTCGTGCAGGCCGGACTGGAAGATGTCCTCGATGCGCGAATTGTCGAAGGCCCGCATCCGGTCCGCCGCCAGCCGCTGCGCCGGGCCGCGCCGGCCGTAGTCATTGGCCAGCCGTTCCAGATAACGCACGATCGAGGCCTGGCAGCTGGCCAGGGAGCGCGGCATCTGTCGGTTCAGCACCAGAAGATCGGCCACCAGCCAGGGCTTGACGCTGTCGCGATAGACCCAGCGATAGGCCGTCAGCGCCGAGACCTCGCGCAGCAGGGTGGTCCACTGGAAATAGTCCAGCTGTCCGCCGACGCGTTCGCCCTCCGGCAGCAGCAGATGGTATTTGACGTCCAGCAGCCGCGCGGTGTTGTCGGCCCGTTCGATCGCCGCGCCGAGGCGCAGGAAATAGTAGCCGTCGTTGCGCAGCATGGTCCGGCTGGTCGCGCCCTCGACCGACAGGGTGACCGTCTTCACCCATTCCAGGAAGCGCGCGAACTCGTCCCGCCGGGTCGGCTGGCCCTGTTCCTCCAGCCCGTTCCAGGCCCCGTTGATCGCCTCCCACAGCTCGACCGTCAGGGCCGTGCGCACCGAGCGGGCGTTGGTGCGGGCGCGGGTGATGCAGGCGGTGATCGACGAGGCGTTGTCGGGGGCGAAGGCCAGATATTCACGCACCGACTTCTCGGTCGGCGACCGGCCCAGCGCCTTGGGAGCCCCCGCCGAGGCCAGGGCGCTGGCCCAGACCGTCTCCGCGTCCCCGTCGCCGCGCGTCGGGATCGCCGCCAGCCGCAGCGTGGCCTCGAGGATGCGGGCGAGAAAGTCCGCCCGCTCGATATAGCGGCCGGTCCAGTACAGGCTGTCTGCGGTGCGGCTCAGCATTCAAACATCCAGCACCCAGGTGTCCTTGGTCCCGCCGCCCTGGCTGGAGTTGACCACCAGCGACCCCGGCTTCAGCGCCACCCGCGTCAATCCGCCCGGCGCCACCCTCACCCCGTTCGGATCGGACAGCACAAAGGGCCGCAGATCGACGTGGCGGCCATGCAGCTCGCCCTTGTCCAGGGTCGGCGCCGTCGACAGGTCCAGCGTCGGCTGGGCGATGAAGTCGTCGGGGTCGTTGATCAGCTTCTTCCGGAAGGCCTCGATCTCGGCCCTGGTCGCCGCCGGCCCCACCAGCATGCCGTAGCCGCCCGAGCCCCCGACCTCCTTGACCACCAGCTGATCAAGCTTGGACAGCACCTCCTTCAGCGCCTCCGGCTCACGGCAGCGCCAGGTCGGGACGTTCTTCAGGATCGGCTCCTCGCCGGTGAAGAAGCGGATGATCTCGGGCATGTAGGTGTAGACGGCCTTGTCGTCGGCGACGCCGGTGCCGACCGCATTGGCCAGGGTCACCGTCCCCGCCTGATAGGCCGTCATCAGCCCCGGCACTCCCAGGGTCGAATACGGACGGAAGGTCAGGGGATCGAGGAAGTCGTCGTCGATCCGCCGATAGACCACATCGACCTGCTGACGCCCCTGGGTCGTGCGCATGAAGACCTTGCCGTCGTCGACGAACAGGTCGCGCCCCTCGACCAGATCGACCCCCAGTTTGTCGGCCAGGAAGGAGTGTTCGTAATAGGCCGAGTTGAACGGCCCCGGCGTCAGCACGACGATGGTCGGATCCGCCCCCGCCGCCTCGGGCGCCGAGGCGCGCAGGCTGGACAACAGCATGTCGGCGTAGGTCTCGACCGGGCGCACCGGATAGTCGGCGAACAGGTCGGGGAACAACCGCATCATCATCTCGCGGTTCTCCAGCATGTAGGAGACCCCCGACGGCGTGCGGCAGTTGTCCTCCAGCACGTAGAAGCCGTCCTCGCCCGTGCGGACCAGATCGACGCCGGCGATATGGACCCAGACCCCGCGCGGCGGCCGCCGGCCCTGCATCTCGGGCACATAGTGGGGATTGGTCAGGATCAGCTCGGCCGGGACGATCCCGGCCTTCAGGCATTCCTGCGCGCCATAGACATCGGCCAGGAACAGGTTGATCGCCCGCACCCGCTGGACCAGCCCGGCCTCGAGCCCGGCCCATTCGGCGGCGCCGATGATGCGGGGCACGACGTCGAACGGGATCAGCCGCTCGCTCGACTCGGCGTCGCCATAGACGGCGAAGGTGATGCCCATGCGGCGGAAGAACAGCTCGGCCTGGCGCGAGCGCGCCTGCAGCAGCCCTTCCGGGGCGTCCGCCAGCCAGCGGGCAAGCCCGCGATAGCTTTCGCGGACTCCGCCGCCGTCACCTGACATTTCGTCGAAGGCCATGCCGCTCCCACTGCAATGATCTTGCAGCGTGGCCCGACAAGCGGCGCTGGCGCAACAGGAATGTCGCGGCGCAGCAAAGGTTCAACGCCGTCGCTTCAGCGCGACTGGACCGTCGTGGTCCGTCCGGCGGCGACCGTCACCCTGGCGTAGCCCTCCGTCCAGCTGTTCTGGCTGAGGACCTCGCCGGCGCCGACATCCCAGCATCCGGCGGAGACGGTGAAGGTATAGCTGCCGCCCGGCGGGATGCTGTAGCCCGAGGGCAGGCGGTTCAGCCCGTAGGTATGGGCGCTGCAGTCCGATACCAGCACGACGTCGATCGAATTGCCCTGCGAGACATTGCGAACCACGAGAGCGCCCGTGGGCTCGCCCGGCCGGATCAGTTCGCCGCCGGTGATCAAGGATGCGCAGCCGCCGAGGCCGCCGGCCAGGCCGATGACGGCCGCCGCCGCGGCGGCGCGAAGAAGCGTTTTCATGAAATGTCCCTCCAGTCCCGCGCGCAGGAGACCATCGTTACGCCACCGCGACCTCTGATGAATCCTGACGCGGCGTCGGGATGGCGCACCTTGTTATCCCGGACGAAGCGAAGCGGAGAGCCGGGACCGTCGGACACAGGGAACGTCAGCCCCCGGAAGCTGCGTCAGCGGCTATCCGGGGGAAGGGTTGAAGCGAGTGCGGCGGCCACCCGTCTCCCGGATAATCGCAGGCGATTTCCGGGAGGGGCCAACAGAAGGACGCTTCCGTCCGGCTCTCCGCTTCGCTTCGGCCGGGATGACAATCTGACCAGGCCGCCTATTCGGCCGCCGCCGGCCGCGGCCCGGCGTTCTTCACATACTGGTCCAGCCAGCGGGTCATTTCCCACAGGGTGTGGCCGACCGATTCCCGCGCCCGGTAGCCGTGCGCCTCCAGCGGCAGGACGACATAGCGGACATTGGCGCCATTGCCCTTCAGCGCGGCGTAGAACCGCTCGGACTGGACCGGGAAGGTGCCGGAGTTGTCGTCCGCCTCGCCGTGGATCAGCAGGATCGGCTCATTGACCCGGTTGGCGTAGGTGAAGGGCGACATCTCCGTATAGGTGTCGGTCGCCTCCCAGTAGGTGCGCTGCTCGGCCTGGAAGCCGAAGGGCGTCAGGGTGCGGTTGTAGGCCCCCGAGCGGGCGATGCCGGTGCGGAACAGGTCGGTGTGGGCCAGCAGGTTGGCGGTCATGAAGGCGCCGTAGCTGTGCCCGCCGACGGCGATCCGGTCGCGGTCGGCCACGCCCATTTCGACCACCGCATTGACCGCCGCCTCGGCGCTGGCGGTCAGCTGCTGGATGTAGGTGTCATTGGGCTCCGCGCCGTTGACGCCGACGATCGGCATCGAGGGATCGTCCAGCACGGCATAGCCCTGGGTCAGCAGGAACAGATGGCTGATCCCGCCCGGCCGGGTGAAGCGGTTGGCGGTGTCGACCACCTGCCCCGCCACGGCCGCATCGGTGAACTCGGCCGGATAGGCCCACATCACCAGCGGCAAGGGCCCGTCGCGATCCTTGTCGTAGCCGGCGGGCAGATACAGCGTCCCGGAGAGCTGGACGCCGTCGGCGCGGGTGTAGCTGATCAGCTGTTTGGTCACCCCGGCCAGTTGCGGCGCGGGGTCGGGGAACTGGGTGATCGCCCGTGTGGCGGCGGTCGGTTCGTCGAGGTTCCGGGCATGGATATTGGGCGGATCGGCCCGCGTTTCGCGCCGCGTCAGCAGCCGCCGGCCGTCCTCGTCGAGGATGCCCAGCACGCTTTCATAGACGCCGTCCGCAGAGGTCCAGACGCGCTCGGTCGCGCCGGTGGCAAGGTCCATGGTCGACAGGAAGGGATACTCCCCCGCCCGCGTCGCCCCGGCTCCGGTCATCAGCACCCGCGCCCCGTCGGCGGTGAAGCGCATCACCGGGAAGCCGCTGGCGTTGGCCTCGGTCACCGGGAAGCCCGGGTCGTTGTAGCGGTCCTGATAGTTCCGCTCCAGCAGGGTGCGGCCCTGACCGGGGTTGGACGGATCGACCAGATAGCGGGTCTCGCGCCGGTTGTTGAACTGGCGGCTGATCACCAGCGCCGTATCGGCGTCGCCCCAGATCACGCCGCCGTAGCGGTCCTTGAGGTCGATCAGCGGCGTCGGCTGGCCGGTGAACGGCGCGGCAAGGGTGAAGACCCGGTCGCGCACCTCGGCGGGGGTGCGCGGGTCGCCGCCGTCCTGGGCCTCGACCCAGACCAGGGTCGAAGGGGCGTCGGCGCGCCACTGGGCCGAGCGCGGGCCCGGCGCCACGGAGTCGAACGGGGTCGGGATATTGTCGCGCAGCGGCAGGTCGGCGACGCGGTGCACCACCTGGCCCTGCAGGTCGGTGATCGTCACCTCCGCCGGGAACAGGGCCGCCGGGACGACATAGCTGTAGGGGCGCTTCACCGTGGTCTGCAGGATGTAGCGTCCGTCCGGCGACACGCCCGAGCCCAGATAGACCGCCGGCGCGCCCAGCGTCCGGGCCGGCCCCTCAAGGGGAACCAGCGTCAGCTGCGAGGTGAAATAGTGCTCGAACAGGGCCTCGTCCCCGGCGTTGGACAGCAGGTCCTGATAGGTCCGGGCGGGCGCGGTCCGGCCCATGCTCTCCTCGACGATCGGGCCCTCGGGCGGACGGCTCATGTCCGGGGCGGGGCCGCGGCCTTCCGGCGTCATCCGAACCAGCAGGCCCGAGCTGTCGGGCAGCCAGTCGAAGGCGCCGCCGCCCGCGGCGTTGACCCGGGCGTCGGTCAGCTTGCGGGCGACGCCGCTGGCCACGTCCACCGTCCAGAGCTCCAGCCCGGTCGGCGCGTCCATCAGCAGGGTCACCGAGCGGCCGTCGGGCGACCAGCCCGGGGAGACGAAGCGCGAATTGGCCGGCAGGCTGACGGTCCGGGCGGGGCCGCCCTCTACGGGCTGGAAGCTGAGGCCGGTCAGCCAGGTCACCCGGCTGTTGGCCTGACCGTTGTTGCGCGGATTGATCCGGTATCCGGCCAGCCGCAGCATCGGCTCGGCCAGTTCGGCGATCGGCGGCAGATTGGCGCGATCGAACAGGGCGAGCGTCGTCCGGTCCGGCGACAGGCTGGGCGTCGGCGTCGGTTTGGTGTCGAGGATGTCGGCAATGGGCGCCGGCGGCTGCTGATAGGTCCTGCCTTCCTGCGCCAGGGCGGGCCCGGCCAGAACGGCCAGCAGGACAAAGGCGGGCATGGCCCGGCCGAGCAGACGATGACGCATGATCAATTCCCCAAACCACCGGCCCTGATGGGCTGCGGCACGCTAGGGGGCGGGATGAACCCGGGTCAAGGCCGCCGGACCGTTGGCGCCCCGGTCATCGCATAGCAGGCGGCGCGCGCGGGCCGCGTCCCATCCGGCGCGCCATAGGCCGCGCGGATCGAGCAGATGTCGGCAGGGCTCAACTCGCCCTTCCAGCGGTCCGGGTTGCAGTAGTTCATGATCGAGGCCGCGTCGTAATAGGTCTCGTCGGCGACCTCGGCCTCGGGCGTGCTCATCCGGGCGACGCAGTCAGGCGCGCGCGGGCTGACATGATCGTGGGAGAAGCCGAGGGCGTGCCCCAGCTCGTGCAGGGCGTCGGCGCGGAAGCAGCCCTCCCGCCCGACAGACCCGCGCCGTCCGCAGATGCGATTGGTGACGAGATAGTCGGCGTTCAGGCTGATGGTCCCGCCGCGCACGAGGTTGACCCCCAGATGGCTGGCTGAGGCGAACCGCTCCGGATCGTGGTCGATGCGGATCGGGATGCGGCGATTCGGCCCCGTGGTCGGCGACTGCGCGCAGTCGGCGGTGATGTCGAAATCGACCCGGGCCACGGCTTCCCAGGCGGCGGCGGCGTCCATCACTGTCTCGCGCCCCCAGGCGTCTTCGGCGGTCGGAGCCTGAAAGCACATCGGCACGCGCCCGCCCGGCCACAGGTCCGCCTCCGCCGGGGGCGGCGCGGGCGGCGGCGGAGGCGGCGGCGGAGGTTGGC
>NZ_BSOY01000065.1 GCF_030160755.1 Brevundimonas denitrificans | reverse complement strand
CAGGACGGGTCTGCCCGCTGCGATATCCGCAAACAGGGCCGCGCCGGATCCCACCAGGACCGCGTCGGGGCCGAGGGTCGCGATCCGGGCCGCGGCCGCCTCGAGAGTCAGGGCTTCCGCCGCGCCGTCCGCCTGACCGTCGCGCCAGAAGCGGGCGTAAACCTGACCGCGCCGCGCATCGATCAGGGCCGCCACCTCGAACGCCTCGCCCGCCGAGGCCGCCAGCGCGTCCAGCGCAGACACCCCGACCACCGGCCGGTCCAGCGCCGCGGCCAGTCCCTGGGCGAAGGCCAGGCCGACGCGCAGGCCGGTGAACGAGCCCGGACCGACGGTCACGCCGACACGGTCAAGATCGGCGAAGGCCACGCCCGCCCCGGCCGCCGCATCGCGGGCGAAACCGGCGATGCGTTCGGAATGGCCCTTCACCATCGGCTCGGACGTCAGGCCCAGCCGACGCGCGCCCGCCCCGTCGACCTCGAACACCCCGGCGGTGCACAGGCCCAGCGCCGTATCGACGACCATCAGCTTCATGACGGGGCTCCCGGGCCGGGCGCCCTCAGTCGCCCCCCGCCAGCGCCCGGACGATGCGCGCCACAGCCCGTCTGACGTCGCGGTCCTCGATCAGCGGAAAGCCCGCCGCGACCGACCGGCCGTCGGCGGTCGCGGTGATGAACCGCATCGCCTGCCAGCCGTCGTCGGCCTCCCCCCGCGCCGTCTCGACCGGCGGGAAGAAGGTCTCCACCGAGGTTCCCAACACGGTCGCCGCCCGGTGCAGGCGCGACGCCGATATGCGGTTCTGGCCGGTCTCGTATTTCTGCACCTGCTGGAAGCTGACCCCCAGCTGCTGGGCGAGGGCGCTCTGGGACAGGCCGAGCGCCGAGCGCCGCAGCCCGATGCGCGCGCCGACATAGGCGTCGACTTCGTCCCGTTCGCCGATCCTGGCCATGGCCGCTCGTCTCCTCCCTGCCGAGAGAGGACTGTTTCATGGAAACGAAAACGTTGCAATTAATTCGTTTCATTCAGTGCTCCAGTCGGGCTGTCACGGCGGAGACGGCGCGGATCCCGGACCGGTCGATCCGTTCATGCGCCGCCAGACCGCCCGGACCGCCGCGCACGGCCAGCGCTTCGGCGTCGGCGCCTTCATAGATCCGGACGCGGACTTCGCCGTCGGCCATTTCGATCACACAGCCCTGGTCGCGCCGGGGCCAGCGGCCGGGCTCATACTCGACCACCACCCCCGAGGCGGCCCAGGGGGCGAGGTCGTCGTTGGACAGTTGCATCCGACGGGTCCCCGCCTTCGCGGGGACGACGGGGGCGTGGACGAAGGCGCGTCCTTCGCTGGCCATGCCGGGGACGGCCGCCTCCTGGCGCTGCAACAGATCCTCGGGTGTCGCATCGAGGGCGGCGGTCAGGCGGCGTTGGACGTCAGGACGGTACAGGCCGGAGCGTTTGCCGGTCTCATACAGGCCCCAGCCCTGGCTGGTCATGCCCGCCCTGCGGCCGGCTTCGGCCTGCGACAGGGCGCGGTCGCGCCGCAGGGCTGCGAGGGCCTCGCCGAGACGCCGGGCGTCATTGTCGCTCTGGAAACGGGGCATGGATCAATGATGGCGCCGTCCTGGTCCCGAAGCGAGGACGGATTCGTTTCAGTCTGTCTGGGCGCTGACGCTCGTCGCGCGTCCCGGCCTTCGCCGGGATGACAGGCTCGCGGCTTGAGCGCGCGCCTAGATCACCTGTTCGACGCTCGTCACTTCGGGGATGTAGTGTTTCATCATCTGCTCGACCCCGGCCTTGAGGGTGGCGGAAGACGAGGGGCAGCCGGCGCAGGCGCCGCGCATCCGCAGGGTGAGGACGCCCGTCTCCTCGTCGAAGGCGTCGAACAGGATGTCGCCGCCGTCCTGGGCCACCGCGGGCCGGACCCGGCTGTCGAGCAGCTGTTTGATCTCGATCACGATCTCGGAGTCCTCGCCGGCCTCCGCCCTGTTGGTCGTCCCGTCGCGCATCAAGGGCGCGCCGGACACGAAATGATCCATGATGCCGGCCAGGATCGGCGCCTTCATCTGCGACCAGTCCAGCCCGTCCGCCCGACGGGTCACCGAGACATAGTCGGAGCCGAAGAAGACGCCGGCCACGCTCTCCAGCCCGAACAGGGCCTCGGCCAGGGGCGAGGCCGCCGCCTCGTCGGCGTTGAGGAATTCCCGCGGCTCGGCCGAGACGTCGCGGCCCGGCAGGAATTTCAGGACGTTGGGATTGGGGGTCGGTTCGGTCTGGATGAACATGGCGCTCAGATGCGCCGTGGCGGCGGCGGGTTCAAGACCTGAGGAGCGGCCAGTGGCTGGTGGCTGGTGGCTGGCGACATCAGAGCCCGGCTTCGACAGCGGCTCACGCCCGCCCGACCCGCCAATCACTGGCCACTAGCCACTGGCCACTTTCCTCACGCCAGATCCTCGATGTCCTTCTCGGTCAGCTCGCCCGGCACGATGGTGACCGGCAGCTTGCGGCCGGTGAAGGATGCGCCCTGTTTGACCACGGCCGAGACCAGCGGGCCGGGACCGCGGCCGCCGCCGCTCGCCGCCAGAACGAGGATCTTGATCTCCGCGTCCTCGCCCACGACCTTGCGGATCGCGTCCTGGGGCTCGCCGCGCTCGATCAGCAGCACGGGCGTGGCGCCGGATCGTTCCGCGGCCTCCGCGGCCCAGTTGTTCAGCGAGGTTTCAGCCTCGAGCCGGGTCTGGCGCTCGATCTCCTCGCGCACCCCGGCCCAGTGGGCGTCGGAGGCCGCGGCCGGAATGACGCGCAACAGGGCCACGCGACCGCCCGTCGACCGGGCCCGCCGCGAGGCGTACCGCAGCGCCGTCTCGAACTCCGGACTGTCGTCGACGACCACCAGAAATTTGCGCGGCATCAGCCTCTCCCTCAGCCGGGTACGCTAGCAGATCGGCGAGCCAAACGCCTGCTCCGGGTGATGGGTGGTCGGCGATGGGCGGCTGGTTCGCCAGGGGATGGCCAGCGCGATCGAATGAACCCGCGTCAGCCGCCCATCACCCACCACCCATCACCTTGTTCAGCCCGCCGACGAAGCGATCTCCCGGATGACGCTGTTGGCTATGGTCAGCTTGGCGAAGGTCCAGCCGGAACCTGAGGCCTCGATCTCGTCGACCGAGGCGCGAACCCCCTCGACGAGGGCCTGCCGCGGGCCGATCCAGGCGTCCACCGCGGCCTCGGCCGTGGCCTCGCTGGCGCCCACGGCGACGTCCGACGCCTTGGCGACCGCGCGGGCCAGGGTCGCCTGTTCGGCCATCAGATCCTCGATCAGGCGGCGCACCGCCAGACGGTCGAAATGGTCCGCCGAGGGCACATTGCCCGCGCCGGCGCGCAGCCGGTCGAAATCAAAGGCCGCCCCGACCTGGTGGTACAGCATGGCCATGGCCGGTTCGGACCAGCCCGCCTGTCGCGACAGGTCGCCGATGTCGGCGGTGGCGACCAGCGGCCGCAGCATGGCGAAGTCGCGCGCCATGGCTTCGGGCACGCCCAGGGCGGTGAAGCTCTGGACCCGCCCCTCCAGCCGGTCCTGTTCGAAGCGGGACAGCACGGTCCCGCCCGCCGCGCGCAGGGCGTCCGCCGCCGGGCGATAGGCGGCGACGAGGGCGTCGACCGTACAGCCTGGCCGCATCGCCCGCCGCGAGAGCCAGAAGGTCTGGCGCCGCAGGACGGTGGCGATCTCCTGGTACAGGACCGTCTGGGCCGCGGCCGAAATCTTCAGATCGAGGGCCGACACCTGGTCCCAGGCCTGGTCGAGACGGAACACCTGTCGCGCCGCCTCGAAGGCGACGACCATGGCCCCCGTGTCGCACCGCGCCGAAAGGCGCAGGCGTTCGGGGAAGGTCGGGCCGCACATATTGACGATCTCGTTCGACAATATGGTCGAGATGATCTCGCGGCGCAGGCGGTGGCGCTGCATGTCGGCTTCGTATTTCGCCAGCGGGGCCGGGAAATAGCGGACCAGGGTCTGTTTGAAGAAGGGGTCGTCCGGCGCGGCCGAGGCGACGATCTCGTCGAACAGCTCCAGCTTGGAATAGGCCGTCAGGACGGCCAGTTCGGGCCGGGTCAGGGCCTGTCCGGCCAGCTTTCGCTCGGCCAGTCTCCCATCGTCCGGCAGGCCCTCGACCTTGCGGTCCAGCTTACCCTTGGCGCCCAGCCACTGCATGAACCGCTGCTGGGTGTCGAGCGCCTCGGCGCCGTCGGCCTCCTGCAGGGAGATGGCCAGGGTCTGGTCGTAGTTGTGCGCCAGCACCTTGAGGCCGACCTCGTCGGTCATCGAGGCCAGCAGGGCGTTGCGGTCGCCGGCCTTCAGCGCGCCCGAGGCGATGGCGGCCCCGGTCAGGATCTTGATATTGACCTCATGGTCGGAGCTGTCGACCCCGGCCGAGTTGTCGATGGCGTCGGTGTTGATACGGCCGCCTGCCTGGGCGAAGGCGATGCGTCCGGCTTGGGTCAGGCCCAGGTTGGCGCCCTCGCCGATGACCCTGGCGCGCACCTCGGCGCCGTCGACGCGGATGGCGTCATTGGCCTTGTCGCCGACCTGGGCGTCGGTCTCGTGCGGCGCCTTCACATAAGTGCCGATGCCGCCGAAATAGAGCAGCTCGGCCGGCGCCTTGAGGATGGCCTTCATCAGCGTCGCCGGATCGATCACGTCGTCCTGGATGTCGAGCGCCGCCTTGATCTCGGGGCTCAGCTCGATCGACTTGGCCGAGCGCGGGAAGACGCCGCCGCCCTTTGAAATCTTCGACTTGTCGTAGTCCTGCCAAGACGAGCGCGGCAGTTTGAACATCCGGTCGCGCTCGACCCAGCTGGAGGCGGGATCGGGATTGGGGTCGATGAAGATGTCGCGGTGGTCGAAGGCGGCGACCAGTTTGATGGCCTTCGACAGCAGCATGCCGTTGCCGAACACATCGCCCGACATGTCGCCGACGCCGACCACGGTGAAGGGCTCGGTCTGGATGTCCTTGCCCATCTCGCGGAAGTGGCGCTTGACCGCTTCCCAGGCGCCGCGGGCGGTGATGCCCATGACCTTGTGGTCGTAGCCGACCGATCCTCCGCTGGCGAAGGCGTCGTCCAGCCAGAAGCCGTAGTCGGCCGAAATGCCGTTGGCGATGTCCGAAAAGGTCGCCGTGCCCTTGTCGGCGGCCACGACCAGATAGGGGTCGTCGCCCTCGAACCGGACCACGGCGGCCGGCGGAACCACGGCGCCGTCCCTGGCGATGTTGTCGGTGATGTCCAGCAGGCCCGACAGGAAGGTCTTGTAGGCGCGGATGGCCTCGGCCTGCTGGGCGTCGCGGTCGCCGCCGGCGCGAACGATGGCGGCCAGGTGTTTGGGGAAGAATCCGCCCTTGGAGCCGACCGGCACGATGACGGCGTTCTTGACCTGCTGCGCCTTCACCAGGCCCAGAACCTCGGTGCGGAAGTCGTCGCGGCGGTCGGACCAGCGCAGGCCGCCGCGCGCCACCGGGCCGAAGCGCAGGTGCACGCCCTCGATATGGGGCGCCCAGACGAAGATCTCGCGATATGGCTTGGGCAGGGGCAGGTCGGCCAGTTCGCGCGAGGCGATCTTGATCGAGATATGCGCCTTGTGCGCCCCGTCGGCGGTGGTCTGATAGTAGTTGGTGCGCTTGATGGCCTGCACCAGCAGGACCATGCGGCGCAGGGCGCGGTCGTGGTCGAGGCTCTTCACCGCCTGCAGCAGATCATTGATCTGCTCGACCAGCGTGCCGACCGCCGCCTCACGGCTGGCCGCGTCGCCGCCCGCGGCCGGGTCGAATTTCGCGGCGAACAGGGCCAGCAGGCCGCGCGCCACCGCCGGATAGTCCCGCAGCGCCTCTTCCTGCACCGCCTGGCTGGGATCGAGTCCGGTCTGCTGGCGATAGCGGGCGAGGGTCCGCACCAGCGCCGCCTCGCGCCAGTTGACGCCGAGCTCCAGCACCAGCCGGTTGAAACCGTCGCTTTCGGTCCGGCCGGTCCAGACCGCCGAGAAGGCCTCCTCGAACGGGCCCTTCACATCGGCGAACTGGAGATCGCCGCCGCGCGGATCCTCCATGAGGAATTCATGGACATGGATTTCGGCCTCGCCCGTCGGACGCAGGGCATGGCCCCACTCCTCGAGCGTCTTCAACCCCATGTCGGCCAGGATCGGCAGGACGTCCGACAGCGGCACGGCCGCGCCCCGGCGATAGAGTTTGAAGCGGAAATTCAGCGGGCCTTCGCCCTCGACGCGGAAGGCGCGAACCGCCACCGGTTCGCCGCCGTCGTTCAGCCCCGTGTCGTTCAGCGCATCAACGGCCTGCAGGTCGCGTACGGCCTCGGCGGCGTCATAGCGATCGCGATAGCCGGCGCCGAACGCCTCGGCCCATTTGGCGCTGAGCGGCCCGACGGCGACATCGTCGACGTCGGCGTCACGCAGGGCGCTCTCGAACCGGTCGATCCAGCTGCGCCCCGCCTCGGTGATCTGGGCGTCGAGCACCGTTTGATCCGGGCACGGATGATCCCCCGGCGTAACCCCGATGATATAGTGGATTCGGACCAGGGGCTGGTCCGACAGCTGCGGATACCAGGCCGAAAGACGCCCGCCCCAGGCCTTGGCGAGGATATTGCCGATCCGTTCACGGACCGAGGCGTCGAACCGTTCACGCGGGATGAAGGCCAGCACCGAGACGAAACGGTCGAACGGATCCTGGCGGGTGAAGGTCTTGATCCGCGGGCGGTCATGCAGGTGCAGGATGCCGAGCGCGATCGCCAGCAGCTCGCTCTCCCCGATCTGGAAGAGTTCGTCGCGGGGATAGTTTTCGAGGATGTTCTTGAGCCGCTTTTCGCTGTGGCTGCCGGCCGTCTTGCCCGCCCGGATCAGGGCGTTGGCGACCTTGCGCCGGACCAGCGGCACCTGGGTCGCGGTCTTGTCATAGGCCTCGGCGGTGAACAGGCCGACGAACCGGGTCTCGCCCGAGGGGCGGCCGTCGGGCCCGAACCGCTTGACCCCGATATAGTCCATATAGGCCCGGCGATGGACGCGGGAGCGGACATTGGCCTTGGCCACGGTGACCGGCTCCGACAGGTCCAGCTGGCGCTTCATCGACCGGGTCAGCACCGCCGGCTCATTGGCGCGGCGCAGGACGGTGCGTTCCGGATCGGCCAGAACGCCCAGGCCGACGCCCGACTGGGACAGCGGCGCCTCGGCCTCATAGCCGCCGTCCTTGCTGCGCGGATAGTCGTAGTCGCGGGCGCCGAGGAAGACGAAATGATCGGCCTGAAGCCACTGCAGGAAAGCCAGGTTCTCGGCCAGCACATCGGGGGCGACCCCGTGCGGATGCGCCTCCAGATGGGTGATCGACCGATGCATCAACGCCGCCATGGCGGCGTGGCCGTCGACGGCGCTGGCCACGTCGTTCAGGGTCTGGACCAGACCTTCGCCCAGGGCGTCGCGCCGCTCCTGCGGCAGGGGGTCGAGGATGACGATGATGGTGGACTCGCGCCCGCCCTCCTCCTCGGTCACCGGGTGGTACATGGACCGGACGGTCACGCCGGCGTCGGCCAGTTCGCCCATCACGCTGTCGACCAGGAAGGGCCGGTCGTCCTGGATGACGATGAGCACGTCATAGCCCAGCGGCGTCCCGTCCGAGGCGTGAAGCGGCGACAGGGTGATCCGCGCCGGCTCGCCGTGCGCCCGGCCCTCGGCCGCCCGCCACGCGAGGGCCAGCAGGTTGGCCATGTCGGGCCCGCCGAGCTCCGGCGTCTCGTCGGCGGCGTAGTCCTCCCAGGCCTGGCGCAGGAAGTCCCGGCCCGGGCCGTTCAGCGCGCCCGGCGACAGCTGGTCGAAGCTGGCTTCCAGCGCCTCCAGGGTGATTTCCTGAGGGTGCGCGGGGGCCGTTTCGCCGGACATGGACAGGTCTCTTGTGGACGCGACCTCTCAAACGGGTCGCCGGAGATGGCGTCAGACTAGGCCGCTTCGCCGCTTCGGCAAGGGGCCCGTCCGACGCGCGCTGACTAGGCCGTCCGGCGTGCGACGGGAACCCCCAAAAACGAAAACGCCGGCCCCGTTTCCGGGGCCGGCGTCGCGCCGGTCGTCGATCAACCGGACCGCAGGGTCAGAAGCGGACGTTCATGCCCAGTTTGATGGCATGCAGCTCCATGTCGTCGTTGCCGCGCGCCATATCCGTGCCGGCCGTGTTCGGCGGCAGGATGAAGGGGTTGGTCGGGCCCGCCGTGCCCGGACCGACGCGCACGACATAGTCGCCGGGCTGCAGGTTGGTGAACAGATATTCGCCCGTCAGGGTGAGGTTCGGGGCGAGGCGCCACTCGATGCCCGTGCCCAGCTGGTAGCCGTCGGCCTCGTCGTCATTGACGGTTTCGGTGAAGCTGTTGGCTCCGTTGGTGGTGCGGAAGCTGTTCTCGATCTTCGCCATGGCGCCGCCGCCGGTGACATAGACCAGGGCCGGACCGGTCGCGAAGCCGGCGCGCAGGCGCAGGGCCGCCATCGACTCCAGCTCGCGCGTGAAGACATAGGCCGCCGGGGTGGTGCTGAACGAGGTGACGGAGTCTTCCACGTCCGCGCCGCTCAGTTCGCCGACCATGCCGACCACGAACGCGCCGAACTGCATGTCGTAGCCGAGGCGGACCGAGGCCTCGACGCCGGTCGGATCGATGTCGCAGCCGTTGGCCGCGGCCTGGCCGAGGGCGCTGCCGGAGCAGGAGCCGGGGCTGAAGGCGCTGCTGGTGGTGCCGTTCAGGATCACCGTGTCATCGAACTGGCCGTCGAAATCACGGTCGAACACCAGGCCTTCGCCCGCGTCTTCGTTATTTTCCAGCACGCCGCCGTAAACGCCGATGTAGGGGCCGCTCCAGTCGGGAACGGATTGGGCGAGCGCGGGGGAAGCCACGCCGGCCAGAAGCAGCGTCAGGGACGCGGCGGAAATCGTCTTCATCATCAGAGAGGTATCCTTCGAGCTGGACGCGGAACACCCGCGGTTCGCCCTTCCGCCGCCGCTAACGCAGGCTGCCCGCTCCCTGTTCCCGCGCCTTGGCCAATCAATTCCGGCGGGCCCGGCCTGTGGCGCCGAAAGCGCGTCTTCGGGTCCGGAAACGACAAGGCCGCCGAACTTGCGTTCGGCGGCCTGCTTAGGACCGGCGCCCAGGAGGGGGGAGGGTTGGCGCCGATCTATTCCGCCGCGGCTTGGGGGAGGGGAGGGGCCGCGGCGACAGGTGTGAAATAGGCGCCGGTTGTGGCCAATCAAGGGCGCCGGACGAGGCTCAGCCGGCCTTTGACTGCGGCGGGTTGACGCGGCCCCGCTTCGGCCGCGGCGGGGCCGCCTCGTCCTCGTCGGCATAGGGTTCGCCGTCGCCCGACAACAGGATCGCCATCCAGCGCGAGCCCTTGAACTCGGCCAGGACGGCCATGGCCATGACCGCCAGCGGCGTCGACAGGAACATGCCGACCACGCCCCACAGCTGGCCCCACAGGGCGAGCGACAGCAGCACCACCACCGGGTCGATGTTCTGGTTGTCGCCCTGCATGCGCGGCTGGATGAAATTGCCGCTGATGAACAGTATGGCCTGCAGCCCGATCAGAAGAATCACGGCGGGCCAGTAGCTTTCGAACTGGACCAGGGCGAACAGCGGCGGGGCGAGGCCCGCGACCGCGCCGCCGAGGACCGGGATGAAGCCGACCACGAAGATGACGAACGTCCAGAACTCGGCGTTCTGCAGCCCGACCGCCCGCATCAGGACCCAGGCGACGGCGCAGATCAGCAGTCCGGTCACGGCCTGGACCCACAGATAGCCCTCGACCCCGCCGCGCACCCTCTGGAACACGCCCATCGCTTCATTCCGGGCGCCGCGATCCGGGAACATTCCGACCAGCTTGCGTCGGAAGCCGCTCTGGGAGGCGAGCAGGAAACCGAGGTAGATCATCACGAAGATGGCTCCGGTGACGACCCCCTGGGCCTGGAGCGCCACCGTGGTGAAATACTGCGACAGGTCGACCCGTGTGATCAGCTCGCTGGCGGTGGGCGCGGACGGCATGTCGAACAACCGGTAGGCGTCGGCTAGGATCTGGTCGAGGCGCGGCCCCAGCAGCACCGCATCGTCCGAGGCCTGGTTGAAGAAGCCGCGGGCGCCCTGGACGATGATGGCGATCGCCCCCAGGAATCCCAGGGTCACCACGATCAGGGCGGCCACCCCGGCCCAGCGTTCAGGCACAGGCGTCCTGGCCTCGATGGAGCGCTTCACCCCGTCGATCATGATCATCAGGAAGATGGCCATGGCCAGCGGCGTCAGGATGTTCCTCAGCCAGTAGACGGCGGCCCCCGCCGCGATGGTGGCGATGAGCACAAGCGCGTTGCGCGAGACGGTGGACGTCGGAACGATCAGGGGCGGTTTCATCGGCATATGGTCGAGGTCCAGACGGGCGGCGTCAATCCGGCCTTGAACCGGGAAGTCCGCCGGTAGAGCATGAGCGCCGCCCCCCGCCCGGAGTTCCCATGCCTGACGTCGCCCCCGGCCTGTTCCTCGGCCAGTCTGACAAGCCGGAACAACTGCTGTTCCACCGCGCCAACCGCCACGGCGTGGTCGCCGGCGCCACCGGAACCGGCAAGACGGTCACCCTGCAGATCATGGCCCAGGGCTTCTCCGACGCGGGCCTCCCCGTCTTCTGCGCCGATGTGAAGGGTGATCTGTCGGGCATCTGCGTGCCCGGCTCGCCGAACGAGAAACTGCTGGCCCGCGCCGCCGGCATGGGGCTGACCCTCACGCCCCGGGCGGCGCCGACCGTCTTCTGGGACCTCTACGGGCTCAAGGGCCACCCCATCCGCACCACCGTCAGCGAGATCGGCCCCCTGCTGCTGGCCCGGATGCTGAATCTCAACGACGTCCAGGAAGGCGTGCTCTCGGTCGTCTTCCACGTCGCCGACAAGGAGGGCCTGCTGCTGCTCGACCTCGACGACCTGCGGGCCATGCTGGTCCATGTCGGCGAGAACGCCGAGCGGATCGGCCGCGAGGTCGGCAACGTCGCCCCCGCCTCCATCGCCTCGATCCAGCGCGCCATCCTCCAGCTCGAGCAGCAGGGCGGCAAGGCCTTCTTCGGCGAACCGGCCCTGCGGCTGGAGGACATGATGCGCACCGGCCTCGACGGCCGCGGCCAGGTCAATGTGCTGGACGCGACGAAGCTCATGGCCAGCCCGCGCCTCTACGCCGCCTTCCTGCTGTGGCTGCTGTCGGAGCTGTTCGAACAGCTGCCCGAGGTCGGCGATCCGGAGAAGCCGCGCCTCGTCTTCTTCTTCGACGAGGCCCATCTGCTGTTTAACGACACGCCCGACGCCCTGCGCGAAAAGGTCGAACAGGTCGTGCGCCTGATCCGCTCCAAGGGCGTCGGCGTCTATTTCGTCACCCAGAATCCCGCCGACATCCCCGACAGCGTCCTGGCCCAGCTGGGCAACCGGATCCAGCATGCGCTGCGCGCCTATACCCCCGCCGAACAGCGCGGGCTGAAGGCGGCGTCGGACAGTTTCCGCGCCAATCCCGCCTTCGACACCGCCGAGGCCATCCAGGGTCTCGGCGTCGGCGAGGCCCTGGTCTCGACCCTCGACGAGAAGGGCGCGCCCCATGTCGTGGCCCGCACCCTGATCCGCCCGCCCGACAGCCGCCTCGGCCCCGCCACCGACGCCGAACGCGCCGCCGTCATGGCCGCCAGCCCGGTGCGCGGTCTCTATGAGGCGGTCATCGATCGCGAATCCGCCGAGGAAATCCTCGCCGCCCGCCGGGGCGAGGCCGATCAGGCCACGGCGGATGCGAAACTGGCCGAAGCGCAGGCGAAGGCCGACGCGGCAGCCGCGAAAGACGCTGAAAAGGCCGCCGCCGCCCGCGAGAAGTCGGAAGCCCGCGAACAGGCCCGTTACCAGCGCGAAGCCGCCCGCCCTCGCGCCGCCCCGCGCCGCTCAACCCGCGAGACCCCAATCGAGGCCGCGACCAAGTCGGTCCTGCGCACGGCGGGGAGCACAATCACGCGCGAGCTGCTGCGGGGTCTGCTGGGCGGGTTGCGGCGGCGGTAATCCGCTCCATCTCCCATTGGGAGAGGGCTTGAGCGCACGGCGGCGCAGCCGTCGTTCTTGCGCGAAAGGGTGTGGATCGATCGCCTGGCGGCGGCTTCGCCGCTCCAAACAGTCGACCCACATCCGGCGCTGCGCGCCACCTTCTCCCAATGGGAGAAGGAGTTTACGGACGCGGAACCAGCCGCCACATCCTGAGCGGATGGCGCACCGCGCCCGCCTCCTCGCCGGCCGCGGCACCCCTGCCCATATAGAAGTCGGCTCTCACCGGGCCGCGGATGGCGGAGCCGGTGTCGAGGGCCACGACCAGGCCCTGATAGCTGGCCCGCGCGCCGGTCAGATTGCCGCCGTCGGCTGAAATCCACGCCAGATCGCCATAGCGCCAGTGGGCCGGGTCGACGGCGATGGACCGGCGCGCGGTCAGGGGAATCCCCGCCGCCCCGTTCGGATGGCCGCCGTCGTCGGGCTCCACGGCGAAGAAGATGTAGCGGGGATTCAGCGCCATCACGGCCCGCGCCTCGGGCCCGCGATGGGCCGCAAGCCAGGCGCGGATGGCCTCGCCCGAGGTTCCGTTGGCCGGCAGCAGCCCCTGTTCCGCCATCGGCCGGGCGATGCCGGTGAAGGGCCGGCCGTTGTCGGCGGCGTAGGCGGCGCGGGCACGGGAGCCGTCCTCGAAGGTTAGATAGCCCGAACCCTGGATTTGCATGAAGAACAGGTCCTCGGCCCGCATCCAGGCCAGGGCGTCCGTGGGCGGGGCAGCCTCGATATCGGCGCGCACGGCCATGACATCGCCGCGGGCCCAATTGGCGGGGCGGGGCAGGACCGGCATGTCGAACTCGGCGTCGGGGGTGCGGCGCGCGGCGTATTCCGGCGCGAAATAGGCTGTCAGCAGGCCCGGCCCGCCGTCCGCCGTCACAGCGGCCACAACGGTGAAGCCGCTTTCGAAGAAGGCGCGGGCCATCGACGGCGTCACCGGCTTCGAAGTCTGTCTGATGTGCATCGCCCGGTCGCACTGGGTCCGGGAGGCGGCGTCGCGCGCGACGCGGCAGCCGTCGGCCCAGGCTTCAAAGGCGGCCAGATGATCCTCGTCATTCCAGCCGGGCAGGGTCGACGGGCTCTGTCCCTCTGAGACGGGAGCCGGGCCGGGCGACGGGGCGGGCGCCTCTGTCCCGGTCCCCGGCGCGGCCGGGGTCGTGGCGCAGGCGGCGAGCGTCAGGGCGAGGCCGACAAGGACGACCGTTCCGCAAAATCCCCGACGGCGCGCGCCGCCGCTGATCATGCCGCGGCGGGTTCGGTGCGGGCCAGAACCCAGTTGGGGTCGCTGGCGCCGAGGGTGCGTTCGAAGGTCCACAGCTCGGCCACCCGGCGTTCCTCGATCTGCGGTTCGGCGGCGGCGTCAGCGGTGGTCACCGTATTGCGCAGCTCGGCCAGGAAGCGGACCTTGGCCGTGGCGCGGTTCTCCTCGGCCGAGGCCTGTTCCAGATCGGCGCGGGCGGGGTGGAGGAATTCGGCGACCTCGGTCTCGCCCCGGGTCTCGCGGGCGGCGATGCCGGCCTCGAAAGAGGCCATGACCGTCGGGGTCAGCAGGGGTTTCAGCGTCTCGCGGTCGCCGGCGGCGTAGGCGCGCACGATGGTCTCATGCGCCTGACGCGCGCCCTCGAGGAAGCGCACCGGGTCGAAGGCCGGATCGCGCGCCTTCAGCCCGGCGATCGAGGCCAGGGTGACGGCGTCCAGCACATGCGGCCGGCCCGCGGGCTGGTCCGGCGCGGAGGCCGTCGGCGGCAGGGCGGGTTTCGCGCGGGCGTCCTCTTCCGGCTGACGGCCGACCTTCTTGCCCAGCACATTATAGAGCTGGAACAGGACCACGGCCGCGATGACGGCGAAGATGACGATCTGGATTTGAACCGGCGGCACTGGCGAACCTTGACTGGCGGCCGGCGGGGGGACCGGACGCGACGACAGACGATTAGGGGCTGATATAGGGACGCGCAACCGCAACCGCCTTATCACACGGGTGAGCATCGTTGCCGCACCCGGCGCCCCGTGCTAGTCGCCGCGCCTTCCCGGCGCCTTAATCGGACGCCGATCACTCATTCAGACAGACCCGACCGATGACCGACGCCGCGCCTCCTTCCGACGCCAAGACCGCCGCGCCCGCCGACGCCGCGCCGCAGGGACCCCAGGGCCCCGGCTTCCGCATCGTGGCCCAGTACGTCAAGGATCTCTCCTTTGAGAACCCGAAGGCGCCCGACAGCCTGCGCGTCGACGGCAAGCCCGCCATCGACATGGGCGTCGAGATGAACGCCCAGGGCCGGCCCGACGGCCTGTTCGAGGTCGATCTGCGCCTGACCATCAAGGCCACGACCGAGGCCATGACGGTGTTCAACGTCGAGCTCCTGTACGGCGGCCTGTTCGCCCTCCAGGGCGTGCCGGAGCAGGACATCGAGCCGCTGCTGCTGATCGAATGCCCGCGCTACCTTTTCCCGTTCGCCCGCGAGATCATCGCCCGCGCCACCTCGGACGGCGGCTTCTACCCGCCCTTCATGCTGGACCCGATCGACTTCGCCGGCATCTATGTCGCCCGCCAGCAGTCGATTGCGCGCGGACCGGCCGAAGCGGGCCAAGCTTAGGTCTTAGGTCTTAGGTCTTGGAGCTTGGTTGGCGGGTTACGACCTAGGCCCCAAGCCCTACGACCTCGTCTTCTACAAGCACGCCATACCCGGCCCACAGCGACCGGTCTTTCAGGTTCGCCTGCAGGAAGGCCAGATGCGCCGCCTGTTCGGCCTCGTGGGTCCGGACCGGCAGGGGCCGGGGACGCGGTCCGTAGCCCTGGGCGGCCACGGCCGCCGCGGCGGCTGTCACGGTGCGGGAAGCCGACAGGTCCAGCCGGCGCTCCTTGCCGCCCTTCAGCTCCAGATAGACCTCGGCCAGCAGCCGCGCGTCGATCAGGGCCCCGTGCAGGGTCCGTTCGACCAGCGAGACCTTGAACCGCTTGCACAGGGCGTCGAGCGAATTGGCCATGCCCGGAAACCGGGTCTGGGCCAGCTTCAGCGTGTCGATCCAGCGATCCTCGGGGAACAGGGCCCGGCCGCAACGGCCGAACTCGTGATCGATGAAGCTCCGGTCGAACTGGGCGTTGTGGGCGATGATCGGGGCGTCGCCGATGAAGTCGCACAGGTCGATGACGATCTCGGCGAATTTCGGCGCGTCCCGGACTTTCTCGTCCGTGATACCGTGCACCCGGATGGCGTCGGCCGGGATCAGCCGCTCGGGATGGATCAGCCGGTGAAAGGTCCGCCCGGTGGGCAGGAGGTCCTCGATCTCGATACAGCCGACCTCGATCATCCGGTCGCCCGTGCGGGGGTCGAAGCCGGTGGTTTCGGTGTCGAGGACGATTTCGCGGGACATGACCCCTTATTGGGACGGTTCGCCGGCTTTCGGAAGACCACGCCGGGGCGACGTCCACCCTTCGGCCAGAACCATCCCCACGATTTCCTCGACCCGCGCCCGGGCCGCCTCAAGTCCGGCGCCGGTGTCGATGACGAAGTCCGCGCGGCGGCGCTTCTCGGCGTCCGGCAGCTGGCGCGCCAGAATGGCCTCGAACCGCTCGCGGGTCATGCCGGGCCGGGCCAGAACCCGCGCCGCCTGCACCTCCGCCGGGGCCGTCACGACCACAACGGCGTCCACAGCCGCGTCGCCGCCGGTCTCGAACAGCAAGGGGATGTCGAGCACCGCCAGCTTGACGCCGCGCGCCTCCGCCGCCGCCAGATCCTCCAGCCGACCCTTCAGCACCAGCGGATGGACGATCGCCTCCAGCCGCCGAAAAGCTTCACCGTCCTGCCCGAGCGCCTCCGCCAGCCGGGTCCGGTCGACCGCCCCGTCCACGACCACGCCGGGAAAGGCTTCGCCGACCGCAGCGACCGCCGCGCCGCCCCTGGCATACAACCGGTGCACGGCGTCATCGGCGTTCCAGACCAGGGCGCCGGCGTCGGCGAACATGGCGGTCGTCGTCGACTTGCCCATGCCGATGGAGCCCGTCAGGCCGAGCACGATCATGGCGTCTCTCCCAGCGCCGCCAGGGCCACGGCCCGAACATCCATCGCGGGCGGCTCGATTCCGAAGATCGCCCGGAACGAGGGTCGCGCCTGACCGATCAGCATGGCGAGACCATCCACCGTGGTCAGCCCCCGGCTCCGACCCTGCTGCAGGAAGGGCGTAAGCAGCGGCCGGTAGGTCATGTCCATCAGAACGGCGTCGTCCCGCAACCGGGACACGTCGATACCGGGCGGGACGCTCAGGGCGTTGACCACCAGCGCGGCCTCATTCAGCGCGGTCGCCTCGATCACCGTGGCGCCGAGCCCGGCGGCTAGCGCCTCGGCCCGAGTCCGGGTCCGGTTCAGCACCCCGACCTCCGCCCCGGCGGCCCTGAGCGCCTCGACCGTGGCCCGCGCCGCCCCTG
>NZ_BSOY01000064.1 GCF_030160755.1 Brevundimonas denitrificans | reverse complement strand
GCGGCGGGGCAGCCGACCACGACCGCGACGCCCGCCGCTCCGCCCGCCGCCACCAGCCCGGCGCCGCCGAGCCGCTGAGTTCGGCCGGTTCAGGATACTATGGGAAAGGGCGGTCCTCGGGCCGCCCTTTTTCGTTGCGCTCAGAGGCGGCGGAAGACCGGCCCGTCGGAGCCCGCGACGCGATGGCGGGCGTCCGCCTCGGCGAAGGGTTCGATCACGACCCCGCCCAGCCGTCCGACGGCGTGGAGCACGCGGTCGCCGTCCAGCATGAAGCCGGCGTGGCCGTTCCAGGGTCCCTCTTCGGGATCGAGCCAGATCACCAGATCGCCGCGCCGGGCCTGACCCGCCGCCACGGCCTGTCCGAGTTCGGCCTGCTGATCGGCATAGCGGGGGCCGGCCCGGCCGCAGGCGTAGAGCGCCTGCTGCACAAGGCCGCAGCAGTCCGTGCCCAGCGATGAGCGGCCGCCCAGTTGGTAGGGCGTCCCCAGCAGCCGTTCAGCCACCTCGACCGGTTCGGCGGCGAAACTGCCGATGGGGGCCAGTCCCGGCGGATCGCCCGCCTCGACGACGAGGGCGTTGAGGGGCAGGCCTTCGCCGGGCGATCCGATGCGGTGGGTGGCCAGCGGGGCGCCGTCCCCGAGGGCGGACAGCATCACCCAACCCACGACGCCGTCGCGACGCCCGCGGCCCCAGACCAGATCGCCGCGCGTGTCGAGCACGTCGAAGGCTTCGCCGTGGATCAGTTGGTCGATCGGATGCTCGCCCGCCACGACGTCGGCCTGGATGTCGGCGACCGGAACCGCGCAATGCATCGCCCGCACCGCGCGGAAGGCTGAGGCGCGCACGATCCCTTCCAGCGCCTGCTCGGCGAGGTCGGGCCGCGCGAGGGTGGTGCGGGCATCAAGGCTGGCGGCGGCTGCGGTCAAGTCAGGCTCTGACGGTTAGCCTGTGATTGTGCGACACGAAGGCGAAAGTCCCGTTAATGGCGGACCGGCCGACGCACATCTTGAAACCGGCCCGTGAAGGGCCAGTTCAGACCTTCGCGATCGCGGAGGGGCGGATGCTGATCATTTCGGGGCTGGTGGTGCTGGCGTTGGCCGTGATGCTGGCGTCGCCGGACAGCGCGCCCGGCCGGGTCCTGAGACGCGCGCTGGTCGAGACCACGGCCCGTGCGCTCAATCGTCTCCGGCGGGGCAGGATCGTTTTCTTCATCCTGTTGGCGGCTGCGGGGCTCTTGCTGGCCTTGCTGTTCAAGGCGGATGGCGTGCGCCTGTTCGGGCTGATGCTTCCCGATCTCATGATCTGGTTCGCGGTGTTCGACGTGGGCGTCTTCATCGACGCCCTTCTGATCGCGGGTGCGATTCTGACCGCCAACGGCGTGAGCGAGACGCGGGTGCGAGTCGCGGCCGCGCCCCGGATGATCGCCCGCCTGCTTGCCCGACGCCGGCCTCGGGCGCGGCTTCCCCGCCGGGCTCGTCAGCTTCGGGGGTACCGCGCTTTCAGCATGGCGTAGCAGGCCCTGAGCGCCTGGGCCTCGCCGCCTTCGGGCCAGCCGGGGCGAGCGCGGGGATTCCAGGCGAAGATGTCCATATGCGCCCAGGCCCCGGTCGTCGGGGCGAATTTCTGCAGAAACAGGGCGGCCGTCACCGAGCCGGCCTGGGCCCAGCCGGCGGAGTCATTGCGGACGTCGGCCAGTTCGCTGTCGATGGAGGCGCGATAGCCGGGCCACAGCGGCATGCGCCACAACGGGTCCCCGACGGCGCGACCGGCGTCAAGCAGCTCCGCGGCGAGGGCCTCGTCGTCGGTGTAGAGCGGCGGCAGCTCGGGGCCGAGGGCGACGCGCGCCGCGCCGGTCAGGGTGGCGAAGTCGAGGGTCAGATCGGGGCTGTGCTCGCCCGCGCGGGTCAGGATGTCGGCGAGGATCAACCGGCCCTCGGCGTCGGTGTTGCCGATCTCGATGGTCAGGCCCTTGCGGCTGTTCAGGATGTCGCCGGGCCGGAAGGCGTCGGCGGAGATGGCGTTCTCGACCGCGGCGACCAGCACCACCAGTCGCACGGGCAGGCGGGCCTGCATGACCAGACGGCCCAGGGCCAGCGCATGGGCCGCGCCGCCCATGTCCTTCTTCATATTGCGCATGCCGGCGGCGGCCTTGATGTCCAGTCCGCCGGAATCGAACACCACGCCCTTGCCGACCAGGGCGACCAGCGGCAGGTCGGCGCGGTCGAGGTTCCAGCCGATCTCGATGACCCGGGGCGCGCGGTGCGGCGCGGCGGCCCGGCCGACGGCGTGGACGGCGGGATAGTTGTCCTCCAGCAGGACGTCGCCGGCAGTCACGGTCGCCGTCGCTCCGGAGGCCGTGGCGATCTCGCGGGCGATGGTCTCGATCTGCAGCGGGCCCATGTCGGCGGCCGGGGTGTCGATCATCTCGCGGGCGAGCGCACAGGCCGAGGCGATGCGCAGGGCCGCTTCGATATCCAGGCCCTCGGGCGCGACCAGCCGCACCCGGTCGCGGTCGGGTCTGGCCTTGTAACGGTCGAAGACATAGGCCCCGAGCAGGAAGGCCAGGGCCGCCGCGCGCGCATCCCCGGGCTCGGCCTCGAGGCGATAGAGGCCCGGCGGCAGCTTCGCCGGCAGGGCGCGGGCGGACATGGGATCGAGACGCTCGCCCGCGCCGACCAGAACGGCGGCGACCCCGCCCTGCCCGTCCGGCGCGACCAGCATCTGGCCGGACTTGCCCGTGAAGCCGTTGGTCCCGGCCCAGCCCCGGATCGCCGCGTCGATCTGACCGTCCGGGCCGACGAATCGCACCGGAATCGCGCCCTCGGCCTCGGAAGTCAGTAGATCGGGATGCAGGACGGACATGGGCGGCGGCCTTTCCGGCCCACAGGGGCCGATCTTAACCAAGGATTGACGAGAAGGGCCGAGTCTCGGGTCGAACCTTCCGGAGCGCCTTCCATGTCGCGCACGACCGCCCGTATCGCAACCGTCGCCCTGCTGCTGGCCGGGATGGCCGCGCCCGTCCTGGCCGATCCCGTGGTCGCGCCGCCCGCCTCCGCCCCGGTGGTGCGGCAGTCCGCCTCGGCCGAGGTTCGCGCCGCCTATGAGCGCACCGACGCGTTGACCCGCCAGATCTTCTGGTCCGACCAGGCTGATATCAACCCCATGGACCCCGTCGCCGGCGTGAAGGCGGCGCAGGCCCTGCGCGAACTCGGCCGCTTCGATCAGGCCGCCGAGATGGCGGGCAAGGTGCTGGTGGTCCAGCCGAACAACATCGAGGCCATGCTGGAGGCCGGACGCGCCCATATCGCCCGCGGTCAGGCCTTCTATGGCATCGCGGCGCTGGAAGGGGCGCGCAACGCCCGGCCCGAAGACTGGCGGGCCTGGTCGCTGCTGGGCGCGGCCTATGAGCAGGTCCGGCGTCCCGACGACGCGCGCGCGGCCTGGGCCCAGGCCCTGGTCCTGTCGCCCGACAATCCCGACGTTCTGTCCAACATGGCCATGTCGGCCATGACGCGCGGGGATGCGGCCGGGGCCGAGCCCCTGCTGCGCCGCGCCGTGGCCCAGCCGGGCGCCTCGCTCAAGGTGCGGCTGAACCTGGCCATGGTGCTGGGCCTGACCGGCAATATGGCCGAGGCCGAGCAGATGCTGCGCCGCGACCTGCCGCCCGAGGCGGCCGACCGCAACCTGGCCTGGCTGCGCGAGCGCGCGGGCGGGGCCGGGGTGGATCAGGCCCGCACCTGGGGCTCGCTCCAGGGCGGCTGATCGCCTATATTCCGGCCATGATCGACGAGCTCTACAGCGCGCGCATCCTCAAGCTGGCGGCCAATCTGCCGCACAGCGGCCGGCTGGCTGCGCCGGAGGGCACGGGCGAGCGCGTCGCCAAACTGTGCGGCTCCAGGGCTGTCGTCGATGTCACCCTCGATGACGCGGGCCGGGTCGAGACCTTCGCCCAGGACGTGAAGGCCTGCGCGCTGGGCCAGGCCGCGGCGGGCGTGCTCGGCGAGGCCGTGATCGGCGCCTCGCTCGATGAACTGGTCGAGGCGCGCGACGCCATGTCCGCGATGCTCAAGGCCGGCGGCAAGGGTCCGACAGGTCGGTTCGAGGGCCTGCGCGCCCTGAAACAGGTCGCCGACTATCCGGCGCGCCACGCCTCGACCATGGTGGCCATCGAGGCGACGCTGGACGCGGTGCGGCAGGCCCAGGGGCGCCCGGTGACGCGGGATCGGGCCGATACGCGAACTAGCCTCGCCGGCGCGGCCTGAAGGCCCGTTGCTCCTTCGCGTCTGGCGAGGGATAAGCGCGGCGACATGGCTTCCGGCGAAACCCTTTACGAACGCGGCGTGCGGCTGGCCCATCGCGGCTACAAGCTGACGCTGTCGCCCCTGATCGGGCAGCACTGCCGGTTCCGGCCGACCTGCTCGGACTACGGTCGGGACGCGCTGATCCAGCACGGACCGATCAAGGGGGGATGGTTGACGGCCAAACGCCTCTGCAAATGCCAACCCTTCGGCGAAGGCTGGAAATACGATCCGGTCCCGCCCGCAAAGACGAAGACATGATCGACCTCAAATTCCCCGACGGCGCCACGCGCCAGTATCCCGACGACGCCACGGGCCGTGACGTCGCCGCCTCCATCTCGCCGTCGCTGGCCAAGCGCGCGGCGCTGGTCGCCCTGAACGGCGAGCAGCGCGATCTGGACCGCCCGCTGGGCGGCTCCGGCGATTTCAAACTGATCATGCGCGACGATCCGGACGCGCTTGAGACCATCCGCCACGACGCCGCCCACGTCCTCGCCCAGGCGGTGCAGGAGCTGTTCCCCGGCACCCAGGTCACCATCGGCCCGGCCATCGAGGACGGCTTCTATTACGACTTCCACCGCGAGGAGCCGTTCTCGACGGATGACTTCGCCGCGATCGAGAAGAAGATGGCCGAGATCGTCGACCGCGACGAAAAGCTGGTGCGTCAGGTGTGGGACCGGGACGAGGCGATCAAACTGTTCGAGGCCAAGGGCGAGACGTTCAAGGCCGAGCTGATCCGCGACCTGCCGGCCAGCGAGACGATCACCACCTACGCCACGGGCGACTGGGTCGACCTGTGCCGGGGGCCGCATTTCCCCTCGACCAAATTCGTCGGCAAGGCCTTCAAACTGACCAAGCTGGCGGGGGCCTACTGGCGCGGCGACCACCGCAATCCGCAGCTGCAGCGCATCTATGCGACGGCCTGGGCCTCGAAGGAGGACCTCGACGCCTATCTGCTGCGCGTCGAGGAGGCGGAGAAGCGCGACCACCGCCGCATCGGCAAGGCCATGGGCCTGTTCCATATGCAGGAGGAAGGCCGGGGCATGGTCTTCTGGCACCCCAAGGGCTGGATCCTGTGGCGGGTGCTGGAGGCCTATATGCGCCGCCGTCTGGACGCCGCCGGCTATGTCGAGGTCAAGACGCCCCAGGTGCTGGACCGGACCTTCTGGGAGAAGTCCGGCCACTGGGAAAAATACCGGCCCAACATGTTCGTTTGCGAGACGGTCGAGGGCGAGACCCTGTCCCTCAAGCCAATGAACTGCCCCGGCCACGTCCAGATCTTCGACCAGGGCCAGCGGTCGTACCGCGAGCTGCCGCTGCGCATGGCCGAGTTCGGGGCCTGCCACCGCTATGAGCCGTCGGGGGCCCTGCACGGCCTGATGCGGGTGCGCGGCTTCACCCAGGACGACGCCCACATCTTCTGCCGCGAGGACCAGATCGTCGAGGAGACGCGCCGGTTCATCGAGCTGACGCGTCTGATCCACGCCGACCTCGGCATGAACACCCACGAGATCGCCCTGGCCACCCGGCCCGAGGTGCGCGCCGGCACGGACGAGTTCTGGGACAAGGCCGAGGCCATGCTGGGCGAGGCCGCGCGGCTGGCCGGGGTCGACCCGGTCATCGCCGAGGGCGACGGCGCCTTCTACGCGCCCAAGCTGGACTTCATCGTCAAGGACGCCATCGGCCGGACCTGGACCTGCGGCACGCTGCAGCTCGACTATGTCCTGCCGGAACGTCTGAACGCAGAATACATCGGCGAGGATGGCCAGAAGCACCGGCCCGTCATGCTGCACCGGGCCATCCTCGGCTCGTTCGAGCGGTTCATCGGCATCATGATCGAGAACTACGCCGGAGCCTTCCCGTTGTGGCTGGCGCCGACGCAGGTGGTGGTGGCGACCATCGTCTCGGAGGCCGACGACTACGCCCGCGCCACGGTCGAACGGCTGAAGGCCGCCGGTCTGCGCGCCGAGCTGGACCTGCGCAACGAGAAGGTCGGCTACAAGGTGCGCGAGCACTCGGTCGGCAAGGTCCCGGTCATCGCCGTGGTCGGCAAGAACGAGGCCGAACAGGGCACGGTGGCCATCCGCCGTCTGGGCTCGCAGGCGCAGGAGGTGGTGTCGCTGGACGAGGCGATCCGCATCCTGACCGAAGAGGCGACGCCGCCGGACCTGCGTCCGGCCTGATCCGAGACGGGAAGAAAGAAGCCCGCCCCCGCGTTCGCGGAGGCGGGCTTTTCCATGGTCGGCTCGCGGATGCGTCGGTTACAGCAGCCGCTTGCGCATCGCCTGGGACAGCATGTCGATCAGGGTCACGGCGACGACGATGATGATGGCGATGGTCGAGACCGTCCGGTAGTCGAAGGCCTGCAGGCTCTCGAACAGGACCTGGCCGATGCCGCCCGCGCCGATCAGGCCCAGCACGGTGGCCGCGCGGCTGTTCGATTCGAAGCGGTACAGGGCGAAGCTGGTCCACAGGGGCGCGACCTGGGGAAGCACGCCCCAGGCGATTTCGTGCAGCCGTCCGGCCCCGGTCGCCTTGACGCCTTCGATAGGGCCCTTGTCGATCGACTCGACGGCCTCGGAGAACAGCTTGGCCAGAACCCCGGCGGTGTTGAGCCCGATAGCCAGCACCCCAGCCAGCGGCCCGAGACCGACCGCCACGATGAACAGGGTGCCGATCACGAGGTCCGGGACCGACCGCAGCAGGTCCATGACGCGTCGCACCGGCCAGACCAGCCAGGCGGGCGACAGGTTGCGCGACGCCATAAGGCTGAGCGGAACGGCGAGGAAGACCGCCAGGAAGGTGCCCCAGAGCGCAATCTGGACCGTCAGCCACATCTGGCCGACGAGCGGCTGCCAGTCCGAGAAGTCCGGGTTCAGGAAGTCCCGGCCGTAGTTCCGCATATTCTCGGAGTTGGAGAACAGGTTGACGATGTTGGGCAGGTCCACCGTGTTGAACGCGGCGATCAGGATGATGCCGAAACCGCCCCATAGCAGCAGGTCCAGCGACCAGGCGGCCATCGACTTCTTCGGGGCGTCTGGCACGACCGCCGGATCCGCTGTCGCCGGAGTTCGCTTCGGCAGCAGGTTGAGGACGGTCGCGAACAGGGCCAACAGGCCGATCAGGGCGAACGGGCTCCAGCGCGCGAACTGGCTGCCGGCGCTGGCAGGCGGCGCGACCTCGGGCGGGCGGCCCTCGCGGCGCGCCTGATCGGCCTTCATCTCCCGGATCGGATCGAGATAGCTATTATCGGCCGCGCGGAACTGGGAATAGTTCAATCCGCGCATTACCTCGCGCTGGCGCTCGGCCTCGGGGCCGGAACCCTGGCCGTAGGTGGTGAAGAAGCGCCGGATCTTGGCCTTGATATCCGCAGGAAGGTCCGAACGGATCACGATGCCGGACTCGGGAATCGGCGGCGACTGCCAGATTTCCTCGATCTGATCGGCGATCTGCGGATTCTGCCGGCGAAGGAAGACGGTGTTGACGGAGTTGGAGGTCGCGACCTGCACCTGGCTGTTGGCCACGGAGAAGGCGTTGGCCTGATGGCTGGCGGCCCGAACGGTCGAGAAGCAGGTTCTCGGGTCGATGTTTCGCGGGCCGAAGAAATAGGTCAGCGGCGCCAGGGTGCCGGAGGTCGACTGGGCGTCCCCGATGCCGAAGGTGTAACGCTTGCCGCAGGCGGCGACGTCCTCGATCGTGATGCCCGAGCCCTTCCTGACGATGATGGTCGCGACGTAGGAATCCTTGCCTTCGATATCGACGGTACGGGCTATGACCTCGCCCTGCGACCGGTCGATGGCCTGAACCGCCGGAAGGGCCGAGAACCAGCCGATCTGGGCCTGATTGGCGCGCATCGCCTCGACGAGAACGCTGTAGTTCGAGCCGAAGATCGGCTCGACCGGGATGCCCAGCTCGCGCTCAAGGTCGTCCAGCAAAGGCTGCCACAGGGGGCCCGACGAAGCCTGCCCCTCGGCCGACAGGACCGTGAAGACGATCTTCTCCGGGCGGCGCGTCTGGGCCGAGGCCTCGCCGGTCCAGGTCAATCCGAGAAGGACCACCGTCAGCGCAAGCGCGGCGGCGAAGAGGTTTCGGAGGCTGCTCATGCCCTGGTGTCCTGGATCGCGCCTTCGGACGGAAGTCCGGTGAAGGCGATCATGCGTTCGGGATAGGCGCCATGGTCGGCGCATGTGGGGTTCGGAGGCGTGACCGCTTTCACGGCTGCACCTCGCGTTTGGCGCGCAGGCGCTGAAGTTCAGCCTCGGCGGCGGCGGCGGCGGCGGCGTCATTGCGGCCCCGGGCCTCGGTGAGGGCCTGGCCGGCGATCATTTCCCGGACCGGGTCGAGATAGTCGTCATCGGCGGCGCTGAACCGCGAATAGCCGAGACCCGCCAGCACGCGGCGCTGACGCTCCGCCTCGACGCCGTCGCCCTGGCCATAGGTCAGGAAGAAGCTGCGGATCTTCTCCTTCACCGCCGGATCGAGATCGCCGCGCAGCACGATGCCGCCCTCGGGGATGGGCGGCGATTCCCAGATCTGTTCGATCTGGTCGGCCAGGGTCGGGTTCTGGCGGCGCAGGGCGGCGCCGGTGACGGTGTTGGACGTCGCCACATCCAGCACGCCCGAGGCGACCTGGAAGGCGTTGGTCTCGTGATTGCCGGACCGGACCGAGGCGAAACAGGCGGCCGGCTGAATGCCGCGCGGCCCGAACAGCCAGGCCGCCGGCGCCAGGGTGCCGGAGGTGGACCGTGCGTCGCCCCCGCCGAAGCTGTAGCGCTTTCCGCAGGCGAGGACGCTGTCCAGCGTGATGCCCGACCCGCGCCGCACGATCAGGGTCGAGCGATAGCTGTCTTCGCCGTCCAGATTGACGGTGCGCGCGATCAGTTCGGCGTCGGCATTGTCGATCGCGTCGACGGCCGGCTGGGCGGAAAACCAGGCGACCTGGGTCTGGCCGCGCTTCATGTCCTCGATCAGGGTCGCATAGGTCGAGGCGAAATGCGGACGCACCGGCACGTCGATGGTCCGCGCCAGATCGTCGAGCAGGGGCTGCCACAGGGGGCCGGCGGACGCCTGGCCCTGGGCGGACATGATCGAGAAGGTGATCCGGGCGGGCGCGCCGTCGGCGAGTTCGTCCCGCTTGTCGCAGGCGGACAGGGCCAGGGCGGCGGCAGCGAGGGCGCTGACGCCGAAGAGCCGGGCGGAGCCCGAAAGGCTCATGCCTTGGTTTCCCAGAACGCGTCCTCGAATTCCGGGCCGTAGATGTCGATCAGCTGTTTCGTATCCAGGCCGGTCGACGGGCCGTCATAGACCACCTGACCGGCCTTCAGGGCGATGACGCGGTCGCAATAGCGGATGGCGTAATCGACCTGGTGCAGGGTGACGATGACGCCGAAGCCGTCGCGCTTGTTCAGTTCGACCAGCAGCTCCATGACCTTGCGGGCCGAGACCGGGTCCAGCGAGGCGACGGGTTCATCGGCGAGGATGGCCTTGGCGCCCTGGACCATGGCGCGGGCGATGGCGCCGCGCTGCTGCTGGCCGCCGGACAGGGTGTTGGCGCGCTGGGCGGCGTAGTCGGAGACGCCGACGCGGTGCAGGGCCGCCATGGCCAGCTGTTTGTCGCTGGAGGGCCAGAGGCCGAGCAGGCCCTTCCAGCCCGGAATCCGGCCGAGCGCGCCCAGCATGACGTTGGAGAACAGCGACAGCCGGCCGACCAGATTGAACTGCTGGAAGATCATGCCCAGCTTCTGGCGCGCGGCGCGGACAGCCCCGGTGGTGCGGCCGTTCTTCTGCACGACCTCGCCGAATACGCTGATCGTCCCCTTGCCGGGGTCGATCGTCTGCAGCCCGGTGATCGAGCGCAGGAGCGTCGACTTGCCCGACCCTGACGGGCCGATGAGGGCGACCATTTCTCCGGCCCCGACCTCGACGGACACGCCGTTCAGGGCCTTTCGGGCGCCGAAAGTCTTGGACACGTCCCTGGCCGATACGACACAGGGCGCGACGGCGGCGGCAGCTGAGGTCATGGACACGCTGGAAGCGGTTGCAAGGGCGCGCCGCATCGCCTGATCAGGCCCGCGAGGCAAGTCTTAATGGCACGTCCCCGACGATTTCGTCCAGCGCAACCGATGGCGGCCATCCCCGCCTATTGCGCCGCGCGGACCTCCAACGGCAGGCCCAGGGCCTCCAGCTGCGGACGCACCGTCGCGGCGTCGCCGACCACGACCCAGACGAACCCGGCCGAGCCCAGGACGCGGCGCGCCTCGGCGTCCATCGCCTCGGCCGTCATGGCCTCGTAACGGGGCGCCAGGGTCTCCCAGTAGTTGTCGGGCCGCCCGTACAGATCGTTGGTGCGCAGGGCGTTCAGGACGTTGGCCGAGCTCTCGAAACTGCCCGGCAGCTGGCCGATATTGCCCTTGACCACGCGGTCACGCTCGAAGGCGGTGACCCCGCGTTCCGACAGGAAGGCGCGATACTGGTCGATCAGGACGGCGATCGACTCGCCCGTGCGGTTGGCCTGGACCGGGGCCTGGACGAGGTAGGGCGTCTGGTGCTCCCGAAGATTGACGGCGCCGCCGAGACCGTAGGACCAGCCGCGCGTCTCGCGGATGTCCTGATTGATGCGCGACAGGAAGCCGCCGCCGATCACCTCATTGGCGGCGTTCAGCGTGACCACGTCGTCCCGGCCCGTCACGGGCAGAACGAGGCCGCCGAGGATCAGCGACTGCGGCGACTGCGGCCGGTCGATCAGCACGATGCGCGGGGTGGGGGCCGGAATGGCGGCGTCGAACGCCTTGGTTCCCCGGGGCGCGGCCGGCGCGGCCCAGGCGCCGAACCGGGCGTCCAGCATCGGGGCCAGTTCGGCCAGCGGCCGGTCCGAGACGATGAATATCTTTGCATTGTCAGGACGGATCCACGCCTCATGGAACCCGGTCAGGTCGTCGCGATCCAGTCCCTGCACCGCCGCCGTGACGCCCAGACCCGACACGGGCCGGCCATAGGGATGGTCAGGTCCGTAAAGCACCACCGGCAGGGCCCGCCCGCCGATCCCGCCGGGCGAGGACAGTTCCTGCGCGATCCCGGCCAGTTGCTGGTTGCGGCGCCGCTCGAGGTCTTCGGCCCGGAAGGCCGGATTGCGGATCACATCGGACAGCAGGTCCAGAGAGGGCTCCAGATTGGCGCTGACGGTGCTCATCCCGACGCCGGTCCGGTCAGTGGTGGCGAAGGCGTTGATCGTGGCTCCCAACCGTTCCTGCTGTTCGGCCAGCTCGACGGTGGTGCGGCTTTCGGTGCCCTCGGTCAGAAGGTCCAGCATCAGCCGCTGGGTTCCGGGCGCATCCGCCGGGTCGGCGGCGACCCCGGCGTCGAACTCCACCGCCATCCGGGTGACCGGCACGGTGGTCGAGCGGGCGTAGATGACCTCGATCCCGTTCGACAGGGTCGTGCGCTCCACATCGGGGAAGTCGAGCGGCTTCATCGCGCCCACAGCCGGCATGGGTTCACGCGGAACCACCGTCAGGGCGGCGGCGGGCTCGGGCGGAGGGCGATCGTCGGCCGCCTCGGCATAGGCCTCGCGCTCACCGGGTTCGACGCGGGTGGCCAGCACCGGCCGGGTCAGCCAGCGGTCCATGGCCGCGCGGACGGACGCGGGCGTGGCGGCGCCGAGGGCCGCGAGCTGGCGGCGATAGAAGCCGGGATCGTCGGCATAGAGTTCGCCTTCGGCCAGGGCGACCGCCTTGCCGCCGAATCCGCCGACAGGCTCCAGGGTCTGGATCCGGCCCGACAGGCTGCTGACCACGGTCCGGGCGATCTCATCCTCGGTGGGGCCCGAGGCCACGAAGTCGGCGATCAGCTCGTCGAGACGGCGCGAGACGGCGTCAGCGTCCTGTCCCGGCTTCACATCGACGGTGACCTGAAACATGCCCAACCGGTGAAACGCCTGGTATCCGGTCGTGACCGAGGTCGCGGTCTCGTCGCCGCGCACCAGCGCATTGTCCAGCCGTGAACTGGCCAGACCGCCCAGCACCGCGGCCGCGACCCCGAGATCGGCGGCCGCGGCGTCGAGCAGGCCGGGCACGACCCAGGTGCGGTACAGCCGGGTGTTGGGGACCCGGTCGTGCATGACGGTGTCGATCCGCGCCGGCAGCGTCGGAATGTCGGCCTGGGCGGGTTCATTCACCGCACCGCGCGGGATGTGGCCGAAATACTGTTCGACCTTGCGGCGCGCGGTGGCGACGTCGATGTCCCCCGCCAGCACCAGGACGGCGTTGTTCGGACCGTAGTTGTCGCGGTGCCACTGGCGCAGGTCCTCCAGACTGGCGGCGTCCAGATCGGCCATGGAGCCGATGGTCGAGTGGCGATAGGGATGGCCGGCCGGGAACAGGGTCTCGAGCAGGCTGTAATAGACCAGGCCGTAGGGCTGGTTGTCGCCCTGCCGCTTCTCGTTCTGGACTACGCCGCGCTGGTTATCGAGCCGCTCCTGGGTCAGGGCGCCGAGCAGATGGCCCATCCGGTCGCTCTCCATATAGAGCGCCTGGTCGAGGGCCGAGGTCGGCACGGTCTGGAAGAAATTGGTGCGGTCGAACCAGGTGGTGCCGTTCCAGTCGGTGGCCCCCATGGCGCGGAGCGGCTCCATCAGGCCGCCGGGCACATTCTCCGTCGGATTGAACAGGCCGATATGTTCGAACAGATGGGCGTATCCGGTCTGGCCCTCGGGCTCGTCCTTGGCGCCGACATTGTACCAGGCGGCCACCGCCACGACCGGCGCCTTGCGGTCGGTGTGGACGACCACGCGCAGGCCGTTATCCAGGGTGAACTCCTCGAACGGGATGTCGACGCTGCGGGCCAGCACAGCTGGAGGCACGGGCGCGGCCGACTGGGCCATGGCGAGCGTGGGCGCCGAAAGCAGAATGGCGGCGGCGGCGAGGAAGGCGGCGTTGCGCATCGGAAGTCCCCCAAGGTTGGCGGACGACGGTATCAGCGGTCGGTGAGGCGACAAGTTACGGCTGTGTCACACTGGCGGGCCGGCAAGCGGGCCCCGTCCCCAATGTCGGGGGAGGAGAAGTCGATCCGGCGCATTCGTCCGGGCACGGAAATCATGGCGCAAACTCAACGGCCGCCTAGAAAAAACCGCTTTACATGACAGTCCGCTGACCCTACATCGCGGCTTCCGGCGGACCCCGTGGTCTGACTCTATGCGCTGCTAACGCCGGCTGGGTTTAACAATTACAGGGGTTTACGTGAATTGCGCACGTATCCATTTCCCCTGGACCTGGTCCGCGAGCGGTCCCCTGAACGCCCCGTCGCACTCGTGCGGCCGCGTTCGGTTTCCGTAGCGGCGCGCTGGTTCCAGGACAATCTGAACGCTGACGTCTTCTATGCGGTGAAGGCCAATCCCTCGCGCTGGGTCATCGAGACCCTGGTCGAGGCCGGGGTCACCGGATTTGACGTCGCCTCGCTCGCCGAGATCGAACTGGTCCGTTCGGTCAGCGCCGACGCGCGCCTGGCCTTCATGCACCCGGTCAAGAGCCGCGGCGCGATCACCCGCGCCTATTTCGAGCACGGCGTCCGCACCTTCTCGCTGGACAGCCATGACGAGCTGGCCAAGATCCTCGACGCCACGGGCAATGCCACGGACCTGAATCTGCTGGTCCGCATGACGGTCTCGGCCGACGGCGCGGCCTATTCCCTGTCGGGCAAGTTCGGCGTCTCGCCGGATCACGCCCCGTCCCTGCTGCTGGCCACCCGCCAGGCGGTCAAGGACGGCCTGATGGGCGTCTGCTTCCACGTCGGTTCGCAGTGCATGCGCCCGTCCGCCTATGAGGCCGCCATGGCCCAGGTCGGCCGCGCCATCACCCGCGCGGGCGTGTTCGTGGACATCGTCGACGTCGGCGGCGGCTTCCCCTCGGTCTACCCGGGCATGGTCCCGCCGGACATGCAGGAATACGCCGACGCCATTCACCGCGGCTTCAACGAGATGCCGGTGTCGGAAACGACCGAGCTGTGGTGCGAGCCCGGCCGGGCGCTGGTGGCCGAGTCGTCCTCGGTCCTGTGCCGGGTCGACCTGCGCAAGGGCGACGCCCTGTATCTGAACGACGGGTCCTACGGCTCGCTGTTCGACGCGACCCATTCGCGCTGGCCTTTCCCGACCAAGCTGGTCCGGGACGGCGCGAGCGCGAACGAACTCAAGCCGTTCCGCTTCTACGGTCCGACCTGCGACTCCATCGACCACATGCCGGGACCGTTCTGGCTGCCGGCCGATGTGCAGGAAGGCGACTTCATCGAGATCGGCATGCTGGGCGCCTACGGCGTCGCCATGTCGACCGGCTTCAACGGCTACGGCGAACACGACATCGCCGGCGTCGAGGATGCGCCGATGGCGTCGCTCTACGGCCTGGCGCCGCGCTCCATCCCGACCGTGCGCACCACGGCGGAAGAAGCCGCGCGCAAGGTGGTTCGCCTGTCGCGCCCGAAGGGCAAGGCCGGCCAGCGGAAGAAGCAACGGCGCTAAACCGTCGCTGATGCGTTTGTAATCAACAGCGGCCCGTCGCTCCGTCCGGGCCGCTGTTTTTCTTGACGACGGGCGCTCAAACCAAAGGGAAACCCTTGCAATGAACGCTCCCGTTCAGACCAACCAGAAGGCCCAGCTGCTTCAGAACACCGTCGAGCACGTGGACATCACGTCCTTCGACGCCCGTCCGATCATCGACAGCATGCGCAAGATGTCGTTCTCGAGCCGCGACACGGCCCGGGCCGCCGACATCTTCAACATGGCCCTCGAGGACAAGGACTGCTCGCCGTGGCTGATCCTCGCCGGTTCGACCTCGGCCGGCGGCTGCATGCACGTGTACCGCGACATGGTGAAGTTCGGCATGATCGACGCCGTGGTCGCCACCGGCGCCTCGATCGTCGACATGGATTTCTTCGAGGCCCTCGGCTTCAAACACTACCAGGCCGCCGGCGAGGTGGACGACAACGTCCTGCGCGACAACTACATCGACCGGATCTACGACACCTATATCGACGAGGAAGAGCTCCAGGCCTGCGACCACACCATCCTGGAGATCTGCAACCAGCTCGAGCCGCGGGGCTATTCCTCGCGCGAGTTCATCTGGGAAATGGGCAAGTGGCTGTCCGAAGGGAACGCCAAAAAGCCCGGCTCGCTGATCCAGACCGCCTATGAAGAGGGCGTGCCGATCTTCTGCCCGGCCTTCGTCGACAGCTCGGCCGGCTTCGGCCTGGTCAAGCACCAGAAGGAGCGGATCGCGGCAGGCCAGCCCTATCTGATGATCGATGCGGTCGCCGACTTCCGCGAACTGACCGACATCAAGATCGCCGCGGGCGTCACCGGCCTGTTCATGGTCGGCGGCGGCGTGCCGAAGAATTTCGCCCAGGACACGGTCGTCTGCGCCGAGATCCTCGGCGTCGAGGCCGAGATGCACCGCTATGCGGTCCAGATCACGGTCGCCGACGTGCGCGACGGCGCCTGCTCGTCCTCGACGCTGAAAGAAGCGGCGTCGTGGGGCAAGGTCCAGACCACGCACGAGCAGATGGTCTTCGCCGAAGCCACCACCGTGGTGCCGCTGATCGGCTCGGACGCCTATCACCGCGGGACGTGGAAGAACCGGGACAAGCGCCGCTGGAACAAGCTGTTCGGCAAGTGACGACAGCCTGCTGTCCTCATCCCCGGGCTTGACCCGGGGATCGGACAGACCGCGGCACGATCAAGAGAGGCGGCCCGTCCTGTGGCGGGCCGCCTCTGTCGTATGGGACGCCCGGGGTTCAACCCTCAAGGCGGGCCCGAGGGTGACGGACCAAGGGAGGGAACCCCTGCCCGCTCCACCCGCTTCTTCCCGCGAAGGAGCTTCACCATGAGCGACACGCCGAAGACCGCCGACGCCCGCGAAGCCGAGGACATGGGCGAAAAGCCCGATCTGGGCCGCACGCCGGACGCCCTGACCGAGGCCCTGTCGGGCAGCGACATGGGTTCGGACACCCGCGCCGGCTCGCTGCAGGGGGGAGCCGCGACCGGGTCGGAGATCGACCCCGACCAGGACACGGTCAACGAGACCCTCGCCAGTGAAGGCACGGCCTCCAGCGCATCCGCCGCCTCGGCTAAGGCCGACCCGGAACCCGTCAAGAACACCGGCGAGGACGCGACGGGGGACGAGGGCGAATCCGCCGACAGCGGCGGAGGCGAGGCCGACGCCGCCACCGGGTGACGCCTGCGTCATTCGCGCCTTGGCGAAGGCGCGAACCCGCCTTGCCGCCGCCGCAGGCTTGGGCCACGGTGCGGCCACTCAACGACAGTCTTTTCAAGGACGATACGGGATGAAGCGTACGCTCGCGGTCGCCGCACTGATGGCGGCCTTGGCCATGGCCGGTTGCAGCCAGGCCCCCGCGGATGAGGCCCCGGCCGCCGCCGGAGCCGGCGCCGCTGCTGACGCCGCGGCGCCGGCC